>CALWBB010000001.1 GCA_944375885.1 uncultured Merdimonas sp.
ATCGGCGTGTGGCTCAGCTTGGTAGAGCGCTACGTTCGGGACGTAGAGGTCGCAGGTTCAAATCCTGTCACGCCGACGCAGGCAATATCTGTATAGAAAAGAATCCTTGAAAAAGGGTTCTTTTTTTGTGCTTTTATGATAAAATAATGTGGCAGATAAGAAAGAGAAAGAAGATAGCGACAGATAGAAAGAGACGCGGATGAAATTTGTAATTTGTGACGATACGGCGGAAGATATCGCCTTTTTAAAAGAAAATCTGAAAAAATATTATGGGGAGCTCCCTGGGAAACTGCTGATCAGCCATTCCGGGGAGGAGCTTCTCGCCGGGGAGGAGTACGAGGGCTTTGATCTTCTGTTCCTGGACGTCTATATGAAGGAGCTGGACGGCATTGAGACTGCGCGCCGGCTGCGGCAGAGAGGCGAGGAGGGGAAGATCATCCTGCTTACCACAGGACGGGAATTCGGCCCCCAGAGCTATGAGGTAGGGGCTGCCTGGTACCTGGTAAAGCCGCTGCGCTACGAGGAGCTGGCCCGGGCGCTGGAGCAGTGCGGGCGTCTGGAGGAAAAGGAAGAGCTGACGCTCCAGGTGCATGTCAGAAAGGATCAGTTTACCATTCCCGTATCGAAGATCCATTACATAGAGACGGAAGGCCGCCAGGTGCTGATCCACATGAGCGGCAAGGAGCTGAAGGTGTACGATACCATGGAACGGCTTTACGGGCAGCTGCCGGAGGAGGAGTTTATCCGTCCGCACAGAAGCTACATTCTGTGTCTGGGGTATATCGAGCGGCTGGACGGGGATCAGTTCCTCTTAAAGAACGGGGAGCGCGTGTCGATCAACCGGTCGCAGAGAAGACAGATCCGGGAGGCGTACCAGAATTATCTGTTCCGGGCGCTGGAAAATGTGAGGAAAGACAGCTATGAGTAATCTGGTTCTCTGGGGAATGCAGGCCCTGGGCTTTCTGATCCAGGTTCTTCCGCCGGCATGGATCACGATTTACTTTTTCCGGGGGCAGTACCGGTATTCTTTCCGCAGGGTAAGACGGATATTCGCGGGGGTTCTGGCTGCGGAGGCCCTTTTGTTTGCCACGGTTTCCATGGGCTTCTACCATGCAGGCTTTGGACAGGTATACCTGGCTGCCAACCTGGTCTTTGCCTGCTGCGTCGCGGCCTGCTTCTGCCTGCTGGCGCGTCTTGCCAGGGCGGGGCTGAAAAAGAAGCATTATGTGATTTTTCGGAAAAAGGCACGAAGAATCTGGAACATGGAAGATAAGGGCTGGAATCTCCTTCTGGCTGTGCAGATCGTGTATTATATTCTGGCCTGCGCGGTCCTGCTTGCGACAGACGTGGTACTCGACACGCTGACAGGACTTGTTCTGGAAGGGTTTCTGCTGTTTTCGGAGATCACCCTCTTCGGCGTCGCTTTCCAGCTTCTGGATTTGTCGGAAAAGAAGCATGAGGCGGAACTGGAAAATGAGAGGAGCCGGCAGAGCCTGCGCCTGCAGGAGCAGCAGTACGCGGGCATGAGGGATTCCATCGAGCAGACCAGAAGACAGCGCCATGACTTGGAACATCATTTCGCCCTCTTAAGCGTCTGGAGCCAGAAGGAAGAGAATCTTCCGAGGATCCGGGAATATCTGGAGGAGTACCTGGAGGAGAGCGCGGATGCAGCGGAGAAATTTTGCAAAAACATGGCGGCAAACGCGGTTTTGAGCTACTATGCCCGTGAGCTTGGAGAAGCGGGGATTGATTTCCGGGCGAAGGTAAGCCTGCCGGAAAGGCTGTGGATCAAAAATGTCCATCTGAGCGTCCTGTTTGGCAACGCGCTGAAAAACGCCCTGGAGGCCTGCGGAAAATGTCTGGAGGAAGGGATGGAGGTGCCGCGGGTATTCCTGCAGGCGGCGGTGATCCAGCATGCGCTGGTGCTTCGGATGGAAAACAGCGCCTGTCAGAAGACCTGGAAAGACGAGGGAGGCTGGCATTCCAGCAGGCGGGATGGGTACGGGACCGGCCTGTCCGCCATAGAAGAGATTGCAGGCCTTTACCATGGAAGTATGGAGATAGAACAGAAACCGGGAACGTTTATCCTGAAAGCTGTTTTGTATGAGGAAGGATGTCTATGACACTGTTAAGCTTAGGCGTCTGCCAGGCGGCGGGTTTTCTGATCCAGGTCTTCCCGCCGGCCTGGATCACGCTTTACTTTTTCCAGGGGCAGTACCGCTGTCCCTTCCGCAGGGTAAAATGGACGCTGGCGGGGGTCCTGGCAGCGGAGACTGTTTTTTTTGCCGCAGGCACCCTCTTTGGCCACTTTGCGGCGGAGGACAAGACCTACCTGATAGCGAACCTGGTTTCCATCCCCTGCCTGGCCGTCTGCTTCTGGCTTTTTATGCGGGTGACGCTGGCAGACCTGAAAAAGAAACTGTTCGTGTTCCTGCTGATGCTGAATTACGGCTGCCTGATCTTAAGCCTGAGCAATATGGTGCTGGGAAGGATGGAGCTGGATTACGAGAAGACGCTGGGGCAGTTCCCTTATTATCCGATGGACGTTCTGGTCATCGGCTGCTTTACCTGCTGTCTGCTTCCGGTGTTCAGCCATTTTGTGTTCGGGAAACGGATGCAGAAAATCTGGAATATGGAAGGAAAAGGCTGGAAGGCGCTTCTGGGCGTGCAGGCTGTGTACTTTAGCTTGGCTTCCGCGGCAGCCCTTTTTATGGATATCCTGATAGACGGGGAGCAGAGCATGATTTTTTTAAGCTTTCTCTTCTTTTCAGAGCTGGTGCTGTACGGAATCGCTTTCCAGCTTCTGGAGCTTGCGGAGGAGAAGCATAAGGCAGAACTGGAGAATGAGAGGAACCGGCAGACCCTGCGCCTGCATGAACAGCAGTATGAGAATATGCAGGAGTCCATGAAGCTGACCCGCAAGCAGCGCCACGACATGGAACACCATTTCGCTCTCTTAAGTGTCTGGAGCCAGAAGGAAGAAAACCTCCCGAAGATCCGGGAGTACCTGGAGGAATATCTGGGGGAAAGCCGGGGAAAAGAGATCCGGTTCTGCAGCAATGGAGCGGTGAACGCGATACTGAATTACTATGCGCGGCTGGCAGAGGAAGAAGGGATCCGGCTGGAGGCGAAGCTGGATCTGCCGGAGCGGATTCAGGTGAAGAATGTCCACTTAAGCGTCCTGTTTGGCAACGCGCTGAAAAATGCCCTGGAGGCCTGCAGGGAATGTCAGAGAAAAGGGATGGAAGCAAAGATCCGGCTGCAGGCCGCCCTCATCCAGCACGCCCTGGTGCTGCGCGTGGAGAACAGCTGCTGCCATGAGGTGAAAAAGGACAGGGGCGGCTGGCGTTCCACCAAGAGAGACGGATATGGCACCGGGCTGTCTGCCATGGAAGACGTGGCGGAGTTCTACCACGGCAGCCTGGAAGCCGGGCGGGAGGGGGACAGGTTCCTTTTAAAGGCAGTGCTCTATGACGCTGGGGAAACCTGAACGCAGCCCGGGTTTTCTGTTCCGGTTAGAGAAATGTTTATAACAGCGGCCTATACTGTAAAAAAGAATAATATCCAGATTGTGGAGAAGAGCGTATGGGAAACACAGGATACCGCACGTCGGCGGAGCATATGGAAGAGTTGTTTGGCTTTTTGGATCGGCTTTTGTATGCTGCCTTTTGCCAGAAGCGGGGAAGCGATTATGAAAATCTCTCGATGAGGGGCCTGGTGATCACGGAAAAAGAAATCGATCAGGCTTTTGGGCTTCTGCGCCGCTCGGAGAGCCTGCCAGAGGGCGAGGCCGCAGATCTGACCGGAATTGGAATCGGAATAGAACGAAAAGAAATGAGGACAGAGGTTTTTCTGCCCTTTTTTTCGATCTGTTATTACTTTGATCTGAACGCTTTGGAGAAGCTGGCCTTTCTGGTGGCGGCGGCCCCCTGCTTCCACAGGAAATACGACAGAATCTACGGGTATCTCCAGGATAATGTGGAGCTTTCCTCTCCGACCCGGGGGCTGTGCCTGTCCCTGGGCGAGCTGGTGGGAGAGCTTTCGGAGGAGGACAAGGCGGAATTTCTGTCTGGAAGTGGGAATTTCGAGCTGCTGTTGGGATCTGGCCGGAATCGGGGCCGGGGACTGGAGGGAACCATAGGCTTAAGCCAGAGAATCCGGAATTATCTTCATGAAATTGCCGATCCGGATCCTCTGATCCAGGATCGGATCCAGATTTTCGACTGGAGGGAGCCTCTTGATCCGATGCTGATCCGGGAGGAGCAGCTGGAGCGCATGGAAAAGCTTCTGGACGGCCTGGAGAGAGATTCCGGTGAATCTGCTATGATCCTTTTGTGCGGAAGGGATGGGATTGGAAAGCAGTTTCTGCTAAGGCATCTGGCCCGCCGCAAGGAGAGTTTCTTATTATATTTTAACATGGACGGCCTGCTGTATGAGAAGCCGGAAAGGGTGCGGGAACTTCTGGAGGCAGTACTCTTGGAATCGGTGCTGTGCAAGGGACTTATCTGCCTGGAAGGTTTGGATACCGGGCAGGAGGCGGAAGGAGAAGGCAGAGGGAGAGGATCCGGCTGCCGCAAAGAGATCCTGACTTTCCTTTCGGAAAAGCTTCCCTGCTTCTTCCTTGCGGCGGAGGAAAAAGAAGATCAGATGGCGGAATTTCCGGGGAAAAAGCTCTGCGTGGATCTTCCCCCCCTTGGGGCCGGGGAGAAGGTACGGCTCTGGAAAGCTTTTGGGGAGGACTATGAGCTGCAGGAGGATGTGGATCTGGAGGCAAACGGGAATAAATATGTCCTGACGCCCCAGGGAATTTGGGACGCCTTTTCCACGGCGCAGCTTCTGGCCTACGAGGAAGGGACGGAAGTGATTAGCCAGGAGCATATCCGGGAGGCGGTGCGGCAGAACCAGAAGAACCAGCTTGGCGCATACGCCACGCAGATTAACAGCCGTTTTCAGTGGGACGATCTGATCCTCGGGGAGGAACAGAAGCGTCAGATGCGGATGGTCTGCGACCAGATGAGGTACCGGGATATAGTCGGGGAAAAATGGGGTTTTTATAGGAAGACCCCCTATGGACGGGGGCTTTCCGTCCTCTTTTACGGCCCGCCGGGGACAGGAAAGACCATGGCGGCCCAGGTCATGGCCAACGAGCTGGGACTTGATCTGTACCGGATCGACATCTCCCAGATGATCAGCAAATACATCGGAGAGACGCAGAAAAACATCAGCCGGCTGTTCCAGAAGGCGAAGGATATCAATGCCCTTCTCTTCTTTGACGAGGCGGATTCTCTGTTCGCGAAGCGCTCTGAGGCAAAGGATTCCCATGACCGGAACGCGAACGCGGAGACGGCCCATCTTCTGCAGAAGCTGGAGGACTACGAGGGGATCACAGTGCTGGCGACCAATTATCTGAACAATATTGACGATGCCTTTAAGCGGCGGATTAAATTCATTATCCGGATCGCTTTCCCGCCGGCGGACGTGCGGCTGACTCTGTGGAGGAGTATGCTGCCGCCGGAAGCCGAGTATGAGGAGGAGCTGGATCTGGAATTTTTCGCGGAACACTTTGAACTGTCAGGAAGCAGCATTAAGGAAATCCTGGTCAACGCGGCGTACATGGCTGCGGCAGAGCACAGGGGGCTTGCGAACCGGGATCTGGTGGAAGCGGTGAGGCTGAATTACCTCAAGTATGAGAAGATTTTGACGAAAGAGGACTTCGGCTATTTGGGATGAAAGGAGAAGGGCGATGGCATATAAACAGGCAGAAAAGAGACGGTGGGAAGAGACTGCTGATGCAGCGCAGGCCGCAGGAGAAGCCGGCGGGCAGACAGAACATGCCGGGAAAATGGGAAGCAATTCCACCCTCCAGGCTGCCCTGCAGTCAGCGGTGCAGGGCCTGGATTACAGTTCCGGAGCGCGGCGAGAACTGCCAAAGGAACTGAAAGGGAAACTGGCTTCTCACTTTGGATACTCCGTGGACAATCTGGAATTTCGGGAATCCTCTGATGTGGACGCGCTTGGCGCCCAGGCCTACGCGGCTGGAAATGTGGTTCATTTCCGTCCGGGACAGTTCCAGCCGGATACCCGTCAGGGCCAGAAAATGATCGGCCACGAGGTGGCCCATGTGCTCCAGCAGGCCAAAGGCAGCGTGGAAGGCGGGGCCGGAGCGGTTAGCCTGGATGCCGGCCATGAATCAAGCGCCGACCGCCACGGGGAAGAAGTGGCTTCTATGAAGAATACAGAAGCGGACGAAGGACTCAGGGAGATGCCGACGGCTTCTCTGGAGAGCGCGCCGGTGCAGGGCTGGGGCGTAGGAGGGCTTTCTTCCGTCGTTTTGAATTGGTTTAAGGGGAAAAAACGTAATAATGGATACGCGAACCGGATGGAAGGCGGCCATGAGACGCTGACGAGGAAGGCTGCGGAAAAAGCCTCTGCCGCTGCGAAGTCAGAAGGACTGGGGGAGCAGAATACCATGAAGCTGGACGCAAAAAGCCAAAGGAGCCTGAAGGCCGGATCGCGCTTTAACGATGTGTATCACAGCGGCAATATTCCGTTCGCATTAAAATATACCTTTCATACGGATGAGTTTATAAACCAGACTCATCATGGAGACATGCAGTTCCTCCATGCGATGGACACATCGGGAGGAAATCAGGATGAAAATGTCAGGAAGATGCGCCGCTGGGCGCAGTTTGGAGCGGATGTATACCAGAATAAGGAGACGAACGGGAAAAAGCTTCAGGATAAGAATCTGTTGGACTATCTGATGGGCCAGGGCGAAGATGATGTCATCCAGGAGATGATGCTTTCCACGATGGTAAGCAAAAAAGAGCTGGCCAGGATTGAGGAGGAGGTTCAGGAACAGGTAAACAAAGAGAACCAGAGGCGGTATAAAGAGCTTCGTATGGAGAAAATACGCAGCCATCTCAAAACGATGAAGGATATGCGGGAGAATGGAAATGACGAAGAGAAGGCCGTAGCAAAGAAGGGGCTTAGCAGATACGCGGACATGTCTGTGGCAGATTTCTTTACGGGAGGAAATAAAAAGCTTGACGCGGGTATGGTGGCGCTGGGTTCCGCCGCGCATACACTGGAAGACAGCTTTGCAGGTTCCCATGCGATCCGTGGATATAATACAAAATACAAGAATGAGATAGGCGGAATGCAGGTGGGAGCGGGCCAGGATGACACGATTGCTTCCCAGACCACGGGGATTATGATTAACGCGAATTATGACACCCAGGATGAGGATAAGCACGGCGCGGCGGATTTCTTCCGGGATCCGAGCGGCAAAAAAGTAAAAATTCCCAAAGGAGTGGACAAAGACGACTGGTATATCTCGAATACGCAGGGAGCCGGATTGGCCCGGGATGTAGCCGCACAGTATATGTATAAGGCCGCCAAGGGAGAAGATGTCGGCAGATTTCTGGAAAGCGTAACTCAGGTAGACGCAAATGCCCGGCAGGCACAGGATCAGATGACTGGTTCCGGAAGACAGTATGATAAAACTGTGAAGCAGCAAGGGGCGAATGAGGCCACAGAAGCAGTCAACAGACAGATTAACAGCTATCAGGCGGATATGGCGGGCAGTATCGCGCCGAATATCCTGTACAACGCGAAAGAGCGTAATGCGATCAACGCGCGCCACCTGAATATGCTGACGGGAATCCTGAACAGTACGACGGATCCGAAGGTAATGGATGCCTACTGCAGGCATATCAAGGAGATTGAGGTAGAATCCAAAAGCCTGGCGCAGCAGGTGTCCCCGAACGATCCGGGACAGGATAAAACACGCCAAGAACTGGAAAACACTGCTAAATGGGCAGAGATGCTGTACAATTATTTTATAAACAAGAAGTTGGAGAATTAAAGGAGAAGCGGAGATATGGAAAACTGGAGCAGAACATTTTTAAAACGATTGGAGCAGGAGCTTGCGCCCTACCGGGAGGACTGTATTTTCCTGGAGGCGGAAGGGAACAATCCGGACACGCTCCGGCAGATGTTTGACGTGGGAAAGGAGGATCCGGAACCTGTGGTGACGGATATCGCGGTTTTTTCCATGGAGGATGGGGCACAGCTGCTGCACATCTATACAGAGATTGCTTATGAGGTGGATGAGTCGGCGGCGTCAAAGCTTCTGGAAGCGGTGAACAGGCAGAACGTGCAGGCTCTTCTTGGAACCTTCGGCTACGCCAGAGAGGAGGCTCAGCTTTTCCACCGCTATACGATGCTGGTGGAGGAGCCGGAGGACATGGAAACGTTTGTGGCGCAGGTGGTGCGGATCCTGGATTTGTCTCTGGGGGGCATCGGGCTGTGCTATGAGGAGCTCTACGGAATTGCAAAGGAGGGGATCGGATGAGTTATGCCCAGGCAGAGAGGGAGCAGGATCAGTACAGCCCGGAAGTAGAAAATGAGGCTTCGCCAGAGCAGGGGCGCATAAGCGCGTTCGAGAAATACGGCATGAGCAATTCCGCCAGGAGAGGCAGGCTGCGCGTGGGCGCGGCGGACGATGGCACGGAGCGGGAAGCAGACCGGGTGGCGTCTGCGGTCATGGGCGGCCCCAGCAGGCTCCATGAGCAGGACGCGGCCATAAAGGCCGCCGCATCAGAAAGCAGCGTTTCGCAGGGCGCGGGGGTGCTCCAGCGAAGCACAGAGGACGGGGCTTCTGGTGAGAGCTTTGAGGCGGGAGCGGAGCTTACGGAAGACATGGGGCGCAGCGCCGGATACCAGCTTGATTCGTCTGCGGCTTCCCGGATCGGAGGGCGCCTGGGAGCGGATTTTTCCGGCGTGAGAGTACATACGGACCGGCACGCGGAGCGGGTGGCCATGGGAATGAGCGCCCGGGCCTTCACAAAGGGAAGGGATATTTACTTCAACAGGGGACAGTATAATCCGGGGACGGCAGCCGGCCAGGAGCTCCTGGCCCATGAGCTGACCCATACGATCCAGCAGGGAGAGGTGTCCCAGGAGGGCGGAATCCCCGTGACGCAGAGGGCCTCCGCCCAGACCGCCCAGCGAGGCTTTTTCAGCCTGCGCAAGCATTTTCGGAAGGCTGTGGACGAGAGAAACGAGAACTACGAGGATTACAAGAAGCAGAGCAAATGGACCCGGTTTAAATGGGTGATGAAAAACCCCATAGCCTGGACATTTGGAAGGCTGCCGGCAAATAAGAAAAATACAGAGACCAGAGCGAAGCGGCGCGCCCTGATCGACAGCCTGGATCCGCAGACAGCCATGGTGCCGGGAGAAAACTTTGAGCCGGCTGAAAACCAGCCGGACGCGGCCACCCAAGGTGAGAAACCGGAGAATGAGCAGGAGGTTCGGGAGGCAGCACGGCTGGAGGAAGAGGCGGCAGCCGCCCCCTCAGGTGAGCCGGATCAGGAAGAAGAGAAGCAGGAGGAACAAGAGGACACAGCCCAGGAGGCACCGGGAGATCCCCAGACAGAGGAAGCGGAGCCCGCCCCAGAGTCGGCGGCGGTAGCCATGGGGCGCCAGACGGAAGAAGAGGAGGCTGCAGAGTCCCCTCAGGAGGAACAGCCAGAAGAAGAGGACATTTACGACGACGGCGAGGGCGGAAGCGAAGTCATCAAGATACTAAAGCAGGTGAAGGTCCCCCAGGGCGAAGCGACGCAGCCGGAGGAAATCGCGGCGGAAATCTTTACCTATCTCAGGAACAGGGGAGCGTATTTTACATCTAAGGCACAGAAAGAGGCAGAGCCTGGTGTAGAGAAGAGCAGCCCCGGGTTTTCCAATCTTTTGGAAACGTGGCAGAACAGGCTTGCGCCCACTCCGCCGCCGCCCCTGGAGAACCATCTTCATATGATAAGCCCTCTGATCGCGCAGCTTGCCGCGCTTTATGAGGGGAGCGGCATGTCCGAGGCAAATCTGCAGACAGCGGGAAGCCCTGGCGGGGATCCGAATCCTCCCGAAGGCTTAGAGTCCTCTCAGGCGGCAGCTATCCCCCTGGCACAGAGGAGGGCGGAGGAACTCCAGGCCCAAAACGAGTTGCTTGGAGCCAAAAATGCGGGAGAGCAGCAGCAGGTACACCAGGGCCGGATGGGCAAGGTAAGCCTAGGAGGCTCCATCGGCGGAGGCGTGGTGGGCGGAATCGGAAGTGCTCTGACGCTTCTAGGGCGCTGGAATGAGACGGAGGCCATACATGGCGCCAATGGCATGGGCCAGACCCTGGACATCGACGCTTTCAGCAACTTCGCGGAGAAAAGCGGCGACGTATTAAAAGATGTCGGCGGAGCCTTCAGCATTGGCGGCAGCGTCGCGGGGATTGTCGGCAATATTATGGATGGGGCGAACGCCTTGCTTGACGCGGAAGACTGGAGGGCGTCCGGCGATAAAAAGGCGGCTGCGGCAAGCTATCTGGACGCGGCGAGGGCCGTGGTATCCGGCGGAAAATCCGGGGTTTCGATGTGTATCGGAATCAATTCGATCCTGGGCGCGGCCAACCCTGTGCTTACCCAGGTGGGCGGAGGCTTCGGCGCGGTGGCCGGAGGACTTAAGATGGCCTCTGCGGGAATCGAGCTGAAGCGTACCAGAGACGTAATGAAGAATACCAAGAGGCTAAATGAAGGGTATGAGGACAAGATGGCGGATATCGCGTACCGCCTGAAGGTCGTAGACGCCCTGGAGGCCATGGAGGCGCTCCCGGCTTCTGTGCGCCAGAGCCTGAAGGGATATAAGGAAAAACAGAACCAGCGGGAAAGAAGGCTGCGGGCCCAGGCTGGTTTTATGCGGATGGGCCACAATACAGCTGAAGTAGACCGTCTGAAAGCCAGATACAAGATGGTTTCCGGCGCCCTGGAGACCGTCGGAGGCGTGACCAGCCTCGCGGGCGGCGGGGGCGTGGGAACCGGCATCGCCCTGGCAGGAACCGGCGTCGATCTGGCCGGAAAGATCCACAGCGGCCTAAAGGAGTCGAAGCTGAAGCGGGGAGAAGTGGACAGGACATTGGACATGGACGCCCGGATCGATGAGTTTGTGAAGAAGTCCGATGAGGTCGATAAGAGGCGTGCGGCAGTACGCAGGGATACGGTGAATATAACGCGCCGGGAGGCCAAGCACGTGATGCTGCGCGAGTCCGGTTTTGTCTCCCGCAGCGAGGCTTACCTGAGCATGGCAAAGGACCGCATGGAGGTGCTGAAGGAACTTAAGTCCGCGAAGCCGGCAAAGCGGGACGAGATGGTGAGGGCCCTGGGCCTTGATCCGGAGAAAGCCACGGACGCGGCCATCTACCAGAGGCTGGGACTTGACAAAAAGCAGGCGGCCAATATAGACCGGGCGATGCTTAAGCAGAAAAAGAAGCGGCTCCTCCCCTCTTGGAGGACGTGAACGGGAGGAAATCATGTCTAAACTGCGGCTATCGTGTCTAAAATGCAGGAAAAGAAAAGAGGTGTCATGATAAAATAAAGGCAAACGGGTAACAGGTAGATTTTCAGTCAGGGCAGGGATAGATTGTGGCACAGAAAAACAGACAGAGACTGCTGGAATCCAAGGTTCAGATTCCGGATGTACAGAAAAATTTCCAGACAAGAGAGACACTGCTTTGGGAGCTTTGCCAGGAAAAGGCGAGGATCCTGGTATTCCATGCCACCATCGGCTATGGGAAGACGGTGCTGATGTCCCAGTATGGCAGGCTGGAGGGGCATGTCTGCGCGTGGTATCATCTGGATCCGCTGGACAATGAGACGGATACCTTCCTGGGCTATTTTACCCTGGCTCTTGAAAGGGCGCTGGAGGGATTCTCTTTCGATGCTTCGCAGGAACTGCCCCAAGAGGCAGCTCCGGAGCAGTATATGAGGGAGCTTCTTGTGGAGGCGGCGGAGTATATGAAGAGCTGTCCGGATCAGAAACTGATTATGGTACTGGATGATTTTCAAGTGCTGGTCAACCCGGCGATCTTCCGCCTGCTGGAGGAATTCCTGGATCATATGCCGGAGCAGTTCCATTTTCTGGCCGCGACCAAGAGCATGGTGCCGGAACTGTTTACCAAATATCTGGTTCGGGGAGACGCCAGGATTTTAAATTATGAAAAGCTGCGTTTTTCGGAGGAAGAAACGGACGCCGTCCTGCGCAAGATGCTCTCAGAAGAAGAATCCAGGCAGTACGCGGAGCGCATCTGGCAGAATATGGAGGGGTGGCCTGCGGGCATTATGTTCGCGGTTCTCTATCTGCGCCAGTCGGGGGGAAAGGCGTCCCCTGCTGACTGGACCAGCGTCCGGGAAGATCCGATGGTGCAGAACTACATAGCGTATGAGCTGTTTAAGAGGCTGCCCTTTGATCTGCAGAATTTTCTGTTAAAGACATCCTTTGCCGAAGAGCTGTAGCCGGAGCTGTGCAACGTGATCTGCGGCATCACGAATTCCAGCGCGATCCTTAAGTATCTGCTTCAGGAGGATATGTTTATCATCCATGTAGGCGGGAAAAAGGGAAGCTACCGTTACCATTCGGTCTTCCGGGGCTTTTTGATGGAAAAGGCCGGCGAGGAGACGGGAAAAGAGGTGTGCGGGAAGCTGGCGCGTTACTATCTGCGCCGCCAGGAACCGGCGGTGGCGGCGGCTTACGCCAGGCGTTCCGGGGATGAGCAGCTGCTCTCCGATATCGTGGAGATGGCGGGAGCCTCGGTTCTGCGTCCTGGCGGCAAGGTGATTCTCCGGGTCAGCTGCTTTGGAAAGTTCCGGGCGGCGATCCTGCCGGACGACCGGGAACTCTCCTGGAGGACGAGAAAGGGGATGGAGCTTTTCGCGTATCTTCTCGACCTGGAGGGGCGGCCTGTGGAGCGCCGCGTCCTTTTGGAGCAGCTCTGGCCGGACAATCCGCCGAATAATTCCGTGGCTATGCTCCACAATATGATCTACAGCATCCGCAAGGAACTGAACGGATATCCGGAATTTGAACATCTGATCCGCTACCAGGATCGGCAGTATTCCCTGGATATGTCCCTGATCCAGAGCGACCTGGAGAGCATGAAGCAGATCGGCAGGCTGGCTGAGCAGGGAAAAGCAGAGAAACTGCTTGCTTATCAGGACAAGATCCTTGATTACCAGGGGCCTTACCTGGAGGAGGTGGACGGAGCCTGGTGCATGGCAAGAAGGGCGTATTTTGAGCGGGCCTACGGGAAGGCCTGCCGGGTGCTGGCCCGGTATTGGGACGGGAAAAAGGATTATGAGCGCGAAGCCCTGTTCTGGCAGGCCTATATGGAGGCAGATCGGTATTCAGAAGAAGCTGTGGCGGGTCTTCTGGAAGCCTATGGAAAACTGGGCGAGCGCAGCCAGATGAAAAAGGTTTATGAAAATGTGGAAAAGCTTTTCCGCGAGGAGCTGGGGCTGGAACCCGGTTCCGCGATAAAGGAAATTTACAGGAAAGGTATGGAAGGGTGAGATTAAAGAATTTAAGCAGTTCACTGTCACTGCGAAGATAGAAAGAAGGAGCGGCAATTTTGAAAAAAAGATCTTTTAGCCCACAGAAATATCTGGCTTCTGTATTTGAACTGGATGATTTTGAGTGTTTTTGTATCGAGCGTTTGAGAGAAAAGGCGGAATCAGGCCGGGAGCCCGCTTTGAGTAAAAGTGAGCTCGCGGCCGGTTTTTTTAAGGAAGGAAAAGGGGCAGAGAAAGAGGAAGACGCAGCCCAGCTCATGGCTGTGTTCTGGCCGGACAGCCCTCTGATGCGCTATTTTCTCCGGGAGGAGCGGGGGACGGGAAAGGTATCCCTTGACGAGCGGATGCTGGTGTTCCTGCAGGGGGAGATAGACGGTTACGGTCCTTACCGTTTCCTCTGGGAGCGGCTCGATCCGGACGGCGGGCTTGCGAAGCTGGAGGGGAAAAGCCCGGTGCCGCTGATGGAGAGCTTTCTTGAGAAAGAAGGCCGGGACCGGCCGGTTCATTTTCATCTTTACGGCCAGGAGGGAACGGGCAGAAAGAGCAGGATCCAGGAATTCTGCAAAGATGCCGGACGCTCTCTTTTTGTGATGGATGGAAGGCTTCTGGAGGAGGAAAATCAGGAGCTTTTAGGAGATATTCTCCGGGAATGCCGGATCTACGGAGCCTTTCTCCTGGTACGGGAGTTTCGGCCGGAATGGCTGAAGGATTCCTGGCATAGAGGACTGTTCCGCTGGATGGCGCAGGAAAGCGGCGTGCTGTTTACGACGGGAACGGAGGAATTGTACCCGCATACCTGTCCGGAAGGGGTCGCAGCGCTGGAACTTGAGATTCCTCTGCCGGATTTTGCCGGGAGCTGCAGGCTGTGGGAGGCTGAGTTTGCCAGGCAGGGCTGCGCGGAGCTGAGTGCCTTGGAGTGGGCGAATAAGTTTGTCTTTACGCCGGGACAGATCCGGGAGGCTGTGGCGGCGGCGAAACAGTACGCCATGAAGGACGGCCATGCGGAGACGGTATCCAGGGAGGATATGCGGAAGGGCTGCTATCATCTTCTGCGGGGCGGCATGGGGAAGAAGGCAGCGCGGATCCGGCCCTGCTATACCTGGGAGGAGCTGGTGCTGCCTCCGGGACAGAAGCGAAAGCTCAGGGACGCCTGCAATCAGGCCGCCTGCCGGAAAAAGATATATGAGACCTGGGGATTTGGGAAGAAAATCGCCTATGGGCGGGGGATTTCTGTAATCTTCGCAGGCCCTCCAGGGACAGGCAAGACCATGGCGGCCCAGGTAATGGCTTCCGAGCTGTGTCTTGATCTGTACCGGATCGAGCTGCCTGCAGTGGTCAGCAAATACATTGGCGAGACAGAAAAGAATCTGGAGGAGATTTTTGAGCAGGCCGCGAAAAGCCAGGTCATCCTTTTTTTTGACGAGGCGGATGTGCTGTTTTCCAAGCGGACTGAGGTGCGGGATTCCAACGACAAATACAGCAATATGGAAGCGGCCTTCCTGCTCCAGAAGATGGAGGAATATGAGGGAATCACGGTGCTTGCCACGAACTTTCTCCAGAATTTCGACGAAGCCTTTAAAAGAAGAATGAAGTTTATCATTGATTTTCCGTTCCCGGGGCCGGAGGAGCGGAGGCAGATCTGGAAGCAGGCCTTTCCGGCGGAGGTTCCGGTGGACGGGGAACTGGATTTCGATTTCCTGGCGGGAGCCTTCGAACTGTCCGGGAGCAATATCAAGAATTCTGTCCTTCACGCGGCGTTCCTGGCGGCAGCATCCGGGGAGGCGGTGTCCATGCGCCATGTGATCGCCGGAGTCCGAAATGAGTTTGAAAAGAGCGGCAAGATACTGAGCCGGGAGCAGCTGGGGCAGTATTACATGCTGCTGGAGGTATAGTAATTTGTGGAGGAGGCGGCCGGATGGAATATGGGAAAAAGGACTGGCAGCGCTCGGACGGAAGGCTTAAGACCTCCGGGCGCATGAATCAGGAAAAGGGCAGAAAATTAAGCGCGTACCGTCCGGCGGATCGGGAGAAAAGCGAGGAGAAGCGCCCGAACGAGATGATGCGGATGGAAAGCTCCTACGGGGGAATCTCCCTGGGAGCCAGCCGTCAGAAGAAGCTTACGATGGTGGTGCATGAGAAGCGGGCGTCAAAAGGGCCAGGGCTAAAAAAGGACAACCGGGAGATAGAGGGGAACCGGACGGCGGCCATCAGCGAGCTGCGGGGCGATTTTCAGACGAACAGCCACAGCCGCCGGGACAGTGCCTTCGCGTTCCGGGAAAAGTTAAGCGAGACGCCCCAGAGAATGATGGAACAGATCCAGGAGATGATGGATGAGAACCAGCAGCGAAGCGGGGAGAAGGTGCTTCCGTTCATGAACCGGAAGGAGGATGAGGCAAAGAGCCGGCAGATTCAGAAGGAACTCAGGGAAAGCCAGGAGAAGCGGGACATGGCGGGCCATTCCTACTGGAGCCGCAGAAGGGAAAGCTATCTCCAGGAGCAGACGGAAAAAGAAGAGATGCGCCGACAGTTTTTCCGGGAGCTTCAGTTCGCCCGGGAGAAATCCAGCTACCTGATGCAGGAGGACTCTGTGGTTGAAAATCTCTTTGAAGCCCTCGCAGGCGTTCTGTCAGAGGATGGGACAGAGGAGGATACGGACGGCAGAGAGAATCCGGAAGATAATCAGAAAAATTATAAAAAATCTCAGGATGATTATAAGAATGTATAGAGAAAGCGGTTATAGTATTTCTATAAACACTTTCGATTACCAGATAACACAATGAAAGGAGGTAACTGGTTCCCGGCTGCAAGGAAACGGGGATCAGGCATATGGATGGCTGAGTATTTATCACCAGGAGTTTATGTGGAAGAGTTTGAATCGGGCGGAAGACCGATGGAGGGCGTAGGCACAAGCACCGCCGGCTTTATCGGTCTCGCGGAGAGAGGTCCCGTGGAGGGCGTTCCGCAGCTTATCACCAATTTTGCAGATTTCAGAAGAACCTACGGCGGATACCTTTCCGAGAATGAGTTTGGAGAGTACCGTTTCCTGGCGTACGCGGTAGAGCATTTCTTTGTAAATGGAGGCTCCCGCTGCTTCGTATCCCGTGTGGCGCCCCAGGACGCCAAGTGCGCGGCAGGCTACGCGCCCGCGAAAGAAGGGGCGGCAGTGCGGTTCGCGGCCAAGAACCCAGGAACCTGGGGCGACGATATCCGCATTGTAGTGACCCCGGCCAGCAAGGCCAAGACCCAGATCCTTGAGGTTCTGGACACGGCAGACGGGAAGAAGTACCTCGTAAAGAACGGCGCGGGCTTCAACCCGGGCGACGTGGTAATGTACGCTGACAAGACTGAGGTAGTCTACAACAAGGTTGTAAAGAATCAGGACAATGTCATCACCTTCGCGAAGGAATTCGGCGAGGGCGTGGTAGACCGTAACCTGCTTCCCACAAAAGTGATTACCACCTGCGAGTTTACGCTGGAAGTAAAATACGGCGATCAGGTAGAACTGTATGAGAACGTATCCTTCAATATCCAGGCGCCCAACTACCTGGACAAGAAGGTGGCGAAATCTGAGCTCATCACGGCACAGTACATAGGAAAAGAAGGAGACGAACCGGTGCCTCCGTTCCAGAGTTTCCTTCCTGAGGACGCCGAGGAGACGGCGGTAGCCAGCGTATCCTTCGGCGGCGGCAGCAACGGTTCTGTAGCCTCCATTTCCGCGGCAGACTTTATCGGAACGGACAACGGAGCTGGAAAGAGAACGGGAATCCAGTCCTTCCTGGACAACGATGTGGTTTCCATCATGGCGGTTCCGGGCGTGACCGACCCGAACGTACAGCTGATGCTGGTAGCTCACTGCGAGAGCCTGGCAAGCCGTTTCGCGGTTCTGGATATCCCCAGAGACGCGAAGAAGGTGCAGGACGTCATCGCCCACAGAGACATCTTCGACAGTAATTACGCGGCCCTCTATCATCCGTGGCTGACGGTCTTCGATCCGCTGGATAAGAAGAATATTGCGATTCCGCCTTCAGGCTCCGTGCTTGGCATCTACGCCAGAAGCGACAATACCCGCGGCGTACACAAGGCTCCGGCCAACGAAGTGGTACGCGCCTGTGTAGGTTTGGACTGCCAGTTTAATAAGGGAGAGCAGGACATCTTGAACCCCAAGGGCGTGAACCTGATCCGTTCCTTCCCGGGACAGGGAATCCGTGTGTGGGGTGCAAGGACAGCCAGCAGCAACCCCAGCTGGAAGTATATCAACGTACGCCGCCTGTTCATCTTCATCGAAGAGTCCATCAAGGCGAACACCAACTGGGCGGTATTCGAGCCCAACGACGAAGTACTCTGGGTACGCGTGCAAAGAACCATCAGCGTATTCCTGACGGGACTGTGGAGAAGCGGTTCTCTGGCAGGAAGCTCGCCGGAAGAGGCATTCTTCGTAAATATCGGACGCAATACCATGAGCCAGGACGACATCGACAATGGCCGCCTGATCTGCGTGATCGGCGTGGCGCCTGTGAAGCCTGCTGAATTTGTAATCTTCCGTATTTCTCAGAAGACCAGCGAATCCGCAGAGTAAGCGTCAGGCAGAACAACCATTAGTTAGATAGAAACGATAGAAAGGGGTAAAGAACATGGCTGGCTATCCGCATGGCAAATTCAGATATAAAGTAGAGATTGACGGACTGGACGCGGGAGGATTTTCAGAAGTGACAGGCTTCGACGCTTCCATCGACGTAATGGAATACCGGGAAGGAGATATGGTGCAGACGCCCATGAAGATTCCCGGATTGAAGAAATATGGAAATATCACGCTGAGACAGGGACTGGCGGATTCCATGGTGCTGTATGAGTGGATCGCGGAAGGCGTGAACGGCGCGGTGAACCGCAAGACGATCACCATCACCCTGCTGGATGAGGAAGAGGCCCCGGCAGCTTCCTGGCAGGTCATCAACGCATGGCCCATGCGGTATACGGCTCCGGATTTCAATGCCACCTCTTCCGAGATTGCCATTGAGACGCTGGAAATCGCCCACGAAGGAATGACGAGAGTTTCCTAAATAGAGGCTAGAGGAGGGATGCTGTAAAACGAGGGCGTTTTACAGCCCCTTCTTCTGTTTTTGAGAAAGGAGCGCTATGAGTTTTCAGACAGAATTTCCGTTCACCCTGCCAAGGGGCTTCGTGGATCGGGACGGGAACCTTCACAAAGAGGGGATCATGCGCCTGGCAAACGCGGGGGATGAGATCCTGCCGCTCAAAGACCCAAGGGTGCAGCAGAACCCGGGATACCTGACGATTATTCTTCTGGCCCGCGTGATCACGAAGCTGGGAACCCTCCCGGCGGTGGACACCAGGGTGATCGAGGGGCTTTACACGATGGATCTGGCGTATCTGCAGGATCTCTACCAGCGGATCAACACCATGGAGATCCCGGTGTACAAGGGCGTCTGCCCGCACTGCGGCAAGACGGTGGAGATTCCCATAAATTTTACGGAAGCCGGGGACTGACCACCTATCCGGCTGAAAAGATCTACGAGGAGGCTGCTTTCCTGGGGTATTACATGCACTGGGGACATGATGAGATATTTTCCATGAGCCATCTGGAGCGCCTCCGCTGGTGTAAAGAGGTTTCCAAGATCAACAGCAAACTGAACCAGGAGCCGGAGAACGCCTTTCAGATATAGCAGGGAGGAGACAGCATGCTTTCAAATCTTTTATTTGATCCGAGAGAAAAACTGGTGCCCAGCCACAGCTTCCTGGTCGCCATAGGCCCTGCGCTGTTCAGCTTTTCCAGGGTTTCCAACCTGGTGTCCCAGATCGAGTACGACGCGGTGACGGAGGGCGGCAACAACGATTATCCCCATCTGTTCAAGAAGCCGAAAAGCCAGCCGGACACGCTGATTTTGGAAAAGGGCGTGCGCACCCGGTCTTCCGATCTGGTATTCAATCTGCTGCTGGAGGGAATGCAGGTGGAGATGGTCACGATCCTGCTGATGAAAGACACCATCGATCTGGAAAAAGCGTTTTATTTCAAAAAGGGGATCATTGTCCGGAGACAGTTTTCCAACCTGGACGCCATGGGCAATGAACTTCTGATCGAAAGCCTGGAGATCGCCCACTCCGGCCTGGTGGAGATTCCGATACCGGGCGTATAGGAGGCGGCAGGACATGCGGACGATTAAGGAGCTGATCGGCGGAGACAGGGAACGGCTTCCCGGCACCATAGGAAAGACCTCTCTTTTTGTAAAGGAAATTATAGAGCGGTACGGGCAGGGCGGAAATTATGTATTTGATCCGGCCTCTTTAGTATATCTGTTTCCGTCAGTTCCGGAGGAGCAGGAAGAACCGGAGAAGCGTCCGGAGGAGGAAAAGGCCCGGGAATATGTGATCCGGGAGCGGGAGATCCAGAAGCTTGAGATCCGCGAAAAAGGAAGCCGCGAATTTGTCCAGCGCATTCTGGAATCTGCGCGCCTCCCCGGCGCAAGAGAGATCCTGAGACGCCAGTCCGCAAGGCAGCAGGCGGTATACTGGCTCCGGGAGCTGGTGAGGGAATACCAGTCTGCGGAGCGGGAGCGGATCCGGCAGATAGAAGAAGAGATCCGCACAGTGGGACAGCTGGAGAGGGAAGAACAGCAGCATACAGAAGTCCAGAACGAGCGGGTTCTGCGCGAGCTGGCAGGCAGGGCAGGGGCAGAAAGCATATTCCTGCCGCTGCTGAAGGAGAGCCAGATCCGGGAGATCTTCATCAGGCTGCTTGAAAAGGTAAGGGAAGAGGCTCCGGAAATCTGGGAACGGATCCGTACGGATATTACAAATATTACAGGAGAGAATGCTATCCCGGAAGAAGCGGGACAGGTTCTTTCATACAGAAAAGAGCAGCTTCGGGAGCTGCTCGCATTCACAGAAAAGGCGCTGTATCTTCTCCATACTCGGGAACAGGCTGAGAATGCGCGGGAAGCTGGAAAAGATAAGGAAGAGGATGAAGACGCCCAAGAGACAGGGACAGGCGTTCCCTCTGCCATGGAAGCGGCGGGGGAGCAGCTTCAGATGCTGGAGCAGGCGTGGATTTGTCTGCGGAGCGAGGATTTTCATCTGGAATCCATCCAGAATTATCATGACGGGATTCAGAAGCTTCGGGAATCTATAAGGGAATGGCAGAATGCAGAGAGTACATACCGGGAACGGGAGATCCGCGATCAGATACGGGAAAACGTAAGGCAGCTGGAGATCCGCAGAAGCCGCCTGGAGGAGACAGCCGAAAGAACCGAGAGACTTTTGGCTGAGACGGATTTTGTAAGGACGGAAGCCGCTGAAAAGGCAGAGAGAGAAACCGAAGAAAAAGCGGAAGAAAAAACGATAGAAAAGACAACAGACAGCATAAAAACAGACTATAGGGAGCAGATTCACCTGGAGCATCTGCAGACAGAGCGTCTCCATGCGGAGAAGCGCCATACAGAAAACATACATACAGAAAATATACATATAGAACAGACACAGTCCAGTGCAGAAGAAGCGCTTAAGACCAGCCTGACAGAGGAAAGGCTCCGCCGGGAACTGGAAGAGAGAATTAAGAAGAGCGTCCAAAGCAGCGGGGAGGACAGACAGAAGCCAGGCGGAAGCCAGACAGAGCCGGGGAGGCAGGAGAGGGAAGACAGGATTAAGACTCTCATCATGGCGGAAGCGAAGCTGCTGCCGCTGATTGGCCGGATGAGCGGGAAGACCTGGGAAAGCTTCCGGGAAGAGACAGCGGGAAGCAGGCAGCGGGACTATCTGCTTGAGCAGATGACCCTTGAGGAGTTCTGGCAGGCAGAAAGCAGGGTGCTGGAAAAATATACACTGGATGAGCAGGAGAGAAGCAGCCTGGAGCGTCTGGAACGGGAGCTGGTCTACCGGGATATCCCGGAGAATCTGGAGAATCCTAAGAGAAGCGCTCTTTCCGGAGCGCAGGAATGGGAGGAAACGGTATGGCAGCCCTTTATCCGGGAACATACCATCCAGACAGAGGTTTCAGAACAGGATACTCTCCGCAGAGAAGTGGAAAAAATCCGTGAGTTTACAGATATACAGGAAAACATGCGGGAGATGGCAGGCGGAACGCTGCTGGTAACAAGGAGCGTCCGGGATCTTGGCATCGTAGAGGAAAAGATCCGCAGGCTTGCGTCAGCCCGTATGCCGGAGGAGGCAGCCGCCGTAAGCGGGAGAAGCGCCGAAAGAGGGAGGGCCGCTGTAAAGGCAGAGTCAGCCATAACAATGGAGGCAGCCGCAGAAGAAAAAACTGCCGCAGGAGAACAGGCCGTCACGGAAGAAATCGCGGAGGAGAGAATCCTGCGCCTGCTCCGCTCGGAGGAGCGCCTGCTCTATGGAGAGGAACGCCTGCTCCACAGACAGGAGGCTGGCGGGGCGGAGAGTGACGGCAGCGCTGGCAGCGCTGTGGGCGCGGAGCGGACAGAACAGGAAAGCGGCTATGAGAGGCTGGCTGGCCTGGAGTACCATGATCCGGCATCCGCGCAGGAAATGTCTGCGATAGAGGGCGCGCGGGATGGACGCCGCCAGGAGAGGTTCCGCCACAATACGGCTGCGGCGGAAAGAGAGCGGCAGGAACAAAAGCGCAGTGAACAGCAGCAGCGGGAGCTGAAAATCCTGCAGGAGACGGCCAGACGGCAGGCAGAGGAGCTTTCCAGGATGCAGGAGCAGCAAAAGCAGCTGGAGGAGGAGCTTTCCAGAACGAAAGAACAGGCTTCCCCGGCGGCGCAGGAGGAAATGGTTATGCGCAGATTCCAGGAGGAGCTCAGGCTGGAACGGCTCCGCAGGGGTCTGGACTAAAAGATCAGGGCAGCAACGAGAAAGAAGAACCGGACGGGTTTCGGGCGGATTGGATGACAGGAGGCTTGGGATATGGCATTGCCAGGAGCGCTGAGCGCGTTGAGTCTGGGCAGTATTCTCCCGGAAAAACTGAAAAAAGCGAAGATCGAAGTGCTGAATGAGAGCTGGAGCAAGAAGGAGGAGGTAGAAGTCCTTTTCAATCCTGCCCAGTATGCTCTCACAGATTCCGCCAAATACCGGGAGGTGGGGAACCAGCAGCTGGACAGCCCCATCATCAGCTATGTGGGCGGCGCGGCGTCGACGTTAAGCATGGAACTCTTTTTCGACACCAGCCCGGTGCTGACGACGACCATCCTTACCAGCACAAAGGCGACGGACGTGTCGAAGAAGGTGAAGAAGTTTACCGATCTGGTATACATAAAAAAGGAACTGCACGCGCCCGCGAAGGTGAAGTTTGTCTGGGGCTCGCTTTCCTTCCTAGGCGTCGTCACAAAGGTACAGAGCACCTACACGAAATTCACGGAGGCCGGGATGCCCATACAGGCCAGGGTGCAGGTGGAGTTTATGTCGGTTCCGGACAAAAACCAGAAGCGAAAAGCACCCTTTGAATCCCCGGACAGAACCAAGTGCCGGGTGGTGCGGGAGGACTGGACCATCTGGGACATCGCCCGCAGCGAGTATGGGGATCCGGCGAAATGGAAGCTGATCGCCCAGGCGAACGGCATCTCCAATCCGCTGGCGATCGCCCCGGGCACGGCGCTGAAGGTTCCGGCCCTGTAAGGAGGAAGCTATGGCGGACCTGATGAAAGGCAGCTATACCTATGAAGAGCTGGCAAATAAATATGGCAATTTCTTCGTCCCGGCGGTCCGGCTGTACGTAAATGGAAAAGAAGTGTCCCAGGATATCGCCCGGCACATCACAGCCGTACAGGTGTCCCTGTCGCTGTCGGCGGCTGGGGCTGCGGTGGTTCATTTCGCGGGAATCTACGACCGTCAGAAGAGGGCTTTTGACAGCGACGTGAAGAGCAAGTTCAAGCTGGGAACCATAGTAGAGATAGGGCTTGGCTACGGTTCGGAGGTGACGAAGGTTCTGAAGGGCTTTGTGGCCCTGCTGCGGGCAGATTTCCAGGAGGATCCGGGCATTGCGGTCACGATCATGGATGTCCGGAGGCTGATGATGACCTCCGGAGTCAGCGAGGTACTTCACGAGGCGAAGAATTATTCCGATGTGGTGAAGAAGATCCTGCAGGATTATTCCAAGCTCTGCAAGCCGGAGATCGACGCGACCAACGACAAGCTGGAGGATCCGGTGTCGCAAAAAGCCACGGATTACGACTTTATCGCGGGAGATCTGGCCAGGCGCTGCGGCAGGGAATTCTTCGTGCTGGGCGACAAGGCTTATTTCCGGAAGCCCCGGAAGGAGACCAGCTCTGTGATGAAGCTGGAATATGGAAAGGATCTGCTTTCCTTCCGCTCCGAGTCCTCTTACCTCGATCTGCAGATCCAGGTATCCGGCTACAACCAGCAGGAGCAGAAGAAAATTACGGCCAGCGCCGCGGCAAAATCCGGCGAGAGCCAGACGTCCCTGATGTCGAAGACGCCGGTGTCCTGTGTGACGGATCCCCAGGCGGATACCCAGGATAAGGCCAGGGTGCGGGCGGAAGCCATCGCCAGCATGGTGAAGGCGTCGGCCCAGAGGGCAGGCGGAACCTGTATCGGCCTGCCGGAGATCGTGCCGGGGCGTTTCCTGGAGGTAGTGAAGCTGGAGGATATGGCGAACCGGAAATATTACGTGACGAGCGTGACGCACAGCATGAGCGCGAAATCGTTCGTGACGCAGTTTGAGACAGGAGGATGGGCCTGATGGGAATGTTTGACGAGCTTCTGGATTCGGGAACAGAGAAAAACCAGGCGGATCAGAAGATCCCCGGCGTGGTCACAGGTCTTGTCAAAGAAAACTGGGATGAAAAACACAAGGGCCAGCTCAAGGTGGAATACAACCTGGGAGAGCAGGGCAAGAACCTGACCGGCTGGATTCCGGTCATGACGCCCTATGGGGGAAAGGAATTCGGCAGTTATTTTCTCCCGGAGGTGGGAAGCGAGGTCGTGATCGGGTTCATCATGGGGGATCGGAACTGCCCCATCGTGCTGGGAAATGTCTGGAGCGACAAGACGCCTCCGCCCAAGGAGGCTCCAGTCAAGGAGAATACAAACAAACAGCTTGTCACCAAGGGAGGCGTCAAATTTCTTGCTTCCGAGGAGAAAGGAAAGGAAGAGCTGGTGATACAGCTTCTCGACCAGCTGTCTCTTACCTTCAATGCGGAGAAGGGGCTGATCCAGCTTGGCGATAAGGACAAGAAAAATCTGATTGAGCTGGATACCAAGAACGGAAAGCTGACTCTTACGGCGGAGAAAGAGATTGAGATTAAGACAGGCAGCAATGCCTCGGTGAAAATGAGCGGGAGCGGCGGCAGCGTGGAGATCGCCGCGAATAAGCTTGCAGAGACAGGAAAGCAGTCTGTGGAGATAAAGAGCAACAGCACCATGAAGCTGGAGGGAATGACTGCGGAGGTCAGCGCGAAAGGCAGCCTGACGGTAAAAAGCAGCGGGCCGGCGAAGATATCGGGAGCTATGGTGCAGCTGAATTAGGAGGCTTTGGAATATGGCAGAGCAGGACAGAGCAAGAGAATTTCTGGGGACGGGTTTTTCCTTTCCCATCGAAGTAGACGAAGCGACGGGAAAGATGAAGACGGTATCCCTGGAGGAAGATATCCGTCAGGCGATCCATATCATCCTGATGACCCGCAAGGGAGAACGGGTGATGCGCCCGGATTTTGGCTGCGATATTCATGAGTTTGCCTTCGACACGATGGATTATACGACCCTGGTTCAGATGGAACACGCCGTCCAGGAGGCGCTGATGGTCTGGGAGCCCCGCATCACGGATGTGGATGTCCATATCAATGATGAGCAGGAGCAGGAAGGGGTTCTCCTGATTGAGATCAGCTATCTGGTGCGGAGCACGAACAATCCGTTTAACCTGGTGTACCCGTATTATATCAATGAAGGGATGGGCGCGTAAGGCGCCGTCTGGAAAGGAGGGCAGAGTATGAGAGAGCGGGAGCAGCGTCCCGGTGGGACAGAAGATATTATCCGTAAGATAGGGGCTGCGGCGGCCAGCTATACGCCGGAATGGGATTTCAATCCCGGGGATCCGGATATTGGTTCTGCCCTGGCCCTGGTGTATGCCGATATGCTGGGGGAGACCGCGCGGCAGATGGACAGACTGGGCTATAAGAACCAGCTGGCCTTTTTTGGGAGCCTGGGGGCGCAGAGAAAGCCGGCTGTTCCTGCCAGGGGCTATGCGGTGTTTTCCATGATGGAAGGGGCCCCTGGGGGAACAGAGGTGGACGCCCACACCAGCATGACGGCAGATCTGGAGGGAGAAGAGGGCGGAAGCGCCCAGTACGAAACCCTGGAGGATCTGTACGCAGTACCTGCATCGCCTTCCTGCCTGTACCTGGCAGACGGCAGACGGGACGAAATCTACTGCATTTCAGAAAATATCACAGAGAACCAGGAGCCGCTTCTGCTCTTTCGCGGAAAAGGGGAAAACCTGCAGAAGCACGAGCTGATCCTGACCCACGGAGAACTTCTTGATATCCGCAGTGAGGCTTACTTGGAGCTGAGCCTGTACGCGAGAGAAGGACAGCCTGCGGAAAAGAAATTTCTGGAGGCCCTGACAGATCCTTCGTCCGCCCGGTTTTCTTACTGGACGGAGGAGGGCTGGAGGCCTTTTGACCGCGTTTCCCTGATAGGAGAAAAGCTGCTGCTGTACAAAAACACCTTTTCCCCTGGATTTTCCCAGATGGAGCTGGAGGGGCATGAGACGTACGCGGTTCGATGTGAGACCCTGGATGCCTCCCGGACAGGAGAGCTTTCTGTGGAGGAGATCCGGCTGAGAAGCCGGGGAGAGCGGCTGGCGCCCCAGATAGTATACGGGGCTGGAAACCAGTGTGTTTTAAAGGAATACTTCCCCTTTGGGGAGAGGCTGAACCTGTACGAAGAGGTATACTTTGGTTCCGGCGAAGCTTTGACGAAACGGGGAGCGCGGATCACCTTAAGCTTTTCTGTGGATTTTGTGCAGATTCCTCTGGATACGAATGGAGAGGCCAGTGAGGTCGAGTGGAAGTGGATCATGAAGCGCTCGGATTTTCGGCCGGATCCGGAATATGATGTGGCGGTAGAAGAGGTGATCTGGGAGTATTATAACGGATCTGGATGGAACCGCCTGTTCCCGGATGGCTCCTATGAGGATGTGTTCAGCCCACGGGGCGGGGCCATCGGACGGCAGAGGACGCTGGCCTTTGACTGTCCGCAGGATATGGAACCAGTTCTTGTGGATTCCTGTGAGACCTGCTATATCCGGGCACGGATTCTGAAAATCAGCAATCTTTACAAGCTGAAAGGGCAGTATATCGTCCCTGTATTGGGAAATACGCTGTTTTCCTATACCTACCCGGAAGCAGGGAGAAGGCCGGAGGGCCTTCTGATGGAAAATAACCTGGAACGGCGCTCTTTATGGGGAGCGCAGATGGCCGGCCTGAAGGAAGGCCTGCATCCGTTCCCAGGGGTGGAAGAGAAAGAAAAGGCGCTTTACCTTGGCTTTGAAAGGGCTCCGGCAGGTTCGCCCATCCAGATGCTTCTGATCCTGGAAGATATGCTTCCCGGAAGACAGGGCGGGATTTCCTGGGAGTATTTAAGTCCCAGGGGCTTCAAGGAGCTGAACCTGGCGGACGGAACCCGGAACCTGTCAAGAACCGGCCTTGTCACCTTCGCAGGCCCTTCCGATTTTCACAGGGAAAGCCGCTTTGGACGGGAAATGTACTGGATCCGCCTGCGGGATGAGACGGACTATTATGTAAAGGAAAACACGGAGGCACGCTACCCGGCTTTGCGGCAGCTCTTCATGAACGCTGCCAGAATCCGCCATATGGATCGGGAGGAAACCGAGTATTTTACGCTGGAATACTACGATGACAGCAGGCTGTTTACGCTGATGCGGGGCAATATCAGCGAGATTGAGGTGGAGATCCTGGAGGGCGCCGAAGGGGAAGCCCGGTGGATACCCTGGCAGGAAGCTGAAAACCTGGAGGATGAGCCAGGCGGCGCCAGGGTGTACCAGGCGGATCGGATCCAGGGCCGGGTGCAGTTTGGCAACGGCACCCATGGGCGTGTGCCGCCGCTGGGCCGCCCGGACGGGATTCGAGTCCACTATAAGTGCGGCGGAGGAAGCCAGGCCAATGTCGGGCCAGGGCAGGTGAACCGGCTGAACCAGACAATGGGGTATGTGACGGGTGTGCGCAATCCCGAGGGGCTTTCCGGCGGACTGGATGTGGAAGATGTCCGGGAAGCTCTGAGAAGAAGCGGGGCAAGGCTAAGGCACCAGGGCCGGGCCGTCACGGCCAGGGATTATGAGGAACTGGCCAGGGAGGCTTCCCGGACCCTTGAGAAGGTGCGCTGCTTTGGCGGCTGCAATGCCAAAGGAGAAAAAGAGGCAGGGGCTGTGACGCTGGTAGTGCTGCCCAGAGATTTCCGCTCGGATAAGAGCCTGCTCTATTCCGTGCAGGCGGAGATCGAGAGCTATCTGGAACCACGGATGGATCCGGGAATCCTAGCCAGAAACCAGTTCGCGGTCATCGGTCCTTGCTTTGTAGAGATTGAGGTCCGCGCGGAGCTGGGCGTGGAAAGCTTCCAGGATATCTTCCAGGTAAGGCGCAAAGCCCAGGAGAGCCTGAGAGCATTTCTCGACCCGGTGACGGGGCATTTTGATGGAAGAGGCTGGAAAATCGGTGAGCTGCCTGGCATGATGCAGATACAGAACGCTTTAAAGGAGATTCCGGAGACAGCCTTTATCCAGAAGCTGTATCTGATTACCTATATAAATGGGGAGAAGGGCCGCCAGGAGGTGGATCCGGATAAGATCCGCAAAAACCCCTATGTGCTGCCCTTAAGCGGAACCCACGAGATCAATGTCATCGTGAGGAAGACCGGAAGATAGAAAAAGAGACAGGGAGGAAAGGCTATGCTGCCGGATATTCATCTGGATCAGAATACATTTGAAGAGCTGATGGAAAAGGCGAAGAGCAGGATTGCCGGCTGCTATCCCAAGTGGACAGATTTTAACTACCACGATCCGGGAATTACGCTGGCGGAGCTTTTTGCGTGGCTGGAGGAGATTCAGCAGTATGAGCTGAACCATATCGGGGACGCGCACCGCAGGCAGTACCTGAAGCTTTTGGGGGAAGCCGCCCGCCACAGCCGTCCGGCCAGAGCTTTCGTCTGCGTTCCTGCAGGGGAGGCCCTTCCTGTGCTGGCAGGCACCCGCATGGACGCCGCCGGCGTGCCCTTTGAGGCGGAGGAGGAGCAGTACATACCCGAAGCCTATATCCGCAGCGCTTTCGGGCTTTTCGATGGCCAAAGAGTCAGCTATACGGATGAGGAGCAGCTGGCGTTCCGCCGTTCGCTGGAATTTTACCCCTTTGGCAGGAAGGCCCAGGCCGGGACAGCTTTTTATCTGAATTTTTCAGGGCCGCTGCCCCAGGGAAAGAGGCTGGTGCTTACGATCCGTGCCAGCCAGGCGGGGGGAGCGCCCAGGAATCCAGCTGGAGAGACGGCGGTGCCTCTCGCCAGGATTTCCTGGAGCTTTTGGAATGGAAGAAGCTGGAGACCCTTAGAGATCCTGCGGGATGATACATTTGAGCTTTTGCTGGACGGACAGCTGGTATTTCGGCTTCCGGAAGAGATGCAGATGGGGACGGCAGACGGAGAGAAGGGCTGGTATCTGCGGGCGAAGCTGCAGGAAAGCCAGTATGAGATGCCTCCGGCTTTAAGCTTCCTTGGCCTGAATGCCATAAGCGCCTGCCAGAAAGAGACGGCGGCAGCCTGGCTTCCGGGAAAGGTCGGAGAGGACGGCAGCGTTTCCGTGGAACACGGGCTTGCGGCTTTCGGGGATATGGAGCTGTTCCGTCAGGAGGGTGAGCTCTTCTTTCCGGCAGAAAGAGGAGAACTAAAGCCTGGTGATCCGGTATATGCTCTGCTGGCATCCGGGGATGAATGGTACCAGGGACACAGGATTCTCGGTCAGGGCTGCGGGTTCCCGGAGCAGAAATTTTTCCTGGAAGAGACGGGGCTTCTCTGGGAGGATTTCGAGCTTCTGGTGGAGGAAGCTGAGCGCCCTGGAGTATGGCGGAAATGGGAAAAACGGAGTGATTTTTCTCATTCCGGACCGGAGGACTGCCATTACTGCCTGGACAGCCAGGCCGGCCAGGTGGTGTTTGGAGACTGCGAGCATGGGATGGCTCCGGAAGGGCGGATCCAGATTGTCTCCTGCAGCCGCACGCTGGGCCAGGCAGGGAATATTAAGGCGGAGAAGATTTCATGCCTCTTCCTGGAGGACGCAAAAGTGGCAGCGGTGTCCAATCCCTGGGACGCATGGGGAGGACAGGACGAGGAGACGATGGAAGAAGCCTTTGCCCGGATCCGAAAGCAGCTCGCCCAGGAAGGCCCTATGGTGACAACGGAAGATTATGAGAGGGCTGTCCGGCAGACGCCGGGACTCCGGATAGAAAGCTGCAGGGCGTCCGCGGCAGGAGCGGAGCCTGGGGAGCGCACGCCGGGAAATGTGATGCAGATCGTAGTGCGGCCCTGCAGCCTGGAGAAGAGGCCGAAGCTGACGGAAGCTTTTGCCCGGAATATCCGAAAGCATCTGGAGAGCAAAAGGCTTTTGGGCGTGGAGATAAGGCTGCAGTCTCCGGTGTACATCCGCCTGCGGGTGGATCTGGAGGTGGCTGTGCATCCGCAGTACCAGGGTGCGCAGGAGAAGATCCGCAGCGCCGCAGCCTCATATCTTGGCTTTCTTTCCAGACAGTTTGCAGGAACCGTATCCTACAGCGGGCTTTACGGCCATATTGACCGTCTGGACTGTGTGGCGGGCATCCGTTCTCTGGTGCTCGACGCAAAAGGAAACGGAGTAAGGAGGGATTCCTACGGGGATTTGATTTTCCCGGGAAATGGAATCGCCGACGAGGTGGAGATCAACTGTTCCTGTTCAGTAAGGGAATAAAGAGAGGTAGATCATGAGCTACTTTGTGTTTAATAAGACGGCGGATTATGCCAGAGGATATGGGGAGCATGTAAGCTTTGGCCCGGAGGGGCTGTCCACAGAGCCTGGATTCTATGGAAGGGCCGTGTTTTTCTCCAGGATTTTGGACAGCGCGTCGGAAGAGACTGGCTGGCACAGGATGGTGTGCCAGAAGACCGGGACAGGGCGCGGGGCCGTCCAGGTATCCTTTTACACGGCAGACAGCGGGGAGCTTCAGAAGCTGGCAGATGAGGGCATGGACGTAAGGACGGTGATACGCTCTGAGACACTTTCCGTCCAGCAGAAAAAAGATATTTTAAAGCCGTTTCTGCGGAAAAAACAGCTGTTTGGCCCGGACATCCTGCTTCATGGACTGGAAGGCCGGTACCTGTGGTTCCTCCTGGAGATTTACCCGCAGACGGAGGAGCCGGTGGGCCTGGGGGATTTCCGGATTTGGTTCCCGGCCGTGAGCTGGGCGGCCTATCTTCCGGAGCTGTACCGCAGGGAGATGAAAAACGGCTCCTTCCTGGACAGGTTTCTCGCGGTATTCCAGTCACTGTATGACGATGCCGGGGATTATATCCGGGAATTTCCGCAGAAACTGGATCCGTCTCTTTCACCCGCCGGTTTCCTGCAGGAGATGGCAGGCTGGCTGGATGTGGAAGAGCCTCATATGTGGACGGAGAGGAGCTTAAGGTTTCTTCTGGAACACATCATGGAATTCTCCAAGGCCAGAGGCACAAGGCGGGGAATCGAGCTGTTCGTGGAGCTTTACACGGGAGAGAAGCCCTTTGTGATAGAGTGGCAGGACTGGAAGCAGTACCGGGACGAACCTCTGCGCGGCAGTCTGCTGCGGCAGCTGTACGAGGATGATCCGGGAAGCCTGATCGTCCTGGTGCGGGAGGAAGCCATTCCCGGATACCGGGATTATCAGACCCTTCTGGGACTTCTGGAGAGCCAGAAGCCGGTGCAGCTTTCCCTGAAGCTGATTGTACTAAAGCCCTATATTTTCATAGACGGCTATTCCTACCTTGGCGTGAACAGCGTGCTGGGGCACTATGAGGAGGCCGTGCTTGGAGGCACAAGCCGTCTGGCTTTCGCCACCGTGACTGAGAGTGAGGAAAGGAGCGAATCATGAAAAATACAACCTATTTCCCTTTTGAGCGCAATAATTATTTTTACGGAAAACTGCTGTCGGTGGATGATTTCCGCTTGGAGCAGAAGTATGGAAACGATAAGCGCAGGATGCTGAACCGTTTTCTTCACGGAACCGGCGTGGTGACGGGCATGAATGTGGTGGGCGTGGATGATACCACAATCCTGGTGGAGAGCGGGCTGGCCCTGGATTCCACAGGCCGGGAGATTGTCATCGACGAGCCGGTGGTGCGCGGCCTGACCATGCTAGACGGCTTTTCGGACTATGAGGAGGATCGCAATACCAATTACCTGTATCTGTGCGTGGCCTATGAGGAGAATGAGACGGAGCAGGTGCACAGCATCAGCAGCAGCGGAAACCAGGGAGGGACGGATTTCAACAAGATCCGGGAGGGCTACCGCCTGTTCCTGACCCGCAGCGAGCCGGAGGCGGAAATCCTCTCCAGCCGGGGTCTCTTTGAGGAGACGCAGACGGTGTACTGGGGAAGGGGCATCCGGATACGCCAGACCCTGCCGCGTTTTGCCAGGGGAAGGGATAAGGCGGAGCTTCGGATCGAGGTAGAGAATATGGGACAACAGGACAATATCGCGTTTTCCTATGAGCTGGATTTGGCCTGTCTGTCTTATGAAGGAAGAACGCAGATGACAGTGTCCTTCGATGAGATTCTGTTTGACAAGGCGGGACGCTATACCTTCACCTATGAGCTGGAGACGCTGGGCGTCACCGATACCAGAGGAACGCTTTCCATGGTGCCGGACAGCTTCCGGCTGCGCGTCGGGAAGAACCAGCTGGAGGAAAAGGCAGATGTGAAATCCTCCCTCTACATAAGCGGCCGGGATCCGAAGGAAGAGGTGCGCCGGTGGTATTACGAAAAAGGGATGGATCAGACCCTGAAGGATGCCGGAAGCCAGGATCTGTATCTGGCGAAGATTACGCTTCTGCGTGCCGGAGATTCGGTGGTCATTGACAGAATAGAGAAGATGCCCTTCGGCCAGTATGTGTCGGGCGGTTATCTGGAGGATGCCCTGGAGCGGATGCTGGAGCGCGGCGGAAGCGAGCAGACGGCATCCGGGGAGGCGTCTGAGAAGCGCGGAGCTTCCCGGGCAGATTCTTACGGCATTCATATCGCCCAGGGGATTGAGGAGATTGAACTGGGCACAGGCTCGCCCAAGGGCAAGAAGCTGTTCAGCCGGGAGATTTCTCACGGGCTGGGCATGGGAAACACAGCGGTGATCTTAAGCCTTGAGGGAGAGGATTCCAAGGATGCCTACTTCGGGGCGCCCGGGATTTTCCCGGAGGACGTTCCGAAAGTGGAGCTCGCGGCCAGGACGGATGCCCAGAAGGGAACCTTTGTCATCGGCGTCCAGGTGCTTGCGGCCACACCGAAGGAAAGGCTGCGCATCCATTGGACAGCGGTCAAGGATCGCAGGGAGCTGTTGGAAGAAAAGAAGGAGCGCCGGATCTTTATCCGTCCGGGCGTGCTGAATCTGAACACACGGGAGAGCTATTACCTGGAAGCCGTCTGCAGCAATATGGCGGATACCGAGGTGCTCTGGCAGGTGAAGGACGGCGGCGGAACCATCGACGCAAACGGCATGTACACGGCGCCCAATACGGCAGGCGTCTATGAGGTGACGGCGTCAAGCGCTGCGGATCCGGAAATTAAGGCTTCTATCTTTGTGATTGTAAGGGAAAAAGGTGTTTAAAACATGATCATTCAGAATGCGGACAGAACCTATGAGGTGCTGCGCCATCTGGGCGGTACAGAGCAGACAGAAGAATATCTCTGCACAGACCCGGCAGAGAGGGGAGAGAATACCTTCCTGCTGGTGCGCGTGGCAGATCCGGTGCTGGCGAAGCGCTTTACCCTCTTTCTGGACGAAAAGGTAAAGGGCAGCAGCTTCGCGGATTTCCGGGAGACCTTTCTGGAAAAGGGAGATCTGTACGCCGTATTCCGTTACAGCGTACAGCCCACCCTGGAGGAAAAGCTCGCATCAGAGCGATGCGAGCGTCCGGAGCGGGCGCAGATCGCCTGGAACCTTTTGGAGAGGCTTTTGCTTTTAAGCCCGCACCCCTGGTTTGCCTGGAACGCGCTTGGAGAAGGCCAGGTCACGGTGAGCCCTGCCCTGGAGGTCTCGTTTTGCTATCATTTCCTTGGGATCAGCCAGCCGGAAGAGATCGGGATGGAGGATGTCTGCGGCAGGCTGGAGGAGCTCTTTAGCCATCTGTTTGAAAGGGAACTGAAAAAGAAACTCTATCCCTCCCTGGATGAATATATGCGGCAGCTTAAGGAAAAGGAAGCTGTCTCTTATCTGAAGCTTTATCGGGAGTTCGCCCCGGTGTACGCGGATCTGCAGAGGGACGAGAAGGAAGAAAAGCCAAGAACATTCTGGTTCCGGCTTTGGGAGAAAATTAAAAAGATCCTTTCTCTTCTTAAAAAGGTACTGATGGCGGCCATCATCATAGCAGCAGTTTTCTATATGCTCAGCGTGCTTCAGGATGACAGCGGATCCAGGGTGACAGAAAAGACTATGCAGCAGATAGGGGAACTCTATATTGAGTAAAGACGAGAATCAGGCAGGAGAACAGGTATGAGGCTATCCAACAGTTTTAATGTCAAAAATGCCATGGGTTATGGCGTAAAAAGGGTCGTGCGCACGATCTGTGTGCCGTTCCAGGTGGGATACCGGAAAATCGTACAGCTTTTCAGCCCCACGACCATCGTGGGAAAGGTCAGCAGCGACATCAAGCAGGAGATCAAGAAGGTTGGAGAAAAGCCGAAATCCCTGAAGGGCTATTTTGCCATCGGCGAGCGCTATGTGGCGAAAAAGCTGGTATATGTGCTGGTTCTTCTGGCCATTCTTCTCCCGGTGCTGTGGGTGCGTTTTGCCTGGCCCTTTGTGCAGTCCCGGTTCCTGACGAAGACTATGGCGGTGAATTCCCAGGACATGATCGGTTATTCCGGGAAGGTGCGGCTGCTGGACGCAGAAGGCAGCACGGTGATTTTCGAGGGAAGCCTGGAAGAGGGCCGGATCAACGGAGAGGGAAGCCTTTATGACTATGACGGGAACCTTTTGTACCGCGGCGGATTCCTCTCAGAGCAGTATTCCGGCATCGGGGAGAGCTACTACGCCAATGGAAATGTAAAGTACAGAGGCGAATTCGCGGTGAATGCCTACGACGGTACGGGAACTCTCTATAACGAGGATGGTTCCCTGCTGTATGAGGGAAGTTTCGCGGCAGGCCTGTATGAGGGCAGCGGGATCCTCTATCAGGCAGGAGAGCAGGTGCTCTACCGCGGCGGCTTTTCTCAGGGGCTTTATGAGGGAACGGGCACCCTGTACGGCGCAGATGGCACGGTGCTGTATGAGGGAAGCTTCTCCCAGGGGAAAAAAGAGGGAGACGGCCGGGAATATAATGAGGAGGGCGTCCTGGTTTACGAAGGAGGCTTCTCCCAGGATCAGTATTCCGGTGAGGGCGTCCTGTATGACGGGGATCAGGTAGTTTATGAAGGAGGCTTCTCCCAGGGACAGCCATCGGAAGGTACGGCCACCTATTATGATTCCGAAGGAAAGGTACTCTATGAGGGAAGTGTCCGCGACGGCCTCTATGAAGGAGAAGGAAAGCTTTACCTCGACGGGCAGCTCATTTATGAGGGAAGCTTCGAGGGCGGAGAGTACCAGGGCCAGGGAAAAGCTTACCGGGCGGATACCGGGGAGCTGGTGTACGCGGGCGCGTTTGAAGACGGGGAATATCAGGGCGATGGACGCCTTTATGACGAGAATACAGGAAACCTTCTCTATGAGGGAAGTTTTTACCAGGGTCTTTACGACGGCGAAGGAAAGCTTTACAATGGAGAGAGCCAGGAGCTGATCTATGAGGGAAGCTTCCGGGAAGGCCAGTATGACGGTCAGGGCACCTTCTATTCCAATGGAATTCTGGCCTATGAGGGAGAGTTCCTGCTGGGCCAGTATAATGGCCAGGGACGGCTCTATGATCTGGCCACGGGAGCCATCGCCTTCGAGGGAGTCTTTCACAATGGGTCGCCTCTGATGGCACAGACCCAGGCTGAGCCAGAGGCAGGGGACGCGGCCCTTCAGGATCCGGCAGCGCAGCCGTGACAGGCCAACGATGTGCAAAAGTGAGGAAAAGATATGGGAAGCTATACGGTTATCATGGAGACTGGAAACGCGCTGGTGCAGCTTCTGCGCAGGGAGCTGGTGCCGGAGATTATACCGAATGCCGATTCGATCGGCCTTGCCTCGCCCGCGGACAGGGGCGACCTGAATCTGTGCGTTCACCTGTTTGATGTCAGCGAGAGCGGGGAGTTCCGCCAGACCGGGATGCAGCCGGATGGAATCCGCAGGCAGAAGTTTCCGCCTGTATACCTGACACTTTCTTATCTCATCACAGCTTTTTCTGCCAGTGACGTAAAGTTCCGCTCCGGTGAGGAACAGAGGGTGCTGGGAAAGGTGATACAGACGCTTCGGGATTATCCTGTGCTGGATCCGGAGAAGATGGAGTTTGGCCCGGGAGGGGCGCCGGATGGGATCCGGCTGGAATTTCGGAAGATGGAGGCGGAAGAGAAGCTGAAGATCTGGAATTTTCCCAATCTGGCCCATAAACTCTCCCTGTTTTACAAGGTGGGGCCCATTCCTCTGGAGTCCGCGAGGACGAAGCAGATCAGCCGGGTGCGCAGCGTAGAGTTTGGCATAGGGGATCAGGAGGATAAAACATGAGATATGTGACAATGGGGCTCAAAAGAGAGGTGTCCCTGGTGATTCTTCCCATAGACGACTTTACGGGCAGAGTTATCACCGGATCTGCCGTCCGGATGTACACGGAGGACGGGAAGCCCTCCATCCGGAAGGACGAAGGGTATCATGTGTTCTGTGATCTGAAGGTTCCGGAGATTCGGATTTGCGCGGAAGGGCCGCTGTACCAGAAACAGACCTTCACCGTCCCGCTGGGCGGGGGAGTGGAGATCCGCCAGATCCGAATGCTTCCCGGACGCTGCTACCCCATTCCGTCCGGGGCTACCTGCCTGAAGGGACAGCTGCCTGCGGGAACCAGGATCCGCCTGTATTTTCCGGATCAGAAAAAGGGGTACAAGCTCCTCTACGATTATGATCCGCAAAAAGAGGGAAAGAAGATACGCCTCTTCTGCCCGGAGAAGACACATCTGTCTGGAAAACTGCTCTGCGTGCCGGATCGGAAGAAAAAACCAGAATTTTTCCGGATTCTTTCCTGGCAGAACGAAGAAGGAGAGCTGGCGGCGCCCCTTGGGCAGGCCTATAAAAAAATCGGGACTACGATTTTTCCTGTGTACGAGGCCAGGGCCGGTGAGGATGGAAGCGTCTATCTTTTGATACGGAGCCTGCCCGGAGAGGGAAAAGCCTGCATCTGGGCGGAATTTCCCGGGGACGGGGAAAAGGCTGCCTTCGCGGAGCTGGCTTTGGAGGCTGGCCGGGAAAACCGGATTACGGCGGAACTGTTTGAATAATATGTAAGGGGAAGAGGAGAAGGAACTATGGCGTTAGGAGTATTCGGAGGCGCCATGCTGCAGTGCAGCTTTGGCATGGCCCCTTCTACACTTACCGTGCTGCCTGCGGCCAGAGTGATGAGCAAGATGCCTATGGCGACGATCATGGATCAGATTCCATTGGTGAATATCATGCCCTTCGGCATGTGTACCTGCCTGGCCAACCCCACGGTATCGGCTGCCACGGCAGCGGCCCTGGGAGTGCTGACCCCCATGCCCTGCATTCCGGTGATCCCGGCCCCCTGGGCGCCGGGCAGCCCTACAGTGCTGGTAGGCGGGAAGCCTGCCCTCAGCCAGACAAGCAAATGCATGTGCGCCTATGGGGGAGTGATCCAGATCACAAATCCGGGCACGGTAAATGTGCAGGTGAAATAGGGAAAGACGCATGGGAGGAATAGACTATGAATGAGTATGAGATGGCCCTTTGGATCCTTCTGGCGCTGCTGTTTTCGGTTACTTTGTGCTACGCGCTGGTGCTGCGCAGGCAGTACCGGAATCTGCGCAGGCTTCGGGAAAGAGAATTGGAAGAAGAAAAGAAGCGGCAGCAGAAAAACGATATCCGGGACGCCATGCTGCCAGAAGGGCTTTTGCGGCTTTTCGAGAAAGGAGAGCTTTCCGGCCCGCAGCTGGGTGAAGAAAAAAAGATCCGGGCAGCCGTCATGTCCTTTAACGTGTCCGGCTTTCCGGAACTGATCCGCAGCCGCACACCGGCGGAGATCTTCGGCTATGTCAACGGCATTTTAAAAGATGTGGTTCCCCAGGTTCTGTACCAGGAAGGGGAGATAGACAAGTATGTGGACGCTGGCTTTACAGCGTTTTATATGGGGGCGCCGGAAAAAGCCCTGCGTTCCGCAGTTTCGGTCTGCGAAGCTTTGGAAAGGCAAAACGCAGAGAAGAACTATTCCATCGGGCTCTCTTACGGGGAGGTCATGGCGGGCCTGGCGGGCCATGAGAAGCGGCTGGGCGTCCTGACTATTTCGGAGACGACGGGGATCGCGGAATTCCTGCAGGAGGCCGCGGGAAAATACGGCGCCAGAATTCTGATGTCGGGAAGCTTAAAGGAGCAGATTCCTGATTTTGAAAGAAATTACAGCAGCCGTTACCTGGGACAGATTTATCTGCGGGCGGCGGGGCAGACAGAAGAGCTGTACGACGTCTACGACGGAGACGGCGTGGAAGATAAGAATGGAAAGAGACGCACACGGCTTCTCTTTGAAAAGGGAGTAGAGTTCTTCCAGGAACGGAAATTTTATGACGCGCGCCTGCACTTTATCGAAGTGCTGAAGGCCAACCGCATGGATAAAGCTGCAAAGGAATATCTGTACCTGTGCAGCCGTTACCTGGGACAAAGTGAGAGAGAACAGGAGCAGGCTCCCATATACCTGGAAGTATTCTAGGGCGATCCGGGACGACGGCATGAGCAGGATCGTAAGATAAGTTGGAGTGGCAGACGTATGGTGACGACGGTGAAGGAGCTTTTGCGCCAGAAGGGAATCCGAATCGAAGATACCCTGTATGGCCTAAATAGCCGGGAACTGAATGAATTTCCGATCACGGCGGGCGATTTCTTCCGCATGGAGCCGGAAAAACGCTGGAGGGGCGGCAGCTGGCTGTGGGAAGCCTGCGCGGCAAAGTGCAGGGAAAAGGAAGAGAATCCCACCTTTCTGGAACTTAAGAAAGAGAGCAGGCGCTTGGGAAAGCGGATACGAGAACTTAAAGAAGCGGATCCGAATGGCTATGGACACATGGAAGAACTTCGGGCCCTGCGCACGGTTAACCAAGGAATCCGGGAAGCCATGCAAAGGCTTGTGATGTATTACCGTTCCCAGATTCTTTATGAGCTGGAGCAGGAAATGGGAATCCGCGATTCCAGAGTGCTTGCCTACAAGAATACCGTATCGATAGGCAGTTTTGCGGATCTGGAACGGCAGGCGGAAGCGTTCTGCCAGGTCGAGCTTCCCTGGCTTAGAAAAACGCCGCTGCTGCTGGGAAATATCCCCTCTGTCACGGAGGCAGTCCGGAAAGGGACGCCTATCGGAATCGTAGGCGGGCCCTGTCTGTTCGGAACCCACGAGGTGGAAGTGCTGGTGCGCAGGAGAGACGGGAGCGAAGCCTCGTTTGATTTCAGCAGCGGACGAAGATACGACAGGCAGGGAGGCGGACAGGAACTAGCGGACTATTTGGAGGATCATGCGGGAAGCATTACCGAGATCGCGTTCTGTGACAATAAAAAGGGCGTGACAGTGCAGGAGCAGGAGAGCCTGGAGGTGCTTTTTGCCATGGCGGCTCCGCTGGGAGCCAGGGTAGCGATTCCCGTTCCGGACATATCCTATCTGAAATATCTCTATACGATAGGTTTTGCGCTGCCGGAAAAGCTCCGGGATCAGAGCGTGGAGGATTTCCGTAAGATTACTAGAAGGATCGCGGATCTGTATCTGACGCAGATAGAGAGGCTGAAACGGAAATATCCCGGGATCGAGGTACAGGTACTCCATGAGAGAAACCAGGAGCTGGTCGGCCTGTTTTATGAAAGAAGAGAAGAGTTCTTTAGCAAATCAGGACTTATCCGCAGGCTGACAGCCAAGAGGGCGAAGACAGACGCGATTTTTGACTATATTTCCATGCTGGCCCTGCCTTATTACATCTGGGAGACGCCCTGCGTGATCCAGGTGGACAATCTGGACGAGACGGATTCTTACCGGAAATGCAGAAAGGTACATAAAAACGCTTTCGCGCTGGCATCCGTGCTTTATCCTGAAAAACTGAGCAGAGACGGGGTAAATACCATATTCAACGCACCGATAGAATACAAGGATTATATTGACAGCCCGGGAGACGCAGGATGCGGCTGTGGGCTGGGGGAGGCAGAAGAAGGATGATGAAGAAAAAAAGACGGGTTGCCGGATATCTTGGGGCAAGGAGGATCTGGAAAGGAGATATCGTGGTGTTCCTGCTCCTGCTTCTGGCGCTTTTGGGAATCCGCAAATGGAAGGACTGGTATGACATCATGCCGTCCCCGGAGGTGGAGCTTGTCAACCCCTATCTGGCTCAGGCGGACAGCCAGGGGAACACCTATATTATTGACAACGAGCGCTCCCGGATTGTGAAGCTGGATGAAGAAAACAAGGTGGAATATCTGCTGAAAAGCAATCTGCAGGAGGCAGATACCTTCTGGTACGCGGAGGATGTGGCAGCCTCGGAAGACGGGACGGTCTACGTGCTGGATGCCAGCTGGGATGAGACTGGTTCAGCCGTGGCCCGGGAATGTATCCTGGTTTACAGCCCGCAAGGGGACTACCAGGATACCATCCTGGATGTGAATTATACAGAGAGGGTGAATAAGCATCAGCTTTTTGCGCTGACACTTGCAGATCAGGCGCTATATTACGTAAATTCAGAATCGGAGGGCTTTTCTCTGTGCCGGCTTTCCCTGGAGACGGGAGAGGTGGAGCAGAGAGCTTTTTGCGCTTATGAGGGTGCTTTTGATCTGATTCAGGATTATGCCGTGGATGCGGAGACAGAGACGGTCTACGCCCTGGACAAGAGAGGAAAGATCGTCAAAGGAGACGCAGATGGGATAGAGCTTCTTTACGACACGGCGGCAGATCCTGCTTATCAGGGGCAGGCGACCTTTTACCGGATCGCAGCAGGCGCGGACGGGACGCTGTATATCGCGGATATCCGGCAGAACCGGATTTTAAGCTTTCAGGAAGGAAGCAAGAGCCTGGAGGTCTGGCTGCAGGAGGGAGAAGTGCTAAGCGTCACAGCCGCCGCGCTGGAGGACGGAAGCACAGAACTGGGCCTGTGTCTGGACGGCGGGCTCTATATGCGGAATGCTTCTACAGGGGAGACGGTTTCCGGCTTTCGTTTTGCCAAGACAGAAGGTTATCTCCTTCGGGAGGGAATCTATCAGGCGGCAGTCGTCCTGGCGGCAATCTGCAGCCTCTGGCTGGCTGTCCGTGCCATAGCGTTTCTTTTGGGCCTAAAGCTTTCCAAGATCCAGCAGAACGGACTGCTGGCCGGCGGAACGGCCGCTGTAGTGGCTGTGGTAATCGTGTCGCAGCTTTTGGGGCAGTTTGAGAGCGTATACCGGGATGAACTGATGAACCGCCTGCATATTCTGGCCAGTACGGTGAGCGGACTGGTGGACGGAGACAGTCTGGAAAAGATAAAGACATCCGAAGATTATATGGGGGAAGACTACCAGAACCTGATGGACGCCCTGGATCAGGCTTTGAACCAGGAGGATCCTTCCATCCAGGAGCTGTACTGCAATGTGCTGCGCTATGAGGACGGACAGGGATTCGCCATCGCTTATCTGGACAACTCGATTGGAACTTATTACCCCAGGGGGGCGGCGGAATCGGAGGAACTGGCTCATATTTATGAGACCGGGGAGACTTACCGCAATGACGGCGCCCAGGATGAGACAGGTTCCTACATCTACATCAGCGTGCCGGTCATGGCGTCCGATGGACGGGTGGCAGGCGTTATCGAAATCGGAACCACTTCAGAGGTCATCACCGGGCAGATAGACGCTATGCGAAGTTCCGTCATTATCACGCTGATTGTGGTGGTTCTGATGGTGATGTTCCTGTTTGGGGAGATCCTCTCCTTCTTCGATCTGCGCGACCGCTATAAGAAGGAAGAGGCAGAGAAAAAGCAGGGAATGCCCATGCACCTTTTGCGCCTGAGCATTTTTGTCACCTACATGGCTTTTAATGTGGCCAGTTCCTTCCTGTCTGTGTATGCGGCAGGCTTCGCGACGGATGCCCTGGGAATTCCAAGAGAGCTTGCAGCCTCCCTGCCCATCACGCTGAACCTGATTTTCGTGGGAATTACTTCCCTGTTCTGCGCCGGGCTGCTGCGCAGATTTTCCTTCCGCGCCGTGGCGGCTGTCAGCGGCCTTATCAGCATGGCGGGAGACAGCCTTCTGTTCTTAAGCCACAGCTACTGGCTGCTGGTGCTGGGCCTGGTTTTGAACGGTATCGGAATGGGCCTTATCACCAATTCCATCAGTATGTTTATCGCGGGCTCCGAGGAGGAGGAGGTAAAAGAGAACGGCTTTTCCCTGTTTAACGCAGGGAGCCTGTCTGGAATCAACGTGGGAATGATGTTCGGCGCGTCCCTGGCGGGAGCGCTGGGGCAGAGAACCGTCTTTTTGTGCTCCGCCTGCGCATGGCTGCTGGTGGCGGTGCTGTTCCTCGCGATGGGAAAGCATATGGCCTCCTTCAAAAAGGAGGAACGGGCAAGGGAGAAAAAGAAGACGGGAGCCTTCCTTCTTTCCCGGGGTGTGGTGCCCTACATGCTGCTGGTACAGTTCCCCTACGTGATCATCAACAGCTTTGTGTTCTACTATGTGCCGATATACGGAGACGCCCACGGCTTAAGCGAGAGCATCGTCTCCCTGCTTTTGATGCTGAATTCTCTGTGCAGCGTGTACTTAAGCGTGTCGGTGACCAATTATGTGAGCCGGAAATTTGGCCAGGGGAGCATCTATCTTTCCACGGCCCTGTCGCTGGCGGCCCTGCTTCTGTATGGATTTAACGATTCGATAGAAATGATGATTTTCATCCTGCTGATTCTGGGCATAGCTGCCAGCTTCGGGACAGCAGTGCGCCAGGTATACTTTTCTAGGCTGCCTGGAGTGCCGCAGTACGGGGAAGAATCGGCCATGGGCATCTACAGCTTTATGGATAATATAGGGGAATCCGCCGGCCCGATGCTTTTTGGCAGCATTATGTCAGCGCCCAGCGTCCTTCCGGGCCTGGCAGCGTTCGCGGGAGTGTCTGCGGTCATGAACGGGCTGTACGCAGCCGTTTTCGGGAGAAATAAAAAGCAGTGAGAGGAGATAAGGGGATGGAGAACAGGCCAAGGAAAAAACTGAGCCGGAAAATGATAGGCATCTGCAGCGGCTTCGCCCTGATATTGAGCGCGGTTCTGGGAAGCTTGGGATTTTATACCTACTACCACAATATCATGGATCAGTACCAGCAGTACATCGAGACGATTATCAGCATCTCCAGAAGCTATATTGACGCGGACGATATGACGGAATGCATAGAGACCGGGGAAAAGAGCGCGCGGTATGAGGAGACGCAGAAATCCCTGGACAATATTAAAAATCATTCCCAGGTGGAGTTCATTTATGTGATAAAGCCGCTGAATGACGGGGCGGTGGACAATGCCATGTATGTCTGGAACGCGGTAGAGGAAGGGGAAGTAGAGGAGTTTGGCGTGATCGATTCCCTGGGAGATCTGTCCGGGGAAGGCTTCCCGGAAGACATGGCCGGGCATTTCCTGGGCGCCATGGACGGCGGAGAAGAGGTCACTTATATCAGCAACCGTTCAGAGGAGTTTGGCTATGTGCTGACCGGCCTTTATCCTGTCCTTGACTCACAGGGGCAGGCGCAGGCCCTCATCGGCGTCGATATTCTGATGGATAAAATTTATACCGATCTGCAGCAGTACCTGATCTTTGTGGTGGCGGGAACCCTGATAGTAGGGGCCCTGTTCCTGATCCTATTCCTGCGGCAGCTGAATAAAAGCGTCATCGCCCCCGTGGCCCGCATGGCGGAGAGCGCGGAGGATTTCGTGCAGCAGAGCGGGAAGAAGCCGGATCCGTCGGAACTTCATTTCCGGGATCCCCAGGTCCATACGGGAGACGAGGTGGAGCTTTTAAGTGAAAACCTGAATAAGATGACAGCGGAGCTGGTGGAGTATATGGGGAACCTAAAACAGGTGACGGCGGATCGGGAGCGGATCGGCGCGGAATTAAGCGTGGCCACAAGCATTCAGTCCAGTATGCTGCCCCGGATCTTCCCCGCTTTCCCAGAACGGACAGAGTTCGATATTTACGCGGAGCTCAAAGTGGCCCGGGAGATGGGGGGAAGCTTCTACGATCTCTTCCTGGTGGATGAAAACCATTTGGCTGTGGTCATGGGAGAGATCGCGGGAAAGGGTATCCCGGCGGCCCTTCTGATGGTGATCACGAAGACGCTGATCAAAAATTACGCCCAGATGGGATACAGTCCGGCAAAGGTATTTTCCGAGACGAACAACCAGCTGAGCGAGAGCAATGAAGGGATGACGACCACGGCTTTCTTAGGGGTCGTAGATCTGACAGACGGAAAGTTTGAATATGTGAATGCTGCCCACTGCACCCCGCTTCTGAAGCATGCCGGCGGTGAGTTTGCCGCCCTGCCCGCGAAAGACTGCTTTGTGCTGGGAAGCATGGCGGGCGTACCCTACTGGCAGCAGTCTGTACGGCTGGTTCAGGGAGACCTTCTGTTCCTCTATACCAAGGGGCTTCCCGAGGCCGAGAACGCTTCCGGCGTACAGTACAGTGAGGATCACATGCAGATGCGCCTGAACCAGGCGCTGGGAGAAGCCTATGAGCTTCCGGACATCGTGCGGCTTATGCAGCAGGATGTGGAAACATTCCTTGGCGGGGCGGTCCGGCAGCAGGATATCGCCATGCTGCTTCTGCGGTATTTTGGAAAATAAGTTCCAGGACACAAGCTACCAGCAGAAAATCTGGCGGATCTTCAGGTAGAAATCCGGATTGTTCAGGAGGATGTCATTGGTCTCGTTGGAGAAGATCAGGAACAGTCCCCGCAAAACCGTGACAAGGAAGGCGCAGAGCACAATCACATAGAGGAAGCGTGCGGAGCGTGTCCCGTCAAAATGGATAAGATCCAGCGCCATGATAAAGGAGCAGAGGCTTAAAGCCAGGCCCAGATCGCAGACATAGCGGATATGGATGCCGCCCAGCATAAAATTGAGATAGCCTAAGATCAGGATTCCCACGAGAAGGCAGGCAGGAACCAGCTTTTTCCGGGAATCCTTTTTTTCGCGGAACCGGGTTCCAAGAAGAGGGATCAGAAGGAAGAGCCCAAAATTCAGGGGCATCTGGAAGAGGCCCGCGCTGTACTCTTGATAGAGATAGTTCCCAAAATCCATAGATTTTTCGGCGGTAAAGCGCAGGAAGGGAAAGCTCTTCAGCTGGACAAAGGACTCCGCAAAATAGTGGTAGAGCATAGAGCCAAAATGGCGGAGGCTGAAGCCCAGGCTGTTGAAGCGGATATCGCTTTCCGTGAGCTGGTAGGCGGTTCCAAATTCAAAGACGGAGCCAAAGCGGATATAATTGTAGTACATAATAGCTGCCGCTCCGACAAGGACGGGAACCAGGAAGGGGCAGGCAGCCTCCAGGAGCCGCTGCCGCCAGCTCAGATTCCGTTCCGTGAGGATCCGCAGGAACAGAGGCGCCGCGAAGGCAGCCGCCAGCAGAGCCATATTCGGGCGGGAAAGCACCAGCATGACCAGTGAGACGCCGCAGAGGAAAAAGAGCAGGATCCGCCGGCGGATGTGGGAAACCGGGCCTGCGGCAGGGCGGCAGGCCAGAAAGCCCCAGGATGCCAGGGCAGTAAAGGCGGCCAGCCAGCCGGCGGCGGCGATAAGCGGCAGGTAATAAAAGCTGGAAGAGGAAGCCTGCATCAGGTACAGAAAGCTTCCGCAGGGCACGGCCATCTCGCCCAAAAGAAGCAGCAGGAGATTAGCCCGGGGCGTGAACAGGCGGATCAGGGCGTGGACAGCCGCAAAAATCATGACGACGGCAAAGACTGACAGGAGAAAGCCCGCGAAGGCTGTCGTGGGCAGCATGCCGGTCAGCCAGTATACCGGATAGTAGACCATAAAAAGCGGAGCCAGGCCGAAATAGGAATAGTATTTCCCATTATAGTAAGCCCTGTCCCAGTGATAGGAGACTTCTTTTTTGTCACGCTCCCCTGTGTCGTAGGGATTGTCCAGGGAAGCAAGCGCTGGATTCACATCCAGATCCAGGGCGATCTGGCCCTTTTCAAAGGCGTCCAGCTGCTGCATATAAGCATCTACCACCATTTCCGGGGAGCGGATCTCCTCCAGGGAGGGGTAGGGGCGCAGCAGGGCGTGGCTGGAATCCTGGGCGTAAAAGACTGCTCCGCAGGTGAGCAGGCACAAAAGCAGGACAGACAGGCTCATCAGGCGGCAGCGGAGCCGGCCGGGCTGGTATTCCCGCCGGTAAATACGAAAGTGTACAATGAGGAAGAGCGCAGAAAACAGGAAAGCCATCAGAAGCAGGCGCAGGCCGTTCACCGACAGGGGCTGGCGCTCGTTCAGCGTCACGGAGAGAAGGAAGACCGGCTCGGCAGGCTCGTCCGTGAAGGTGACGCGCAGCCGGGAAAGGCAGCCACGGCTCTCAAGCCGTACGGTAAAGGTATTTTCCGTGCCGCCTGGGTTCACCTGGAAGCTTCCCGCCCCCACGGTCTTATAGGCGCTGGCCTCGTCGCAGATGCCGATATTCCCGGACAGGACGCCCGATGGGCCTGCCGTGCGGATGGTCACACTGCGCGCGGGCACAGAGAGATTGTCAAAGGAAACCGTAGGGCTGTCCGGAAGCAGCGGCAGAGCTTCCCCGTTCCAGCCAGCTATGGAAGACAGATCGATCTCCGTCTGGGGATATCTGTCCGGATTCTGTGTGAAAAACGAAAAATGAAAGACGCCGATCTCGAGGATCAGGGCCAGAGCCACGGCAGCCAGAACTAAAATCAGGGCCTGGGCTCCCCGGGGCGCCCGGCGGAACTGCTGCAATACTTTTTTCATAATCCATTCGCCTCCCTTTCCGCAGGCCTTCCTCTTCGCAGGCGGCCTGCACTCATTTTGATCATAGCAGAGGCGTCCGGAGGTGTCAATCATCAGTCCCATGCGTATGCGCGTGGGGGACGGAGGCTGGCTTTGCCTGAGAAGACAGGCAGGGCGCCGTTCACGCAGATCAGATTCAGAATTGACAAATATTCCGAAAAATTTTATGATTAAATCAGAAGAAAATAAAAATGGGAGGTGTGCATATGGAGAATTTCGTGATTGCGATAACGAGAACCAGCGGCAGCGGAGCTACTTCCATTGGAAGAATCCTGGCGAAGAATCTCGGGGTGGAGCTGTATGACCGGAACCTTTTGCGGCTTGCTTCCGATGACAGCGGCATCAGCCAGGAACTGTTCGCCAGGGCGGACGAGGATCAGAAGCAGAGCCTTTTGTTCCGCGTATCCCAGAAGGTGTACAAGGGGGGTGTGATTCCGCCCGAGAGAGAGGATTTTACATCGAATAACAACCTGTTCAATTACCAGGCTAAGGTACTTCAGGAGCTGGCGGATGTGTCATCTTATGTGGTGATTGGCCGCGCCGCCGACTATGTGCTGCGTGACAAGCCGAACCTGGTGCGCGTCTTCATCTACGCGTCCAGGGAGAAATGTATTGAGAAGGAGATGAACCGCCAGAAAGTAGACTGGAAAAAGGCAGACCGTTTTATCACCAAGACAGATAAGTACCGCCGGGACTACTATCGGTATTTCACGGGCCAGGAGTGGGAGAATATGCGCAACTACGATCTGTGCATCAATACCACAGCCCTGACCTTTGAGCAGGCGGCAAAGGCGATAGAAGATTTCGCAGCCAATATGCTGGGCTGGGAGAGGTAAGGCCGCAGGGAAGAAAGAAGGGGCTGTCGCTGGGACGGCCCCTTCTAATCATATGCGCGGGCTGCAACCTTTTCTATTGGGGGCGTAAGAAAGAGACTACAAAAGAGAAAGGAAACGACGCGATGTCGGAAAAACGGGAATTTACTTTTGATTCCGGCGATGGACGGACAAAGATCCACACGGTCGAGTGGAGGCCAAAGGAGGGGGAGGTCTGCGGCGTGCTGCAGATCTTCCACGGAATGGCAGAGTTCATAGGACGCTATGAGGAGACGGCGGAGTATCTGACACAGCGGGGCTTTGTGGTGGTGGGAAACGATCACCTGGGCCATGGCGCTTCCATCGTCTCGAAGGAGGACTACGGGTTTTTCTGTGAAAAGGATGGGAATGCCGTGGTGCTGGGCGATCTGAGAAAACTGCATGAGAGGACAAAAAAAGAGTGGCCGGGCGTCCCTTATTTTATCCTGGGACACAGCATGGGTTCCTTCCTGCTGCGCCAGTATCTGGGAAGATATGGGGAGGAGCTTGCGGGGGCAGTCATCATGGGCACGGGAACCCAGCCGGCGGCAGCGCTGAAAATGGGGAAGAAGCTCTGCGCCCTGCTGGCGAAGCTGCATGGCTGGCACTACCGGAGCAGGCTGGTGGACAGCCTTGCTTTTGGAGGATACCATAAGCACTTCCGGCCGGCCAGGACGGACAAGGACTGGCTGACAAAGGATGAGAAGATCGTGGACGCTTACCTGGCCGACGAACGCTGCACCTTCCGTTTTACGGTGAACGGTTATTATAACCTGTTTGCCAGCATAGAAGAAGCCTCAAGACAGGACACAGTGAAAAAAATGCCAAAGGGCCTGCCGGTGCTGTTTATGTCTGGAACCGAGGATCCGGTGGGCGGGTTTGGAAAAGGGGTAGAGCGGGTGAGACGGCAGTTTGAGGACGCTGGCATGACAGATGTCACCTGGATCCTCTATGAAAATGACAGGCATGAGATTCTCAACGAGACAGATCGGGCTGTGGTGCTGCGTGATCTGTATGCCTGGCTCTATGTGCGGGCAGAGGGGCTGCGCTGACAGGAAATCAGGAACGTACTGGGGGAAGCACGTTTTATGTATAAGGTATTGCTGGTGGATGACGAAGTCCTGATCCGGGAGGCGATCCGGCAGAACATCCATTGGGAAGAAATGGGATTTGAATTGATAGCAGGCTGTGAAAATGGGAAACAGGCCATGGAGGTGATTAAAAAGACGCCTCCGGATCTGGTGCTTACGGATATTTATATGCCTTATGTGGATGGCATCGAACTGGCACGTTATATCCATGAGCACTGCCCGGACACGCGGACGGTGATTATCAGCGGTTACGATGAATTTGAGTACGCGAAGCAGGCGGTGCGCTACCAGGTGATGGAATATATCCTGAAACCAGTCACGCCTGCGGAGCTTACGGAAGTGCTGGAGAAGGCGCGTGCCAGCCTGGATGAGCAGCGCGCAAAGAGCGAGACGCTTAAAAAACTAAAAGGCGCCTACCGAAGCAATCTGCCTATTCTAAGAGGGCGGTTTCTGAACAGCCTTCTGCGCGGAGACGAGCGCGCGGAGGAACTGGAGGAAAAGATGCGGGAGCTGGAGATTTCTCTGCCGGGCACTGTGTTTAACACCGCTATTTTGGAGGGAGACGACCTGTCGCCCTTTGTGGACAGATATCCGGGCGTGCGGGATGAGCTTGCGTTTTTCTCGATCTGCAATATTACCCAGGAGCTGGTCGAACAAAAGGGGCTGGGGGTTGTCTTCCAGAACCTGGACGCGAAGACAGTCGTGATTTTTGGCGGGAAGACGCCGGAAGAGCTAGAAAAAAATATGGAGGAGTCCCTGGAGGCTGTGCGCGGCACCATCCGGGAGCTGCTCCTGATTGAGACGACGGCGGGAACGGGAGAGGCGGTTACGCAGCTGCCGAGGCTTTATCAATCCTATGAGAAGGCGCGGGCTGCCCTGGAGCAAAAATGGCTGCTGGGAGGAAACCGGGTGATCCGCCCGGATGCCGCCAGCCGGGGAAGAAGCCCCCTGCTGGACGTGCATCACTGGGCAGAGCGCGTCTTTTGGTTTGTCAAGGCAGGAAAAGAGGAAGAGATCGAGAGGACTATCCGGGACTTTGCCCAGGAGATCCGGGAAGCGCGGCCCAACCGGAACCGGGCCATCATCTATATGCAGAATCTGCTTCTGGCGGTGGTGAACGCGGCTGATCTGGCGGAGGAACAGGAGGATCAGATTGTAAAAGAGGAAAAGGAGCTGATGAACAGGCTCTATACCTACGAGCATCTGCGCGATATGGCGGCGGATATCATTTCCATCTGCTGCAGCATTTCCAGGCTTTTGAACGAGCAGCGGGACAGCTATGGGAAGAAGCAGGCTATGAAAGCGCTGGAATATATCGAGAAAAATTATATGAATTCGGACGTGTCTTTGAATTCTGTCTGCAGCTACCTTGCCATGAGCACCAGCTACTTCAGCACGCTTTTTAAGACGCACACAGGGGAGACCTTTATCGAGGCGCTGACAAAGAAGCGCATGGAGAAGGCAAAAAGCCTCCTGGAAAATACGTCGAAGCGGGCTTATGAGGTGGCGGAAGAAGTGGGCTTCGCAGATCCCCACTATTTCAGCGTCTCCTTTAAAAAGGCCACAGGAAAGACGCCTACGGAATACGCGAAGGAGAGACGGAACAGATGAAAAAGAATCCCCTGATGCGCTTTCGGAGCGTTCGGACTACCATCGCCGTCTCCTTTGGCGTCCTGGTAGCCTGCGCGCTCCTGGCTTATTTTATCATTTCCCTGCGGTACACAGAAAGCACCGTCCTGGAAAACTCCACAGAATACACCTCTCAGCTGATCGGGCAGGTAAACAACGACATTGACTCCTACATCAGCTATATGGAAAATATTTCCTTTATTGTGGCCAGCAATTCCGATGTGAGAGACTACCTGTTTACGCTGGAGCTGGACGAAGAGCGGGAAAGAGGGCTGCGGGAAAGGATTGTCACCGTCTTTGAGACGGTGTCGGATACCCGGGAGGATATCACGAATATTGCCCTTCTGCCGGATGAGCGGGAACCCGTAATCAATGGGGGGACAGATGAGCTGAACCCATATACACAGATTACGGAGCTGGAATGGTATGAGAAGGCTCTCGCGGCAGAGGGACAGGCAGTCATTTCCACCTCCCATGTGCAGAACGCCATTTCCGGGAAATATGACTGGGTGGTGACCTTAAGCCGCAGCATCACAAACAGCGCCAGCCCCGGCGTGAGGGGTGTCTTTTTCGTGGATCTGAATTACAATTCCATCAGCGATCTCTGCGAGCGCATCAGCCTGGGCGACAAGGGCTATATTTATATTCTGGATGAGGACGGAGGCATCGTCTATCACCCCCAGCAGCAGCTGATCTACAGCGGCATGAAGGACGAGCTGATCTCTGAGGTGATGGATACGGAGGTCTCTTCGTTTCTGACCAGGGACGGGAGACTGTATACGATCTCGCGCTCAGAGGCTACCGGCTGGATTGTCGTAGGGGTATCCTATGTGTCCGAGCTGATGGCGGGGGCGGATGAGGCGAGGCTTACATACCTTTTGGCAGCAATGCTGCTGCTTGCGGTGGCAATGCTGCTGGCTTTTCTGCTTTCCGGCGAGATTACCAAGCCGATTAAGGCCCTGGAACTCTCCATGAAAGAGGTGGAGAAGGGAAATTTCTCCCATGTAGCCCTGGAGGTGCGGGACAATAATGAGATCGGCCGCCTGAGCCGCAATTTCAATACTATGACCCGGGAGATTCAAAATCTGATGGAACAGACGGAAAAGGAGCAGCGGGCGAAACGCCGGTATGAGCTGAAGGTGCTCCAGTCCCAGATTAACCCGCATTTCCTCTACAATACCCTGGATTCCATCATCTGGATGGCGGAGTGGGGAAAGAACCAGGAGGTCGTGAAGATGACCTCCTCCCTTGCCCGGCTTCTGCGCCGCAGCATCAGCAACGAACGGGAGGTCGTGACCATCGAGGAAGAGATCGACTATACCGAAGCGTATCTGACCATCCAGAAAATGCGCTACCAGGATAAGCTGGAATATGAGATAGACGCCAAGCCGGATATCTTAAAGGAAGAGACGGTCAAGCTGGTTCTTCAGCCGGTGGTGGAAAACGCCATTTACCACGGCATCAAATATAAGGAAGGCAAGGGCATGATTCAGATTCACAGCTTCCGGGATGGCGGGGATATTGTCATCCAGGTGCGTGACGATGGAAAGGGCATGGATCAGGACACCCTGGATCACATTTTTGAAAAGCATGTCCGGGATACGAAATCAGGCGGCGTAGGCCTGCAGAATGTCCATGAGCGTATCCGCCTGTACTATGGGCCTGCGTATGGCTTAAGCTTTGAGAGCTGGCCGGGGGAGGGCACGCTTGTCTCGATCCGGCTGCCGGGAGGAAAGGGGGAGGCAGATGGGCAGGCATAACCGAAAAATCATTTTCGCCGCGGCCGCGCTCCTGTGCGCCGCCCTTGCCTTCGTGTGCGTGAGGCATACAGGAAGAAAGAACAGCCCGCTCCGGATTGTGATGATCCAAAAAGCCCTGGATGACACCGATTTCTGGACTTCCATCGCCCAGGGGGGCGAGATGGCAGCCGAGGAACACGACGCGGTTCTGACTGTGGCCGGGCCGCCCAGGGAGCAGGAGATCGGCATGCAGAATGAGATGATCCTGGACGCCATAGCGGACAGGCCGGACGCCATCGTCCTGGCTCCCGGAAGCAGCGAAGAGACACTTCCCTATGCCCGGCAGATCGAAGAGGCCGGCATTCCCCTGGTTCTTCTGGATTCCACAATGGAAGAAAAAGCGGGGGTTTCCGTCGTCGCTACGGATAATTATGAACTTGGCTATAAGATGGGAAATTATATGAAACAGTTCGTGGACGAGGACACGGTGATCGGGATCGTCGGCCATGTGGAGGGAAGCTCCACGGCCATAGGCCGGGAGGCGGGCTTCCGGGCCGGCCTGGGGGAGGCGCAGGACCAGGTGGCGGAGATTGTATTCTGCGATTCTGTCACGGAGAAGGCTTCCGAGCTGACCAGGGGACTTCTGGAGAAGTATCCGGACATGGATATGATCGTGGGGCTCAACGAATATTCCGCCGTGGGCGCGGCCCGGGCAGTGCTGGAGCTGGGCCTTTCGGATGAGATTTACATGGCGGGCATAGACAGCTCCCTGGAGCAGATCCGGCTTCTGGAGGCAGGCGTCTACGAGGCCCTGGCGATTCAGAAGCCCTTCAACATGGGGTATCTCGGCGTGGAGACGGCCATCCGGGCTGCATGGGGTGAGGAGGTGGAGGAAAATATCGACTCCGGCTCTGAACTGATCACGAAGGAGAATATGTATACAGAGGAGAACCAGAAGCTGCTGTTCCCGGTGGCAGAGTAAGATTTTTACCTTTTCCAAGAAGATTTTCTATTACTTTATTCATAATTTGGACATATAATGGACACAGATTGAAAAACGGACAAGGGGTAAGCGCCCCTTACGGACCCGTTTCTGCGGGATGCTGGAGGGAAAGGGCGGCCGTGCGCCCGGTAACTAGGAGGGAAGAACGTGGAAAAAATAAAACAGAATGCAATCGTGAAAAAGATTGGATTTAACCGGCTTGTACTGATAGGCGTGTGGATTCTTCTGTACATACTGTTTGCGATTCTTACGCCGGTCATGAAGCCGAACACCAGCTTCGTGAGTTATTCACGAATCTTAAGTATTATGCAGTATGCCTGCTTTATGGGCTTTTTGTCCCTGGGCGTTACCTTCGTCATCGCGACGGGAGGAATCGACTTCTCCATCGGACCGGTGATGTTCTGCGCGGCCCTTATGGGCGGCTATCAGCTGACCAGCCGGGGATGGCCTCTCGCGGCCTGCCTGCTGATCTGCGTCCTGGTAGGGACTGCGTTCGGCATCCTCAACGGGCTTCTGGTGACGTACGGGGGGCTGCCGTCCTTTATCACCTCCATGGCGAGTATGATGATTGCAAAAGGCGTGGGTTCCGTATTTACAAAGACCCAGTCTGTGAGCTGGCCCCAGTCTACCGCTCCGGGCGGCTGGTACCGCAATCTTTTAAGCATCAAGGCCGGAGGCGTCGATCTTCCCATTGGCCTTCTGATCCTCTTTGCGGGAGCTGCCATCTGCGCGGTGATCCTGAACAAGACCAAGGCCGGACGCTATATCCTCTGCATCGGAAGCAACCGGGAGGCTGTCCGCCTCTCCGGAGTCAATACAAAGAAATGGGAGACGCTGGCCTACATCCTCTGCGGCATGCTGGCGGGACTGGCGGCGATCTTCTACGTAGCAAAGAACACGACCGTCCAGCCGGGTCTGGGCGACACCTTCAATAACGATGCCATCGCCGGCTGCGTCATGGGCGGAACCTCCATGGCAGGAGGCTCGGCGTCTATTGGCGGCACCCTGATCGGCGTGCTGATCATTGCCCTTCTCCAGGAGGGAATCCTGGCCATGGGCTATCAGAGCCATTACCAGTATATCATCACAGGAATTATCGTCCTTGTAGTTGTATATGTAGACCTGCGCGGCAGACGCAGACGCAATTAAGCGGAAGGGGGAAGATGAAATGGGTGACGTAATTTTAACCATGAAAGGTATTGACAAATCGTTCCCCGGTGTGCACGCGCTGGATCATGTAGACCTGGAGCTTCGAAAAGGCGAGGTTCACGCCCTGATGGGCGAGAATGGGGCAGGAAAATCCACCCTCATGAAGGTGCTGACCGGTATCTATCACAAGGATTCCGGCACGATCACCTACGAGGGAAGGGAAGTGGAATTTTCCAATCCCCGGGAGGCCCAGGACGCAGGAATCGTGATTGTGCACCAGGAACTGAATATGCTGGGGCACTTGACGGTCGCGCAGAATATCTTTATCGGACGCGAATATATGAAGGGCAAACTCATCGACGACAAGAAGATGAATGAGGAAGCCCGAAAGCTGTTCGACCAGCTGGGAATTGACATCGATCCCACAGAAACCATGAGCCGCCTGACGGTAGGAAAGCAGCAGATGTGCGAGATTGCCAAGGCGATTTCCCATGAGGCGAAGGTGATTGTCTTTGACGAGCCCTCTGCGGCCCTGACCGAGGCGGAGATCGAGGAGTTGTTCAAAATCATCCGTGACCTGAGAAACAAGCAGATGGGCATCATCTACATCTCCCACCGTATGGACGAGATCAAGGTGATTACGGATCGCGTGACTGTCATGCGTGACGGCGGCTATGTGGGAACTCTGATTACCAAGGACTGCACGAAGGACGATATCATCAACATGATGGTAGGCCGTGTCATCTACGAGGATCCGAAGACGGAGAGTGCGGTGGCAAAGGATGCCCCCGTCGTCCTAAAGGTAGAGCACCTGAACGCGGGCAGGATGGTCAAGGACGTCAGCTTTGAGTTGCGAAAAGGTGAGATCCTTGGCTTCTCTGGGCTGATGGGCGCGGGAAGAACCGAGACAATGAGAGCGCTGTTCGGGGCAGACCCCAAGCAGAGCGGCGATATTTACGTAAATGGCGAAAAGATAGAGATCCGGACGCCGCAGGACGCGGTACAGCACGGAATTGGGTATCTTTCTGAGGATCGTAAGCGTTACGGCATCGTGGTGGATAAGTCTGTGGCGGAAAACTCTACGATGGCCAGCCTGGAAAACTATATGAAGGGCATGTTCATTGACAAGAAAAAAGAGAACGACGTGGCGCAGAAATACGTGGAGCTACTGCGAACCAAGACGCCGGGCGTAGATCAGCTGGTTGTCAACCTGTCCGGAGGAAATCAGCAGAAGGTGGTTATCGCCAAATGGCTGGTGAGAAACTGTGACATCTTGATTTTCGACGAGCCGACCCGTGGTATCGACGTGGGAGCCAAGAGTGAGATCTATCAGCTGATGAATGAGCTGGTGGAGGAAGGCAAGTCGATTATTATGGTTTCGTCAGAGATGACGGAGATCCTGAGAATGAGCGACCGCATCGTAGTCATGTGCGAGGGACGAAAGACCGGCGAGCTGGGAATCGAAGAAGCTACGCAGGAGCGGATCATGCACGCGGCGACGCTTAGGGAATAGGAGGAGACGGCAATGACAGACAAGAAAAAAGGAAATGCATTTACGGACAATCCCCTGGTACGGGCGGTTGGACTGCAGAAAATCGTGGTGCTGCTTGTGCTGCTTCTCATGATCATTTTCTTTGCTGCAGTCAGCAAAACCTTCCGGCAGTACCCGACGATCCTGGGTATCTTGGATGGAACCTATTACCTGGCTTTCCTTGCCATGGGCGTGACCTTCTGCCTGATTACGGGAGGCGTGGATCTTTCCATTGGAACCGGTATGTTCTGCTACGCGCTGGCAGGCGGCTTCCTGATTACCCATAAGGATATGCCGGTCATCGTCGGCATCCTGGTGACTCTGCTCTGCGGACTGGTGATGGGAACGATAAACGGCCTGATCGTTTCGAGGGGCGGGCACGCGCCTTTCCTGGCGACCCTGTGTACCATGATGATTGTCAGGGGCCTGGGAGCTATTATCACCGGCGGCGCCAGTATTACCTGGCCGTCCCACAGCTCTCCCAACGGCTGGACGCGTATGCTGTTCAAGCTTCCCGTAGACCGGACGATGTATCCGGTGGGCATCATATGGGTGATTCTGGCGGCCATACTTTTAAGCATCTTCCTGAACAAGACCCGCCCGGGGCGTTATATCATAGCCATCGGAAGCAATAAGGAAGCCACCCGGCTTTCCGGAATCAACGTGGCGAACTACCAGATGCTGGCGTACATTATCTCTGGCTTCTGCACCGGACTGGCCGCCCTGGCCTACAGCTCGGCTTACCAGTCCATGGCTCCCAGCGGCGGCGGCGGAATTGAGCTGAATGCTATCGGCGCAGCTATCATCGGGGGAACCTCCATGAGCGGAGGCTCCGGAAGCATAGCAGGCACCATCATAGGCGTGTGCTTTATGTCGGTGCTCCAGAGCGGACTTCCGATGATTGACCTTCAGGCGAACTATCAGCAGATCATCATTGGTATCGTGCTGATCGTAGCGGTCTATATCGACGTACTGAAGAACAGGAAGCTGGCACGGTGATGTTAACTGCGGATGCAGTTCACATATACATCCATTAAAGGAGTATATAAATAAAAAGGAGGGTTTTAAAATGAAAAAGAAAATCTTGGCGGCATTGCTCTCTGCAGCAATGGTAGCGACTCTGCTGGCTGGCTGCGGCGGTGGAAACGACGCGGCGGAGACTACCACAGACGCAGAGGAGACCACAGAGGCTGAGGACACCACAGCAGCAGAAGATACTGCTGACACCGCAGAGGATGCTGGAGAGACGACAGCAGATCTGAGCGGAATGTCCTTCGAGATCGTATCCAAGGGTCTGCAGCATCAGTACTGGCAGGCAGTTCTGAACGGAGTTAACAGCAGAGCTGAGGAACTCGGCGTAAAGGTAAACTTCGTAGGACCGGACAATGAGTCCAACATCGACCAGCAGGTAACCCAGCTGACCAACGCTCTGAACAGCAACCCGACCGCTATCGGCCTGGCTGCCCTGTCCACCGAGTCTGTAATGAAGCTGCTTCAGCAGGCTAAGGAGTCAGGCATCCCGATCATCGGCTTTGACTCCGGTGTTCCGGACGCTCCGGAAGGCTCCGTACTGGCGAACTGCTCTACTGACAACTATGCGGCAGGCGGAATCGCTGCAGAGAACGTATATGCTGCAGTTGCTGACAGAATCGCGGCAGCTGAGGGCACCGTACGTATCGGCGTGGTGGCTCAGGACAATACTTCTGAGTCCGTTGTAAACAGAGGCCTTGGCTTCATCGACAAGTTCGGCGAGCTGGCGGCAGCTGACGGCTACACCGTATCCGTAACAGGAAACGATACCTATATCAACAGAGCTACCTGCGAGGTAAGCGATGACGCGAAGGTTATCATCGACGTCCGCGTACCGGCAAGCGTTACTTCCGACCTTTCTCTGGCAGACGTAAACGCTCTGCTTGGCGAGGAGGACATCCTTGCACTGTACGGCTCCAACGAGCACTCTGCAAACGCTATCATCTCCGCAGCTACCAACAACCCGATCATCGGAACTGGTGACGATCAGGTTATCGCTGCTGGCTTCGACTCTGGCGCTAACCAGCTCGAGGCAGTAAGAAACGGCGTTCTGCTTGGCTCCATCACCCAGGCTCCTGTAGCAATGGGCGAGACTCTGGTTGACCTGCTGGTAGCGGCAGCCCAGGGCGAGACCGTAGAGGATGTAGATACTGGATGCCAGTGGTACACCGCTGAGAACATGGATGATCCGGAGATCGCACAGAACCTGTACGAGTAATCGGGATATCCCGTTCACGGAATGAAACCGAAAAAGTAAATACAAAAGGGGCGCACCGTCCGGTGTGCCCCTTTGATTACTCCGGGCGGCCGCGCTGTCCGGAAGGATAAGGAGGAAAAAGAAAATGTTAAAAGGAATCCCGCAGATCTTATCACCGGAGCTTTTGATGGTGCTGTGCGAGATGGGGCATGGGGATCGCCTGGTGATCTCTGACGGCAACTTCCCGGCAGAGTCCATGGGGAAGGACGCCATCGTGATCCGCTGCGACGGACACGGCGTGCCGGAACTCCTTGACGCGATCCTGCAGCTGGTGCCACTGGATACCTACGTGGAAAAGCCTGTGACCCTGATGGAGGTCGTCCCGGGAGACAACGTAGAGACACCCATCTGGGACACCTACAAGGATATCATCAAAAAATACGACTCCCGTGGAGATGCCTGCGTGGGCAACATCGAGCGCTTCGCGTTCTATGAAGAAGCAAAAAAAGCCTACGCGATCATCGCCACCAGCGAGAAAGCACTCTACGCAAATATTATGCTTCAGAAAGGCGTCGTCGTGTAAAGCGGCTGTTTTGCTTAACAAAACCAAAATAAAATCTTAATATTTCCGGTATTTGAGGGATATGTCTTGCGGCATATCCCTTTCCCTGTTATACTGTGGTTCACTGATACTGTAAAATACAGGCGGAAGTCCTGCTTTAACTCGTCTGCAGGCCCGCCGCGTATGTGAAGATTTGTGAAAGGCAGCAGAAAGATGAAAGGAAAAATGTTTGCAGCCCTGTGCGCGCTGAGCCTGCTGGCTGGCTGCACAGCCGCAGAAGATGCGATAGAAGCTTCATCCGAGACCGCCCAGGAAGCGCAGGCCGGGGAGAGCGCGGCGGGGGAAGGGCAGGATGCTTCCGGAGCAGAGCAGGAAGGCATAGCCGCGTTTCGGGAACTATTGGAAATAAAAGCAGAAGGAATCGACTATCTTGATGTGTCCGGCATCCGGATTCCCGAAGGCGTTACGCTTTCGATGGTTGGCAAAGACGCGGAAAGCGGCTACTGGAAGCAGGTACACGCAGGCGCCGGACAGGCCATCGACGATATCAACGCGGCCCTGGGGTATACGGAAGACGCGAAGGCAGAACTGATCTATGACGCTTCCGCGACCGGGGATATCGCGGAGCAGATCGATATTATTGACCAGATGCTGGATAAAAATCCCGATGCCCTGATCATTGGCTTTGTCGATATCAATTCCGGGAAAACCCAGCTGGAACTGGCAGAAAGCAACGGCGTTCCGGTATTTACCGTCGATTCCGCGATTGAAAATTCCCTGATCGTCGGCTCCAGCCAGACAGACAATTACCAGGCCGGGGCAGAGGCGGCCCGCAGGCTTGCCGGACTCATGGGAGGCTCTGGCCAGGCAGCCCTCCTGGTTCACAGCTCCGAGACAGAGACCGGGATCGAGCGGGAGAGGGGCTTTAGGGAAGAGCTGGAGCAGAATTACCCGGATATCGAGCTTGTCAGCGCCGCATATCAGGATCAGGACGAGCGGAACGTGGATGACATAATAGCCGCGGTCCTGTCAGAGTATCCGGAGCTTAAGGCTTATCAGGCTATGAACGAGGAGACGACGGAGGCTCTGGTCTCGGCCATCGAAATGTACGGCCCGGAGGATCGGCCGCTCATCATCGCCGGCTTTGACGCCTCCTCCGCGGAGATAGAGGATATTGAAGACGGAAAGCTGGCCGGCGTCATCGCCCAGAATCCCTACGGCATGGGCTACGCCGCCGTGGTCTTGGCGCTTCGGGAGATCGCCGGTATGGACAATGCCAGCTCCGTCGACACAGGCTACCTCTGGATCGACGCCGGGAACCTTGGCGATCCCGCCGTCCAGCAGTTGATCTACAAATAGGCGGGGACCGTTTTGAGGCAATGCGCAGTTTAAATCAGGATCTCACCTTTGAAGCGGCAAGATATGCTGATTCACAGGGACTATTCATTCAGCGCCAGCGCGTTAAACGTGAGGGAACGGCTGACTGATACAGAAGAAAAAATATTAGACTATGCCCGATCCTGCAGCGTCATAACAAAAGCTGATGTGATGGAACTGCTTGGAACAAGCGCGTCCACCGCTACACGGGTACTCAGAAAAATGGTCAATGCTAATTTGCTGAAGCGAAACGGAAAGGCAAGAAATACGAATTACACTATCAATCCCCTCGATTGACAAGGGGATTGCGGACTGGTTTTTAGTCCGTCCGGCAGCATACAGGCGTCTTTGAAGCGTCCGGACAAAGGATAAAGAAAAATCGGCTGCGCGGCTTTATCACAGGTTTGCCTCAGTTGATCCACCGCCGCCTGAATTCCGACGCGCTCACCCCTTCCGCTTTTTTGAACTGCTTATTCATATAGCTGGCGTCATAGAAGCCGCAGCTGCGCGCGATTTCCTCCAGGGTTCCGCCGGAAAACCGCAGCAGCTTTTTGGCCCGGGTCAGCCGCCGGGATATCACATACTGGTTCAGGGTGACATGATAATACTGGTGAAACTCCCGGGAGAGATGATATTTGCTGATAAAAAAGCGGTCGGAAAGCTCGTCCAGGGAGAACTTTTCCGTATAGTGCTCGTCGAGGAACTTGCGCACCTCGGCCATCTTCTGATGGCCGGGGCTTTTTTCTTCTCCGGAGCCAGTAATCTCCTGCAGCAAAATGGAAAGAATATCTACGATGAGGCGGGAGGAAGCGATTTCCGCCTGGAAATCCGAGGCTGTATTGACGTCCAGAAGGCTGGAAAATTTCTCGCGCAGCTCCGGGAAGGCAGCCGGGGAAAAGGCAGGCAGGCTGTTCGCGGAAAAATACCGGTAATACGCTTCCGAGGTACACCCGTCAAAATGCACCCAGACCAGCTCCCAGGGATCCGTGCTGCTGCTCTGGTGATAGTAAGGGGTCATGCAGTCGATAAAAAAGCAGGAGCCCTTTTTCAGCTCATAGAGCTTCTGATCGTACATCAGGACGCCGCTGCCGGAGAGAACCAGGACGATCAGAAAGGATTTCAGGTTTTTACGGCGGGCCACATGGCTCTCCTTAAGCTTGAGATACCCTGTCTCCTGCACGTAGAAAAAGGCAGAGCGGGCGAAGGCCCCGGGCGTCTGGATCATGCGGCGGGAGCTTTCCACATAAGAATCGGGGAAACGGTCAAAATAATTATCCATACAGGCCTCTCCTTCCTGGATATTTTGCAGACAGGCAAAAGCAATATAATACCTGTTTTCGGCAACATCCTCACTTGTTAATCCCAATATACAGGTATATACTTGCAAAAGCAAGAGGAAAAGAGAAACAATAAATTACTGTTTGCTATTCTGGTAGATCACAGAAAAATACGGGTGTGGTCAGATATGAAAAATATTCACATTATTCACTGTGAATGAAGTGAATATTCACAATTTGGATTGAAAAAAGTGAACAAAGGAGTATAATAAAAAGCAGAAAAGCGGAAGAAAGGTGGAGACGCTATGCTGTTTGAAAATGAAAATACAGAATTTAAATCCCGTATGTCTGAGGAAATCTATAAAGAAGTGATCGCATTTGCCAATACGGAGGGTGGCGTGATTTATATTGGTATTGATGATCAGGGAAGGGTAATCGGGCTGGAGAACGCGGATGAAACATATACCCGGCTGACAAATGGGATACGCGATGCGATTCAGCCGGATGTCACAATATTTGTGCGCTATGTACTTCAGGAAAATAAAGTGCTCCGTGTCGAAGTGGGGGAAGGGAGCTGCAAGCCCTACTATCTGAAGTCAAAAGGGCTCAGGCCCAATGGGGTCTATGTGCGCCAGGGAGCGTCCAGTGCGCCTGCTTCGCCTGAATTGATCCGTCAGATGATTAAAGACTCAGATGGCGATATTTTTGAGAATATGCGTTCGCTGCAGCAGAATTTGAGTTTTGATGAGGCAGAGAAGGCTTTTAAGCGGTATGGACAGGAATTCAATGAGGACAAGTTCATTGCGCTGGGTATTCGGAAGCTCCAGGATGATCAGTATACGAACCTGGCGCTGCTGGTATCCGACCAATGCCGGCATACGATTAAAATTGCAGTATTTGCAGATGAGACACAGACGATATTCAAGGATGCAAAAGAGTTTGGAGGTTCTGTGTTCAGACAGCTGGAAGAGAGCTATTCCTATCTTTTGCTGTGCAACCGGACGGCGTCTGTCTTTAAAGGGCTGGAGCGTATTGAAAAAAAGGATTACCCTGAGGAGGCATTGCGTGAAGCGCTGCTGAACGCAATCGTACACCGGGATTACAGCTTCAGTGGCAGTATCATTATTAATATCAGTGATTCCGATATGGAATTTATTTCGATTGGGGGGCTGCTTCCAGGCCTGTCTGTAGAGGATATCCGAAGCGGTATTTCACAGCCGCGGAACCGCAGTCTGGCGGAAATCTTTCATAGGCTGCGGCTGATTGAGTCTTATGGAACTGGCATTCGGCGGATTTACAGATTGTATGATGACTGTCCGAGGAAGCCGGAAATTCTGGTAACGCCAAATGTGTTTAAGCTGATTCTTCCAAACAGAAATTTTTCTATCCAGGAGCTGCAGCCAGAAGGGCAGGAGCCGCAGCAGAAAGCGGAAGAACAGGCTTTGCATATTACCCCACAGATGAAGACAGTTCTTGATTATCTTGCAGAATATGGGGAGATCCGCGATATGGAGCTGCAGGAGCTGCTGGGGGTAAAGCGTACCAGAGCTTATCTGGTAGCGCGGCAGATGATGGAAAAGGATCTGATCGAGTGCATCGGCAGAGGCGCGGACAGACGGTATTATCTGAAAACAGGAGCGTTGCAGAATAAAACACGAAAGGAATGAGACCATGTACTACGTTCTCCTGTCCGGAGGATCCGGACGGCGGCTGTGGCCCCTCTCCAACGAGGCCCGGCCCAAGCAGTATCTGAAGCTTGTAAATAAAGAAGACAATTCCATGGAGCGCTGCTCCATGCTCCAGCGGGTCTGGGCCCAGCTCAAAAGCGCCGGCATGGCCGCGGACACCGTGATCACAGCGGGAGCGGATCAGACGGAGCTTATCAAAAGCCAGGTCCGGGAGGCCCGCATCGCGGTGGAGCCGGGGCGGCGGGACACCTTCGCGGCGGTCCTTTTAAGCTGCGCCTGGCTGCACAGTAAGGCCGGGGCCTCGGAGGATGATTACGCGGCGGTGATGCCGGTGGACCCGTACACGGAAGCGGGCTATTTCGAAACGGTCAAAAGGCTGGAGGAGGTCATGAGAAAATCCGGCGCGGAGGCCGGTCTTATGGGCGTGGTTCCCTCCTATCCGGCGGTGAAATACGGCTACATCCTACCGGGAGAGCGCCATGAGGGCTGGATCTCTGTGAAGGGCTTCGCGGAAAAACCGGACGAGGAGAAGGCCCGCAGGCTGATGGAGAAGGGGGCGCTCTGGAACTGCGGCGTGTTCTGCGTCCGCATCGGCGCTATGCTGGAGAAGGCAGCCGCCTATGGCGTGCCCTCCGATTACGAAGGCCTCTGCGCCGCCTACGGCCGCCTGCCGAAGATCAGCTTCGATTACGAGGTGCTGGAAAAGGCGCAGCGGCTGGCGGCGGTGGAATTCCGGGGCTACTGGAAGGATCTGGGCACCTGGGACGCCATGGCGGAGCAGATGAGCACCGACTGCGTGGGCAACGCGGTGCTGGACGAAAGCTGCGACAACACGCAGGTCATCAACGAGCTGAAGGTGCCGGTGGCGGTGCTGGGCGCGCGGGATCTGGTGGTGGCGGTCTCCCAGGACGGCATCCTGGTGGCGGACAAGAGCCAGAGCGCCCGGGTAAAGGAGGTGGCCGCAGCCTTCTCCTCCCGCCCCATGTTTGAGGAGCGGCGCTGGGGCACCTTGGAGACCCTGGACGCCTCCGAGTACCAGGGCCTGTCCACCCTGACCCGCAAGATCCACATTTACGACGGCATGACCTCCAGCTACCATTTCCATAAAAACCGGGATGAAATCTGGACGGTCTTAAGCGGCAGCGGCGAGCTGATTCTGGAGGGGACGAAGATCCCCCTAAGCCCGGGAAAGGCGGTCTGCATCCGCCGGGGCCAGAGGCACGCGGTCAAGGCCTTCCAGGATTTTGAATACATTGAGATCCATGTGGGCGAGAGCACGGGCAATGAGGACATCAACCGCATTACCTTCAACTGGGATGAGATTGAACTGAGCCATATTTTATAGATTGGACAAAAGGAAAGGAACATACAGCTATGAGCAAGACAGCTTTGATTACAGGTATCACAGGACAGGACGGATCCTATCTGGCGGAATTTCTGCTGGAGAAGGGATATCAGGTCTACGGGCTTTTCCGCAGGGGATCCACGAACACGGCGGAGCGTATCGCCCATCTTCTGGAGGAGCGGGAGAAGCAGGGGGACGGCCTCCATCTGGTCTACGGGGACATGACGGATTCCATGAACCTGGTCCGCCTGATGCTGGAGATCCGTCCGGACGAGGTCTACAACCTGGCGGCCCAGTCCCATGTGGCCGTCTCCTTTGAGGAGCCGGAATACACGGCCAACGCGGACGGAATCGGGGTCTTGAGGATTCTGGAGGCAGTCCGCGTGGCGGGCCTTGGGAAGACCACGAGGATTTACCAGGCCTCCACCTCGGAGCTTTTCGGAAAGGTGGAGGAGATTCCCCAGAAGGAAACGACGCCCTTTCATCCCCGCTCCCCCTACGCGGTGGCGAAGCTCTACGGCTACTGGATCACCCGCCATTACCGGGAGGCCTACGGGATGTACGCGGTAAACGGCATCCTGTTCAACCACGAATCAGAGCGCCGCGGCGAGACCTTCGTGACCCGCAAAATCACGCTGGCGGCGGCGAACATCGCCGCCGGGCGGCAGGAAAAGCTGTACCTGGGAAACCTGAACGCGAAACGGGACTGGGGCTACGCCAGGGACTACGTGGAGTGCATGTGGCTGATGCTCCAGCACGATACGCCGGAGGACTTTGTGATCGCCACCGGAGAGACCCGGACCGTCCGGGAGTTTACGAAGGCGGCCTTCGCCCATGCGGGGATCCGGCTGCGCTTCGAGGGCGGGGGCCTGGAGGAAAAGGGAATCGACGAGGCCACAGGGCGCGTCCTGGTAGAGGTGTCGCCGGAATTCTTCCGCCCGGCGGAGGTGGATCTGCTGCTGGGCGACCCGTCGAAGGCCCGGGAGGTCCTGGGCTGGAATCCCCGGAAGACCTCCTTCGACAAGCTGGTCAGAATCATGGTGGAGCACGATATGGAGCTGGTGAAGGGGACCAGCGCGGCTGGCATATTAAAGTGAGCGAGGAGTGGAGCAAGATGAGTAAGGAAGAGAGAAAAGAAGCGTCTGTCCCGGAAGAAAGAGAGAGCTGTGAAAATTACACAGCCCCCCTGGATCGGAGCGGAAAAATATATGTGGCGGGCCACAGAGGGCTGGTGGGCTCCGCCCTGGTGCGCCGTCTGGAAAGGGACGGATTTACCAATATCATCACCAGGACCCACGGGGAGCTTGACCTGACCCGGCAGGCGGACGTGGAAGCGTTTTTCGCCCAGGAGAAGCCGGACTACGTGATTCTGGCGGCGGCGAAGGTGGGCGGCATCTATGCCAACGACACTTACCCGGCGGATTTCATCATGAAGAACCTGCAGATCGAGTGCAACGTCATCGACGCGGCGTACAAAAACCAGGTGAAGAAACTTTTGTTCCTGGGAAGCTCCTGCATTTACCCCCGGGACTGCCCCCAGCCCATCAAGGAGGAATATCTGCTGTCCGGGTATCTGGAGAAGACGAACGAGGCCTACGCCCTGGCAAAGATAGCGGGGCTTAAGATGTGCGCCTTCTACAACCGGCAGTACGGAACCCATTATATCAGCGTCATGCCCTGCAATCTCTACGGCGTCAACGACAATTTCGCCCTGGAGAATTCCCATGTGCTGCCTGCCCTGATGCGGAAATTCCATGAGGCGAAGCTGACAAACGCTCCCTCTGTGACGGTCTGGGGAAGCGGGACGCCCCTGCGGGAATTCCTGAACGTGGACGACCTGGCGGACGCCTGCCTGTACCTGCTCGACCATTACGACGGCAATGATTTCTTTAATGTGGGATATGGAAAAGAAGTGACGATCCTGGAGCTGGCGCAGCTTATCAGGAAGGTGACGGGCTACGAGGGCGAGATTGTGCTCGACCCCTCCAAGCCCGACGGGACGCCCCGGAAGCTTACGGATATCAGCCGTCTGAAGGCGGCCGGATGGGAGCCGAAGATTGACCTGGAGACAGGGCTTAAGCAGACCTACGAGTGGTTCTGCGCCCGCTATGAGACGGGAGATTTCGCCCAGAGATAGAAGCGGAAAGCGCAGGAGCCTCCCCGGCAGGATACGGCCATGCCGGGGAGGAGAACCGGAAAAGACAGAGAAGAAGCAGGAGGGATGACGGAAGTGACAGCAGGAAGCCTGCCGGGGGAGCCGGCTGTGCTGCGGCCAGAAAGCCTGCCGGGGGAGCCGGCTGTGCTGCAGCCCATACGAAAGGAATATATCTGGGGCACGGAGGACTGGATGCTCTCCTGGCTGCACGAGGGCCTGGAGGCCTGCCCCCTTCTCATCAAGATTATCCGCGCCCGGGAGGCCCTGTCCGTCCAGGTTCACCCGGACAACGCCTTCGCCCGGGAAGCGGAGCACAAAAGCGGAAAGACCGAGATGTGGTATGTGCTGGACTGCGAGCCCGGCGCATACCTTTATTATGGGCTGAAGCACCGGATTACAGAGGAGGAATTCCGCAAACGCATTCGGAACCAGTCGATTCTGGAGATCTGCCGCCGGGTCCCGGTGAAAAAAGGCGACGTCTTCTATATCCCGGCCGGGGTCCTGCACGCCATCGGGGCAGGCATCACGGTGGCGGAGATCCAGCAGAGCTCCGACGTGACCTACCGGGTCTATGACTACAACCGGGAAAACGCCCGGCACGAGAGGCGGGAGCTTCACATCGACAAGGCGGCCCTGGTGACCGGCTTCATGCCGCCCCTGGCGGGCCATCATCCCATGGGGCCCCGGGTGCAGAAAAATGGTTATTCCAGAACTTTATTAGTGCAATGTTCCTATTTTGTGGTACAATTATACGAGATAGAAGAAAATCTGGAAGGGAATACCCGGGAAAGCTTTCTCTCCCTGCTGATTCTGGAGGGGGAGGGGACGTTCGCGGGAGGCGGGAAGCGCTTCCGGCTCTGTGCCGGCATGAGCCTCTGGCTCCCCCGGGGGATGGATTCCTTTCAGATAGAAGGACACATCAGAATGCTCGCGTCCGCGCCGGGCATGACAGAAACATAAAAGTGAGGTACCCGAATATGAATCTCAAATTTGGAACAGGGGGCTTACGGGCCACCATGGGGCCGGGCCCCGATCATCTGAATCTGGAAACCATTCAGGAGGCTACGCTGGGCGTGGCGGCCTACGCGAAGGGGCAGAGCGAAGCTCCCAGCGCGGCCATCGCCTATGACAGCCGGAACCATTCGGAGGAATTTGCGCGGGAAGCGGCCCGCGTGCTGGCGCTCAAGGGCGTGAAGGCGTACATTTTTCCGAAGCTGTCGCCGACGCCGGTTCTCTCCTTCGCGGTGCGCCATTTAAAATGCACGGTGGGCATCTGCGTGACGGCCAGCCACAATCCCCGGGAGTACAACGGCTACAAGGTGTACGGCTCTGACGGCTGTCAGGTGACCAGCAAGGCTGCCGACAGCATCCAAAAGGCTATCTGGGCGGCGAATCCGGCGGAAGCTGCCGATACCAGGAGCTTTGAGGCTTTTGTGGAGGGTGGAGACATCGTCTTCATCGACGACAAGACCCTGAAGGCCTTCCTGGCCGCCATCATCCGCAGGCGGACGAAGAAAAAGCTGGAGTCCGATCTGAAGGTAGTGTATACGCCCCTTTACGGCGCGGGCTTAAGTCTTGTGACCAGCATTCTGAAATACATCGGCGTGCAGAATCTGCAGATTGTCACGGAGCAGGCGAAGCCCAACGGCGACTTCCCCACCTGCCCCTATCCGAACCCGGAGGATCCGAAGGCTCTGGAGCTTGGCATCGAGTGGTGCAAAAAGACAGACGCCGATATCCTGATTGCCACAGATCCGGACAGCGACCGGCTGGGCGTGGTGGCGAAGAAGGATGGAGAGTACCGCCGCCTGAACGGCAACCAGGTGGGCATCCTCCTTCTGGATTACATTCTGAAGAGCCGGAAGGCTGCAGGCACCCTGCCGGAGCGCCCGGTGGTGGTCAGCACCATCGTAAGCACCGCCATGACGGATAAGATCGCGGAGCATTACGGCGTGGAGGTCATCCGCACCCTGACCGGCTTTAAGTGGATCGGCGGAGCTGTGGGCCGCCTGGAGCAGGAGGGCGGCGCGGACCGTTTCGTCTACGGCTTCGAGGAAAGCTGCGGCTATATGATTGGAAGCTACGTCCGGGATAAGGACGCCATCGGCGCGGCTATGATCCTCTGCGAGCTGGCTGATACCTGCAAGGCGGAAGGGAAGACCCTCTGGGATTACCTGGAGGAGCTGTACCAAACTTACGGCCGCTATGAGACAGGGCTTAAGACCTATCAGTTCGACGGCGAGGAGGCCAGCCTTCGCATGAAGCGTATCCGCGAGGGCTTAAAGAGCCCGGAGGGCATGAAGTTCGCCGGTTCAAAGGTGGTCCGGTATAAAGACTACCTGGACGGCGCGGACGGAATTCCGGCCTCGGATGTGCTGGCGCTCTGGATGGAGGATGGCTCCCAGGCGCAGATCCGGCCCTCTGGAACGGAGCCGAAGATCAAGGTGTATACCGAGAGAGTGACAGAATAAAAAGAACTTTTTGCACAGAAAGGGTGCCGCTTACGCCTGCAGCAGACGTAAGCGGCACCCTTAATAAAATCACATGGGCTGCAGTGCGCGCTTCCTTGGAGGCGCGCAGCTTTCTCTTATGGACAGATAAAAAGGCATGGTAATCCGCATGGGAAGGGAGTGGCCGCCCTGGATCCGGTCGATGAGGATTTTGGCGGCTGTCTTTCCCATCTCGTCGAGAGGTACATGGACGGTGGTAAGCATGGGCGACAGGTACTGTGCCATGTCGATGTCGTCGATGCCGATGATAGAGACGTCTTCGGGGATTCTAAGGCCGCTCTCCTGAAGGGCACGCATAGCGCCGATGGCAGTCAGATCGTTGGGGCAGAAGACAGCGGTCATGCTTCTGGTGCGTTCCAGCAAAGCCTTTGTCCCGGAGTATCCGCCTTCGGAGGACAGGATGACGTTGGACACATATTCGCTGCGCAGCGGAAGGCCGTGCTTCTGCAGGGCGGCAGTGTAGCCAAGGTAGCGCTCCTCGTCCACAGTTTCCCCGACGTACGCGATTTCCCTGTGCCCCAGGCTGACTAAATATTCGACGGCGGCCTCGCTGGCCGCAAGGCCCTCGCAGAGCACCTGATCGTATTTGGCGTTCAGCGAATTCAGTCCGGTATAAATGACATAATTAAAATATTTTTTCAGGAAACTTAAAAGCTGTTTGTTGCACCGGCCCAGGACAGCCACCCCGTCCACCTGATTGTTGGCTATCAGATGGAAGGTGCTGGGGTGCTGGATGTCGATGGAAGTAAAAGAATACTTCAAAATATAATTCTGCTTAAAGGCTTCCTTCTCTATGCTGCGGGCAAGCTGGGAGAAGAAGGGGTCTGTGATCGCTTCCGGCGTCCTGGCGAAAAGACAGGCGATAGAATGCGAAGGCTCGGAAGACAATTCCGCCGCGCCGTTCTTTAAATTCCGCGCGCTGGAGTTGGGAGTATATCCGGTGCGCCGGACGATTTCCCAGATGCGGTCCTGCACTTCTTTGCTTGCGGCGCTGGAATTATTCTGGTTAATGACCCTGGAAACAGTCGAAATGGAGACGCCGGCTTCCTGGGCGATTTCTCTCAATGTCATAGATTTTCCCTCATACCATACAAATAATAAACTTCTTACCTTTATCATAGTGAATAGAGGCAGACTTGTCAACGAGCATTCTTCAGTTTGCGTTGGCTGATTTTTTGGAAAATGGCTTAAATACGGGATATTTCAGCGGAAAATAATACAAACGTTTGTGTAAAATTTTGCACAAAACAGTAAAAAAGTAAAAAATCAAAGATATGCACAGTTAAAAATAGTAAAATACACCTAAAAATAGCATTTTACACAAACGTTTGCGTAAAATTGAGTTGAAAATTTGATATTCATGCCATATAATAAGTTTACCAGCTAAGGGGTAACATATTAAAACACACAAAAACTATTGGATGGAGGTAAAAGTATGAAAAAGAGAAAATGGATCACATTGTTGCTGGCTGCAGTTATGGTTCTGAACATGGCTGCGTGCGGCGGTTCCGGGGAAGAAGCTTCCACGGAAGACGCGGACAGCGCTCCTGCCACGGAAACCACAGAAGATGGAGAGACGGCTGAGGCTGCTGATGACACGGTATGGGATATTAAAGTGAGCGGACACCCGTATCTGCATGCGATGGCAAGCCAGTACGCGATTGACCAGGGATATTTTAAGTGCGAGGATCCTATCGTTGATATGTATTCCGGCGGACCGGTGCAGAATGAGGCGATTGCTTCCGGCGCATGGGATGTAGGAACCACCGGTTCCGGCGGTATCGCCCTGGGAGCAGTTGGATACAACCTGAAGGCGATTGCCTTTACGATTCCGGATGAGAACACAGTAGACCTGTGGGTACGCGCGGACAGCCCCATCGCGCAGCTGGAGCCGGATGAGAATGGAATCTACGGAACAGCAGACGACTGGAGAGGAAAGACCATCATCTGTAATACAGGAAGCTCCTGCCACATGATGTTCCTGGCGTTCCTTGAGTATCTTGGATTGAGCGAGAGCGACGTAAACCTTATCGATACTACAGTAGCGGATTCCTACGCGGCATTTAAGGCAGGCACCGGCGACGCAGTTGCCCTGTGGTCACCGTTTGGATTCCAGGCAGAGGAAGAGACAGACTGGGTAAAGGTAGCCTCCGCTGTACAGCTCGGACTGAACCAGCCCTGCGTAGTAGTAGCCACCGAGGACGCGATTGAGAATAACTGGGACGGCGTATACGCTTACCTGAAAGCTTACATCCAGGCAGGAAACGATCTGACGGCAGACCCGGAGATGGCTGCGCAGATGCTCTATGATTTTGAAGAGGAGCAGGGCATCAGCATGAGCGAGAGCGCTGCACAGAAGGATATTGAGAACCGTCCGTTCCGCACCGTAGAGGAGCAGATTGAGCTGTTCACAGTCCGTGAGGACGGCGGCTGCGAGGCAAACGACATTCTGATGCAGTTCGCACAGTATCTGGCAAACCAGGGCAAGATCACCGAGGAAGACATGGCCAGACTGCAGGAAGAGGGCATGGTTGACACCAGCTTCATGGAAGCCTATGTAGAAGAGATGGGTGCGGCCCAGTAACCTTTAAAAAGTAAATAAGTAAAAGATACCTTCCGGGGGAGGGCCAGATGACTAACTTTAGATAGGCAACTATGGAGGCTCTCCCCCCTTTTTATATTTACCTATGCTTATAACGGAGTGATTTTATGAGTAATAATACGACAAAGCTTCCTGATGGAGTCGCGGATTCCATAAAGATTGAAGTGGCGGCAAGAAAAAAGGAATCCCGGCAGCTGCTTCTTATCTCCATCATCAGCGTGGCAATATTTTTATTCCTGTGGGAGTTTGCGGTCCGCATCGGATGGATTGACAGCAAGCATCTGAGCGCGCCGACCACGATTGTGGAGACTTTTATTATGAAACTGTCAGACCCGAACCCAGAAGGCGGAGTACTTGGCACACATATCGCCACCAGCCTTGGACTGGTGCTTGTAGGATATGGCGCCGCCGTGGTGATTGGAGTGCCCTTGGGCCTGCTTATGGGATACTATCATACGTTTGACAAACTTGTTTCGCCGATTTTTGAGATTGTCCGCCCGATCCCGCCTATCGCCTGGATCCCACTTTCCATCATCTGGCTTGGCATCGGAACGACGGCAAAGGCATTCATCATATTCCTGGCGGCCTTCGTTCCCTGCGTGATCAATTCCTATACGGGAGTAAAGCTGACGCCGGCGGTATACCTGAATGTGGCGAAGACCTCCGGTGCGTCTACCTGGGAGATGTTCTGGACGGTCAGCAAGAATTACGCTATGCCCCTCGTCTTTACAGGCGTGCAGGTGGCGCTCGGAAACGCCTGGTCTACCCTGGTGGCTGCGGAAATGCTGGCGGCTATCGCAGGACTTGGCTATATGATCCAGCAGGGCCGTCTTCTGGCAAGGCCGGATATCATCATCGTAGGTATGCTGACCATCGGCGTCATCGGAGCTATCCTGACCTTCCTGCTGTCAAAGCTGGAAAATCATATTGTGAAATGGAGGAGTAGATCATGAAAAAGAACCGTTCCCAGGCAAGGGACATAATGCTTTCTGTTATATCTATCCTTCTTTTGGTTGCTGTCTGGTTTCTGGTATCCGGCAGCAGGCCGGACTTTTTCCCGACGCCGATGGCGACCGTTGAGCGTTTCATCCGCCTGATTGAGAAGCCAATCATGGGAGTTTCGGTATTCGGGCATGTCCTGGCAAGCCTTCGGCGTGTAATGCTGGCCCTGATCGCGTCTATTATACTTGGAATCGGCATTGGCCTGGTGATGGGATGGAACAAGAAAGTACGGGCCGCGATCAACCCGATCCTGATGGCGCTGCGCCCGATCCCGCCTATCGCCTGGATTCCGCTGATCATCCTGATGTTTGGCGTCGATGAGTTCCCGAAGGTGCTCCTGGTATTTATCGGAAGCTTCTTCCCGATCGTCATGAACACCATGTCCGGCGTCGCCCTGGTGGATGATATGTACCTGAAAGTCGGGAAAATTTACAAGGCTAAGACGTGGCAGATGCTCCGGCATGTGGTATTCCCGGCGGCAATGCCGACGATCCTTGCCGGAATCAAGATCGCGATCAGTTCCGGATGGATGGTAGTGGTAGCCGCAGAGATGCTGTCCAGCAGATCTGGGCTTGGTTTCCTGATTAACCGCGGACGTGACAGCTACGACGTCGCCCTGATTATGGTAGCCATGATCCTGATTGGCGTAGTAGGAGCGCTGTTAAGCGCGGTGTTTACATTAATTGAAAGGAAGATGTGCGGATGGATGAGCAAAGAGTAGTCCAGGTACACCTGGAGAACATATCCAAATCTTTCGTTTCCAGAAAAACGATTTTTGAGGCAGTGAATCATGTCACGATAGATGTATATAAGAATGAATTCCTGGTTCTTTTGGGGCCTGGCCAGTGCGGTAAGACCGTGCTTTTGAATATGGTCAGCGGCCTGGAGACTCCCACAGACGGGAAAGTGGAATTTTTGAACAGCGACTCGACGGATGTGGGCTTCGTGTTCCAGAAGACAGCCGTCTTCCCCTGGAAGACAGTCATGGAGAATGTGGAGCTTCCCCTGGAACTGAAAGGCGTGCCCAAGGAAGAGCGCAGGAAACGGGCACAGTACCTGATCGAGCTGGTAGGCTTGAAGGGATTTGAAAATGCGCTTCCCAAGCAGCTTTCCGGCGGCATGAAGCAGCGCGTGGGCATCGCCAGGGCGTACTGCAACAACCCCCAGGTTCTTCTGATGGACGAACCCTTCGGCGCCCTGGACGCGCAGACCCGCTACCAGATGGAGGAAGAGATCTTACGCATCTGGGAGCAGGAAAAGAGGACGGTTATCTTTGTAACCAACAATATTGAAGAGGCAGTGTATCTGGCAGACCGGATCATCGTACTGAGTAAGTGTCCGGCGACGGTAAAAGAGGTATACGACATTTCCCTTCCAAGACCCCGCGACTATGTGGATCCGGAGTTCTTGCGGATCCGTGAAGCCATTGAAGCAAATACAGATTTAGCGTTGTAAGTTAGGAGGAATATCATGGAAAATCAAGAAATTAAGGTCCAGGTAAATCATCTGACAAAACGCTTTGGTGATTTGCTGGTATTGGATGACGTTTCCTTTAACATAAAAAAAGGCGAATTTGTCTGCATCGTAGGCCCCACCGGGTGTGGCAAGACGACTTTCTTAAACCTTCTGACACGGCTGATTGAGCCGACGGAGGGAGAAATCTTAATCGACGGCGAGCCGGCGGATCCGAAGAAGCACAGCATTTCTTTCGTGTTCCAGGAGCCTTCGGCCTTCCCGTGGCTGACCGCGCAGCAGAACATAGAGTATGGCCTGAAAATCAAAAAAAGGCCGGCAGAAGAGATCGCCGCCCAGACAGAAAAGATTATAAGCCTTTTGGGACTTGAAAAATACCGCCACGCGTATCCCCATGAGATGTCTGTGAGTATGGAGCAGCGTGTGGTGATCGGGCGCGCCTTCGCCCTGAACCCGGATCTGCTTCTTATGGATGAGCCCTACGGGCAGATGGATATCAAGATGCGCTATTACCTGGAGGACGAGGTGGTGCGTCTCTGGAAGGCGACGGGCAGCACGGTTCTGTTCATCACGCACAACCTGGAGGAGGCCACCTATCTGGCGGAAAGAGTATTGGTGCTGACGAATAAGCCCGCGAAGATCAAGGCAAATATCGAAGTAGATCTCCCAAGGCCCAGGAAGGTTTCGGATCCTGAGTTTATCCGGATCCGCAAAGAGATTACAGAAATGATTAAATGGTGGTAAAGGAGGAGGAACAGCTATGAAGAACTTAAAAGACAAGGTTGTATTTATCACTGGCGGAGCCAGAGGGCTTGGATACGCCATGGCGGAAAAATTCGCGGCGGAAGGCGCCAAGATCGCCATCGGAGATATCCAGGAAGAGCTGGCAGAGGAATCCGCGAAGAAGCTGGCGGATGAGTTCGGGGTGGAGACTTACGCCTTTTACCTGGATGTGACGGACGTGGAGAATATCAAGGCAGCTTTCGCGAAGGTAAAAGAGCGTTTTGGAAAGCTTGATGTCCAGGTGAACAACGCAGGGATCCAGATCCGCTGCCCGTCCAAAGAGTTCACGGAGGAGAACTGGGACAAGCTGATGAACATCAATCTGAAGGGCGTGTTCTTCTGCTGCCAGCAGGCGGCCCTTTTGATGGGAGACAACGGCGGCGCTATCGTGAACATTTCCTCCGGAACCTCGACGCAGACTACGCCGGGACGGGCTCCTTACGTCATCTCCAAAGGCGGCGTCAATGCCATGACAGCCGTGCTGGGAGCTGAGTGGGCGGCGGATGTGAATGGAAAGAAAGCGATCCGCGTAAACGCGGTGGCGCCGGGCTGGATTCTGACCAATATGGTGCAGGACGGCTACAGGCTGGGCGTCGTATCTGAAAACCAGATCTGCGCGGCAGTGCCTTTCCGCCGTCTGGCGGATCCGTCGGAAATCGCCGACGCGGTGGTATATCTTGGCTCTGATGAATCCAGTTACATTACGGGCCAGACGCTGTTTGTAGATGGAGGCTGGAGCGCGCTTGGCATGCCGGCCATGGACATGATCAAAGAATAAAAAGGGGTGCGGCTTTTATGAGATTGGAGTATTCTGCTGAGGAGTTGAAAAAAGTAGCAAACGACATCCGAATCGATGTCGTTGAGAGCATTCACTGCGGGGGATCCGGGCATCCGGGCGGTTCCCTGTCCATCGCGGAGATGATGGCAGTCCTGTATTTCCATGAGATGAATGTGGATGAGAAGAATCCGAAATGGGAAGACAGGGACAGGTTTGTGCTTTCCAAGGGACACGCGGCTCCGGCCTATTACGCGGCCCTGGCAGAGAGAGGATATTTTGACAAAGAGGTATTAAAGACACTGCGCCACATTGACAGCATCCTGCAGGGACATCCGGATATGAAGAAGGTGCCGGGCGTGGATATGTCCACTGGCTCCCTGGGACAGGGCATCTCTGCGGCGGCAGGAATGGCCCACTATGCGAAACGCGCAGGTAAGGATTTCCGTGTATACGCCATCCTGGGCGACGGCGAGATCCAGGAAGGCCAGGTCTGGGAAGCAGCCATGAGCGCCGGCCATTTTAAGCTGGATAATCTGACCGCTTTCCTCGACAATAACGATCTGCAGATTGACGGCCATGTAAGCGAAGAGATGTCCATATATCCTGTCCGCGAAAAGTTTGAGGCTTTTGGCTGGAATGTGGTAGAGGCAGACGGACACGACATAGAAGAGCTGGAAGCAGCCCTGGAGCAGGCGAGAAGCTGCAAGGGCAGGCCGACCCTGATCTGGTGCAAGACCGTGAAGGGAAAAGGCGTTTCCTTTATGGAGAACCAGGCAGGATGGCACGGCGGTTCCATCAATGACGAGCAGTATGAGACGGCAATGAAGGAATTAAAGGGGTGAAAAGAATGAATTCAACGAGAGAAGCATATGGACAGGCTTTGGCTGAGTTAGGGGAGAAATATTCTTTCTATGTATTTGACGCGGATTTGTCGAAGGCGACGCAGACCGTTCATTTCGCGAAGAAGTTTCCGGAGCGGTTTACCAATATGGGAATCGCCGAGGCGAATATGATGGGGTATGCGGCCGGATACGCGGCCTGCGGGGCGACTGTATTCGCAAGCACCTTCGCGGAGTTCGCGGCGGGACGGGCCTATGATCAGATTCGCAACAGCATCGCCTATCCGCACCTGAACGTAAAAATTGGAGCGACCCACGGGGGCGTCCTGATCGGGGCGGACGGCGGCTCCCACCAGTGCGTGGAGGATATCGCCCTGATGCGCGCGGTTCCCGGGATGGTGGTGCTCTGCCCGGCAGATACGGCGGAGACGAAGGCCTGCGTAGAAGCGGCAATCCAGTACGACGGTCCGGTTTATCTGCGCTTTGGAAGGCTTGGCACGCCGGAAATCTATGAGAATGGGCTGACCTGCAGCTTTTCCATCGGCAAGGGCTCTGTCATCAAAGACGGCACAGACGTGACGCTCATAGCAGTGGGAGATCTGGTAAGCCGTGCCCGGACGGCAGCGGAGCTTCTGGAAAAGGAAGGCGTGTCCGCGGCAGTCATCGACATGGCGTCCATCAAGCCCATCGACGAAGAACTGATTGTGAAATACGCGCAAAAGACAGGCCGGATTGTGACTGCGGAGGATCACAATGTCTGTGGCGGACTTGGCGGGGCCGTAAGCGAGGTTCTGGCAAAGAAATGCCCGGTACGCCAGGAGATGGTGGGCATTCAGGATCAGTTCGGACGCTCCGGCACACCGGAGGATCTGGCAGAGTATTACGGACTGACGGCGGAAAAGATTGTGGAAGCGGCGAAGCGGTTACTGTAAAGGAGAGAGGGCTATGAAGAAAATTGTTTTTGAATCTCCGGAACACGCAGTGATCCATGAAGATGACATCCCTGCGTACGGTGATCGGGAGGTTCTGTTAAAGCTTGAGAGAATCGGCGTGTGCGGCACGGACATTCAGGTTTTCATGGGAAGGAACCGCTATATGGAGTTCCCGGTGGTGCCCTTCCATGAGGGCGTAGCCCGTGTGGTAAAGACGGGAAGCCAGGTGGACAACGTAAAAGAAGGGGACAGGGTATCCGTGCGTCCCATCCTCAGCTGCGGCGAGTGCTATTCCTGCCGGAACGGCCATGAGAACGCCTGCGAAAACTTCAACTGCCTGGGCGTACAGTCGGACGGGCTTGGCGCGGAATATTTTGCCATCGACAAGAGCTATGTCTATCCGCTGCCAGAGGAGTGCCCTCTTGACCAGGTGGTGCTTATCGAGCCCTTCGCGGTGGGCGTCCATGCGGCCACCCGCGCGCAGGCAGAGGGAAAGACTGTGCTGGTGGTGGGCGCGGGAACCATCGGAAATTTCACGGCCCAGGCCTGCCAGCTGCTGGGCGCGGAGAAAGTATGCATCTGCGACTTGAGCGAAGACAAGGTGAAGATGGCGGAAAAGTCAGGGATTGCAGTGTGCCTTAATAGCAGCGGCCGCACGATCAAAGAAGTGGGGCAGGAAGCTTTTGGCGCCTTCCCAGATGTGATTATAGACTGTGTGGGAGCAAAGACCGTGTTCCCGCAGATTCTGGAGCTTGCGGGGAAGACCACTACGATTGTGGTTGTGGGAAATTATTCCGAGCCCATCATGGTAGATATCGCCACCATCCAGCGCAATGAGCTGAATGTACGGGGAAACATCACCTACACGGCGGCAGACTTCCAGAAGGCGGTACAGCTGATGACGGATGGAAAGGTCTACACGGAAGGCTTCATTTCCGCCAGGTTCCAGTTCGATCAGGCCCAGGAAATGATGGAATTCGCGGCGAAAAACCGTGGTGTAAATATGAAGGTAGTGATGGATTATGGAAAGACAGAATAGCAGATATCATGTGACCCCATCTCTGCTCTGCGCGGATCAGCTGGAACTGAAGCAGACAGTAAGTGAGCTGGACAGGCTGGGTGTGGACTGGTTCCATATCGACGTGATGGACGGCAGTTTCGTCCCGAATTTTGCTTTCGGGACGGACTGCGTCCGGGCCATCCGCAAGATTGCAAAAGCCCCTGTGTACGCCCATATGATGACGGTACATCCTATGGAATTTGTGAAACCCTTTGCGGATCTGGGAGTGGATTACTACTGCTTCCACTATGAGACGACGGTAAACCCCTTCCGGCTGTGCCAGCAGATTCAGGATCACGGTATGAAAGCGGCGGTGGCTTTAAACCCGTCTACGCCGGTGGAGGTCTTAAAGGAGCTGATCCCGTACATTTCCGCTGTAACCCTGATGTCCATAGAGCCGGGATTTTCCGGACAGAAATTCCTGCCCCACACCTATGAAAAGATAAGGAAGCTCAAAGAAATGACAGAAGGCTCCAAAGTGCTGATCGAGGTGGACGGCGGGGCAGATATCCCCATTTCCATGCAGTGCCTCTCCTGCGGGGCTGACATGGTGGTCGGCGGGTATTTCACGATATTTGACAGCAGGAAAACCCTGGAGGAAAATTACCGGGATTACGCCCAGGCGCTGAAGGAGGGATAGGCATGACAATACAGGAGCTCAAAGAAATGGTCGTGGAGGCCAACAAGGAACTGCCAAGACGGAACATGGTGGTATATTCCTGGGGAAACGTCAGCGCGATAGACCGGGAGCGGGAAATCATCGTGATCAAACCGGTGGGAATCCCCTACGACGAGCTGACCACAGAAAATGTCAGCGTGGTAGATCTGCAGGGCCATAAGGTGCCGGGAGAGAAGAACCCGCTGGCCCCGTCGGTGGATCTGGACATTCACCGGGCGCTGTATGAGAACTTCCCTTCCTGCAGCGCGATCGTACACACGCACTCGACCTTTGCTACGATTATGGCCCAGCTTCACCGGGACGTGCCCTGCTTTGGCACGACCCACGCCGACTATTTCGCCGGGCCGGTTCCGTGCGTAGACCCGCTTACGGAGGAGGAAATCCTTCATGACTATGAGTGGAACACCGGGATGGCGATCGTAAAATATTTTACAGAAAACCAGATTAACCCGGCGGAGGTGCCTGCGGCCCTGTCCATCGATCACGGCCCCTTTACCTGGGGAGAGGACTGCTGGGACGCCGTCCACAAAGCGGTGGTTCTGGAAGAGATCTGCAAAATGGCAGTGCATATGCTGGAGATCGAGCCGGACTGGAAGCCGATCCCGAAGGTCATGAGCGACAAGCACTTTTACCGCAAGCATGGGGCAAACGCGTATTTTACGAATGATGATCACGGACATGGGATGGTCCGCAATAAATAGCAAAGCGGAGGCAAGCGACTATGAAACATCTTTATTTGAATTTGAAGCGGTTTGAGATTCCTGTGGATCTGGGCGGCGTGAACCGCATTGCCCCTGTCACGGAATGGGCCGGATACATAGTAAAAAATACACAGGATGCATTGAAAAAATATGGGCCGGATGAGGCGGAATTTGTACAGTTCTTCCCGGAAGCGCATATCATGCCGGCCGCTGCGGCCAGGACAGAGGGAAGCCCCGTCCAGATAGGCTGCCAGGGAGTGTACCGCATGGACGCGGGCGTGAACGGCTTTGGGGCCTTTACCACAAACTGCCCGGCCGCTGCTGCGGCAGCCCTGGGCGTATCCACAGCGCTGATCGGCCACTGCGAGGAGAGAAATGATAAGATGGGTATCCTGGAAGAGGCGGGCGTCCATGATACAAAGGCGGTGAACCGCATTTTGAACCAGGAGATCAAGCTGGCCGTCTCCAGGGGCCTTAAGGTACTCTACTGCATCGGCGAGAAGAGCGAGGAACAGGACAGATGGCAGGAAGTCCTGGGCGAACAGCTGGAGATCGGGCTTGACGGGGTAGACAAGTCGAAGGTCGTCATCGGCTATGAGCCCATCTGGTCCATCGGGCCGGGAAAGACGCCTGCGGACAAACCCTATATCACGAAAATTGCCCGTTTCGTCAAGGAATTCACCGGAGGAATCGATATCGTCTACGGCGGCGGCCTGAAAGCAGATAACGCGGAAATGCTGGCTTCCATCGACGAGATAGACGGCGGTCTGATTGCCCTGACACGTTTTAGCGGGGAAATCGGCTTTTATCCGGATGAGTACCTGGAGATCATCCGTCTCTATTTAGGAAAGTAAAATTACAGAAAAGAGGTGCAAGATCATGAAACTTGATTTTGAATACGGCCACGGCCTTATGTCGGCAGAGCTGCCTGACACCACAGACGTATTCATTCCCGGAAAGACAGTCCCGGATCCGCCCTGCATTCCGGAGGAGGAGATTTATGAGAAGACGAGGGAATCTGTCCGCAATCCCATGGGAATGGAGCCGCTCTCGAAGCTGGCCCATAAAGGGAGCACAGTAGTTTTCGTCATCCCGGATATCGTAAAAGGCGGCTGCCAGCCAACCTCCCACCGCAAGGTGGCGATCCAGGTGATCCTGGAAGAGCTTTACGCTGCTGGCGTAGAGAAGAAGGATATTCTCCTTCTGTTCTCCAACGGCCTCCATCCCAGGACGACGGTTCCGGAGATGAAGCAGATCCTCGGAGAGAAGCTCTTTAATGAGTTCTACTGGACACATCAGATTACCAGCCACGATTCGGAGGATTACGAGCATCTGGTAGATCTGGGCTGTACGGCCCGGGGAGACCGCGTGCTGATGAACAAATACGTTTATGACTGCGATATCCCGATCCTGATCGGCCATACCCAGGGCAACCCCTACGGCGGCTACTCAGGCGGATACAAGCACTGCGCCACCGGTATTACCCACTGGAGATCCATCGCGACCCACCATGTGCCGGATGTCATGCACCGGGCTGACTTTACCCCGGTGTCCGGCCACAGCCTGATGCGCACCAAATTCGACGAGATCGGAATGCACATGGAGGAGAAGATGGGCCATCCCTTCTTCTGCTGCGATGCCGTCCTGGATACCTATTCCAGACAGATCGAGATCAACAGCGGATACGCCAAGGTGATGCAGCCCAAGTCCTGGATTATGGCAAATAAGCGCACCTATGTACCTTTCGCGGAAAAGAAGTACGATGTGATGGTATTTGGAATGCCCCAGAATTTCCACTACGGAGACGGAATGGGCACGAACCCGATCCAGATGATGCAGGCGCTTAGCGCCCAGGTCATCCGGCACAAGCGCGTGATGAAGGAAAACTGCGTGATCATCTGCTCTTCCATCTGCAACGGCTACTTCCATGACGAGCGCTGGCCGTACCTGCGCGAGCTGTATGAGATGTTCCAGCATGATTACATGAATATTCTGCCGGATATGGACCGCTACGGCGAGTACTTCGCGACCAATGAGGAATATGTCCGCAAATACCGCTTCTGCAACGCCTTCCACCCGTTCCATGGCTTCTCCATGATGAGCTGCGGCCACATCGCGGAGATGAACACGGCGGCAATCTATATCGTGGGCGCCCAGGAGCCGGGAATCGCCAGAGGCATGGGGCTTAAGACAAGGGCGACCTTTGAGGAGGCCCTGGAGGACGCGAAGAAGAAATTCGTAGGGCCAAATCCCAATATCCTGGCCTTGCCCCAGACCTTTAAGCTGGGAGCCGTCCATCTGTGCATGAAGGATGACGACCTGTCAGACGTATAATGTTAAGAAGACCTGCAGAGCAAAAGGCAGGATCGAGAGGAAGGGGGCGCCGCTTTAGCGGCGCCCCCTTCCCACACGTAAACTATAAAGAAAGAGATTATATTCAGCCGCAGGTTGGGCGGCGGGAATATCGAAGGCTCCCGCGGCGCGGAGGAATTCAAAGCGCCGCGGGATTTGTGTATTGGACTGAGGCGGTTTCGGCTGCCTCAGATTTTCCCTTCTTTTTTCAGCTCCAGCAGGATGTCTATGATGTGCTGGGTGCTGTCGGCGCAGTATACGCCGGCCTCGCGAAGGACTTTTTCTTTGTTTTCAGCGCTTCCGGTGCCGTCTGCGGAGACGATGGCCCCCGCGTGGCCCATGCTGCGGCCTTTTGGGGCATTCTTTCCGGCGATCAGGGCGACCACTGGCTTGGAGAAGTGCTCTTTGATGTAGGCGGCGGCCAGTTCTTCTTCGCTTCCTCCGATCTCGCCGATGATGACGACGGCTTTGGTGTCCGGATCCGCCTCAAAATCTGGGAGCAGTTCTACAAAGGTAGTTCCGGGGATCATATCGCCCCCTACGCCTACGCAGGTGGACTGGCCGATACCGTTGTCGGTCATCATTTTTACGGTTTCATAGCAGTTGGTGGCGCTCCGGCTCATGACGCCTACGCTGCCGGGAGAGAAGAAATAGCCTGCCATGAAGCCGGCTTTTGTCTTGCCCGGCGAGATGACGCCAAAGGAGTTGGGCCCGAAGAGCTTTACCCCTCTTGCCTTGGCCAGGTGATAGCAGAACATCATGTCATGAACCGGCACATGCTCGGCGATGGTGAAGATCATTTTCATGCCTGCGTCGATGGCCTCCAGTACGGAATCCTTCATGAACCTCGCGGGCACAAAGATGACGGTGGCGTCCGCTCCTGTGGCTGCCAGGGCCTCGCGGACGGTATTGAAGACTGGGAGGCCGCAGACTTCCTGTCCGCCTTTGCCGGGGGTGACGCCTCCCACGACTTTGGTGCCGTATTTCAGCATCTGTTCTGTGTGATAGGAGCCTTCGCGGCCCGTGATGCCCTGTACGATCAATTTTGTGTTTTCGTCGATTAAAATGCTCATAGCCTGTCCCTCCTATCTGCAAGAGCCTTGACGCATTCCCGCAAGCCGGGTACAGATACGATATCCACGTCTTTGATGCTGTCAATGATGGAAAGGCCAGTCTCCTTGTTGGTTCCTTCCATGCGGACGACCACAATCTTGTCCTGGTGCTGTCCCTCCAGGGCCAGCTTTACGCCGCCGGCGACTTCATCGCAGCGGGTGATGCCTCCGAAGATGTTGATCAGGACGGCTTTTACGCCAGGCGTAGAGAAGAGGATGCGCATGGCCTCCTTGATACGGCCGGCCGTAGCTCCTCCGCCCAGATCCAGCGCGGCGCTGACCTTCATGCCTTCCTTGGAGATCAGATCGATGCAGCTCATCAACATGCCGGAGCCGTTGGAAGCCACGGCAATGGTTCCTCCCTCTTCGATGGGGATGTAGAGGAAGTTGTAGGCGGCAGCCTCCTTGATCAGCGGGTTGTCCGGCTGCAGCTTCTCTGCGAACTCCTGGATGTCGGGCAGGCGGAAGAGGGCGCTGTCGTCGATATCGATCTTGCCGTCCAGGGCAGTCAGCGTATCTTCGGCGTTGATAACCAGAGGGTTAATCTCCACCAGCATACAGCTGTAATCCATAAAGAGGGCGTACAGCTTGGCGAGCAGAGAGGCCAGCTGCTTTTTGCAGCTGCGGTCCATGCCGGATCTGGAGAGCAGATATTCTGCCATATAGTCCTTGATGCCCACAAAGGGATCGATGGCCAGCTTGATAATTTTGTCGGGATCCTCCTTGGCGGTCTGCTCGATCTCCATACCGCCGTTGGCGGAAAAGATGATGATTGGCCGCTTGGTCAGGCGATCCAGCATGATGGAAAGATACAGCTCCGTTTTGTTGTTTTCAGATTTTTCCACGATAAGAAGCTGATTTACTTTATAGCCGCGAAGCTCGGAAAACAGCAGATCCTCGCAGTGCTGTTTGGCTTCCTGCGGCGTGTCGGCAAAGCGGATGCCGCCCGCTTTGCCCCGGCCGCCGATCTGCACCTGGGCTTTTACGACCACAGGGTAGTGAAGGCCAGCCTTTTCGATCTCTTCCTCCACGTGCTCGGAGGAAGAGATCACACAGCCGTTCATGGTGGGAACCTGGTATTTGTGAAAAAGCTCCTGTGCCTTGTATTCCAGTAATTTCAAGATGTATTACCCCCAGATTTCTTCGTCAGTGGGCGCTGTGGCGCCTGGTCTTACAGTGGCAATGCGGCTTACGTTGAAAAGATGCCTCCAGCTTACGTTTTCGCTTAAGGTGTTGCCGCCCCAGCTTCCGCAGCCCAGCGTGGTGGTTGCGGAAAGGCTGTTGAACAGGCTTCCGCCATTGTTGGTAGAGCAGATCTGGTTGATGAGGAAACGGGATACGGGCAGGATCTCGGCTGCCTGCTCGATGTGCGCCTGGTTGTTGGAGTGGATCGCCACGCTGTGGCCGCGTCCCTCTACGGAGAGGTTGGCGTCCGCGATGGCGATGGCTTCCTCCCAGGTATCGTAGGTGTACAGGGCCATGACGGGGCACATTTTCTCCTTGGAGAAGTAATCAGCCTTGCCATAGGCCGGAGCTTTTACAAGCAGCACGCGTGTGTCCCCGGGAACTTTAAGCCCGGCAGCCTCCGCTACCTTGAGGGCAGACTGGCCGACCAGGTTCTTGTTCATGACGCCGTTCGGGAACATGGCATCGCGCAGCGCATCGATTTCCGCCGGATCTTCTACCACATAGCCTTTGTTCTTCCGGTATTCTTCGATAAGCTCGTCTGCCCTGGAGGCCGGGGTGATGGCATTCTGTTCGCCGGAGCAGATAATTCCGTTGTCAAAGCAGCGTCCGTCGATGATCATCGGAACAGTCTTGGAGTAGTCTACGTCGTCATCCAGGATGCACTGTACGTTTCCGGCGCCTACGCCGTAGGACGGCTTTCCGGAAGAGTAAGCGGCCTTTACGACGCCTGGTCCTCCTGTGGCCAGGACGACATCGCAGGCCTGCATCAAAAGGCCGGAGATCTCCATCGTCGGCTCTGGAACGCACTGAATCAGATTTTCCGGCGCGCCCAGCTTTGCGAGGCGTTCGTTGATCAGCTCTACAGTCTTATGGCTGCAGGCCTTGGAACGGGGGTGGGGCCCTATGATGACGGCGTTGCGCCCCTTTACAGCGAACATGGCATTGCACATGGGGGTGACGATGGGGTTGGTAGTCGGCGTAATGGCCGCGACCACGCCCATGGGTTTCGCGACCTCGGTGATGCCCTTCTTGGGATAGCGGTTGATGATGCCGACGCTTTTCCCGCCCTTCATGTCGTTCCAGATGACGCGGGCCTTCCCCCTGTTTTTTGTAACCTTGTCCTCGTAGACGCCCATGCGGGTTTCTTCTACAGCCATTTTGGCCAGCAGTTCGGCGTTGTCATAGACGGTCTTGGCAATCTCGCGGCAGAGTGCGTCTACTTGTTCCTGGGTATATCCCTCTACGATTTTCTGCGCGGCGCGCGCTTTTTCTACGAGGCTGTCTACATATTCTTTTGCTTCCATAATATCCATACCTTCCTCTCTTTTATCATCTTTTTTGTTATGGCGGGGCTGGCCGCCGGATCTTTTCGGCGGCTGGCCTGCCGTGGGAACTTGGTTTATGGCTGTCCGGGACAGGGCAGCGTGGAGCCGCCGTAAGGCATCACGATCACGGACGCGTCTTTTCCGTAACGCTCCAGGGCTTCGTCCAGGGCCGCCTGGGGGTCGGCGCAGGGCGTCAGGTGTACGCTGCGGATAAAATCTGGGTCGAGATCACTGTACAGGACGATCCCCACTTTTTTCAGCACCATGGCGATGGCGGCAGCCTTATGGCCTCCCAGCTGGAATTCCCGGGAGATGTGCCCGATCATATCGGAAGCCTTTTTGTGCCCGGTCATCCATTTTTCAAATACACGCTCGCCCAGCCCCTCCTTTGCGGAGGCGATCCAGAGAATTGTCCCGCCGTCACGCACCGCGTGCTTCGCGTTGTCCAGGGCCTTCTGGGCCTGGTAGAGATTGATATCCTTCGGGTAGCCGCCCGCCGATACGACGACGATATCGGCTTTCCTTGGAATTTTTACTTTATAAAGGGCGTCGAGAAAACGGCAGCCCTCCCGGTGCGCCTCCAGGAAATGGCCGGCTACGCAGCGCCGTACCACTTTTTTCTCGTCCAGCACTACATTTACAATAAACGTGACAGGCACAAACTTTTCACAGACCTCATCAATATCCTCGCGGATGGGATTGCCTTTTAAAACTCCGGCCTTCGCGGCTTCCTGCACCATGCGGGAATGGTTGGCCTGGATGGCGTCCCGGGTGGAGACGCCCGGCATGATGGCCTTGGCGCCGCCGCTGTAGCCGGCGAAATAGTGGAACTCAATGTTTCCCAGGCAGATCCGCACGTCAGCCTCCGCCACAGGGCGGAAGATATCCACGGGCGTACCGCGGCTTGTGGTTCCCATATGTACGAAATCTCCTTTGGAGTCCACGCATTTTATGCGGCGGAACACCTCTTCGCCTGCCAGCTTTTTCATCTCTTCCTCTGTGTGCGCCCGGTGGCTTCCCAGGGCGAAGACGATGGTGATGTCTTCGTCTGGGATGCCGCCTTCTCCGAGCTCTTTTAATACAGGAGGCAGGACCAGGTAAGAGGGCATGGGACGTGTGATGTCGCTGGTGACGATGGCCACCTTCTGCCCGGGCGTTACCAGATCCCGCAGTCTGGGAGACCCGATAGGATGTTCCAGGGCGCGCTCTACCTCGGCGGCGCCGCTTGCATCTGTTTCCACCGCGTTGGGCGTCAGCACCTGGAGCAGGTTCGCGTCAGGGATGGTAAGTTCTATTTTCTCTTTTCCGAAGGGAAGTTCTGCTCTCATCTAAAATCATCCTCAATTTCCTGGTAGGCTGCTGTAAACTGATTGAAGAATGCCACAAAAGGCGGATACTCATAGATGTTCTCCCAGGTCAGCAGCCCGTCCTCCGGATCGGACAGGGCCTTATTGAAGACTTCGCTGGTTCTCAGGGTTTCCAGATATTTTTCCTCCACAGGTTGCTCCATGATGGAGGCGATAGGCGCCGGATCTGCGTCAAATTCGCGGATCTTTCCGGGAACGGTGGTGATAAGTCCGGGCGCGCCTCCCACCGGGGCAAAGGAGTTCTGGATATGCCAGGGGCCGCGCACGGCGGCTGTCATGATGGAGAGGTTCTTATATCCTTTGTCGGACAGCATCTTGTAGGATTTGCGGATCACCGCCTCGGAACCATGGCGTGCGATAAGCTTCGCGTCCTCCACGCCCTTCGCTTCCAGCTCTTTCGCGATCTGATCGTCCAGCTGTCCTGCCATCAGCACCAGGTAGCCGGGTTTGCTTCCCTTACTCAGGATCTTGGCGAAAGCCGCATGCTGGGTGATAGTAAAATTCAATGTCATGCAGACTTTATAGTTTTTCTCAAGAAGAACCTGCGCTGCCCTGAAAGCGGGTTCTACAGCCGGAAGCTTGAATACGACGTTCGGCTCCTCTACGCCAAGCTCCTTTTTCATGGCCTCATGCCAGAAATCGGCCTGGGCGATCATCGCTTCTGTATTTTTCACTTCACGGGGATCCACCTGCATGCAGACAAAGCCATACTGTTTGTCTGTGGCTTCAAAAATCGGATAAAGGGCCCTGGCGCTGATGGCGCACACCTTGGTGAACATCTGGGCAGCCAACACGGAGGCGTCCGCCCCGGCGTTCTCCCGTTTAATCTCAGATATAAGATCCTGGTAGTGTTCCGGGAAATCCTTCTTGAAGGCCTGAATCTTGCAGGGGTTGCTCGTCACCCAGCGTGCGCCTCTTCTCAAAGAATAGGTAAGGCCGGAAGCGTAGTCGTGGCCCCAGACGGTGTTGGCTTCGCCTGCCTTCGTCATATCGCACATTTTGCATACAGCGCTTCGGGCAATGTCCTGGATTTCCGCGCGCGCCTTGTCCGCCGCTACCTTCCCCCCGAAATGTTCAGTAAAGGCCAGAAGATCATCGGAAGCAGCTTTGATTTCCTCTGGCGTTACCATGCTGTCCAGAACCCATTTGGACAGCCAGGAACAGAGATCTACGGCGATGCCTGCGGAAGTATCCAGGTAGAAATCCTTCCCTGTGGGATGGTCTGCGATCAGAGCCTTCAGATCGCTTTTCAGTGCATCCAGCTGCTGGCGGAAGTCCTCTGCGGACTTCGGGAATAGGACTGGATTGCGTTTTTTGACTAGAAATTGATCCATAAAGTGTTCCTCCTTTTGTTTAAGAATAGATATATACCAGTGCGGTACTGATAAAGAAATTTGGTTTTTAAATACCATTTATAATTTGGATTTTATGACTGAAAACTTTTTGTGTCAATACATAATATGCAAAAAACACATGGTTTTTAAAAATCCAAAACCTATGTAAAACACTGAATATAGAAGAAATAAAAGAGAATGCATGAATAATTATTATTAAAAAATGAATAATTATTCTAAATGGGATAAAAGAAGAGAGAAAGGAAAAGATGGTTTTTAAAATACCAAAAAGCAAGGGTGCTGTTTTCGTGTGTTGAACAAAAAAAGGACAGGGAGACAGGGTGGCGGCTATGGAAATAAAAATGCATAAAAAACCAAAAATAATGAGATGAGGAAGAAAAACATATGTGAAAAAATGCCAAAGCTGGTTTATTAAAAACCAGTTGCAATCGTAAAAAATACCTGATAGACTAATAAAAAGAAACATATTTTGTGCTAAATAACTACAAAATAGAGAAAAAACAAGAAAAGAAAAAAATGTAAATGGTTTGAAAAAAACCAAAATATATAAAGGTGAGAATGAAAGCAAAGAGAACAAAAAACGGAAGAAAAAACCAAGAACATATTAGCTGAGGAGGTGAAAATAGAGTCTATACATGTGATTGGTTTGGAAGGATGATAATCCTGAAATAAAAATTTTTAAGATTTTCATTTTTAGAATGTATTGGAGAGAAAGGTAGGGAAAAGAGTATGAAGAAAAGGTTTTTGGCAGTTGTTTTGGGGATAGCAATGATTAGTTCGCTTTTTACTGGTTGTGGAAATGCAGATGCTGATACGAAACCGGCAGCGGAAGACAGCTCTGCCGCTGAGGAAAGTAGTGGGGATACAGAGGAGGCATCTGATGGAGTATATAAAATCGCGTTAAGTAACTCTTATATGGAGAACGGATGGCGTCAGGAAATGGAAGCTGTTGCGGAGATGGTAGCGGCAACAGATGAGTACAAAGAAAAATGTGTTCTTGACATATATAATACAGACAATACGGTTGAAGCACAGGTTGCGTCCCTGGAGACTTTGATTGAAATGGATTATGATGCGATTATTATAGACTGCTGTTCGGAAAGTGGATTAACGACTACGATTGACAATGCTGTTGACAGAGGGATTGTAGTTGTTACATTTGACAGCAACTCCACGTCAGAAAAGGCGTATTCAGTTGCGATTGACAGTTCCAAATCCTATGCTCTTACAGCTACTGTACTAGCAGAGTCGATTGGAGGAGCTGGAAATATTGTAGTAGACAGGGGTATTTCCAGTACTTCTACCTCTATTGGAATTTATGATACAGTCATGGGAGTCTTTGAAAAATATCCGGATATCAATGTAGTGGCTGAATTTGATGGTGAATTTAATGAGGGAACGATTCAGAATGAATTTGGAACGCTGCTTGCTACCAATGATATAGACGCCTGCTTCACACAGTCTCATACAACGGCGATCATCAATGCATGCAATGATGCTGGGGTTGATCCGGTTCCGTGTAATGGAGATACCTACAACAGCAATATCATCGCAAACGCAGAGGCGGGTGTGTCAGGAGCGTTTACTCCCTGGTATGTGGGTATGAGCGTTATGGCTATGGATACCGCGATTGCTGTGCTGAATGGTGAAGAAGTTGAACAGCATACAGTAGTGGCTCCGGATATTTTAATTGTGGATAACGGCCTTGACTTTACTGAGATTGATAAGGCGGCTGAGGAACTTGGCGTTGGATATAAAATTGCAGAGGAAGGTATAGACTATTCGTCCGAATGGCCGGATCAGTTCCTGTGGCCTGTGCTGCCGGCAGATTATCCGGTTCAGGTTAACCCTCAGGATCTTGTAGACTTCATGGCAGGTAATGAATAAAAAGTGAGATATCCGGAACGGGGATAAAAACGGGCTGCCGTAAGCTGGAAAAAGAGTTTACGGCAGCCCAGCTTTAAAAAGTTTTTAAGGAGAAGATATATGGCTGATTTTGAAATGCGTCAAATCTCCAAAAAATTTGGAAATGTTCATGCACTGGAAAAAGCAAACTTTTCTGCCAACAAAGGGGATATCATGGGGCTGTTGGGAGAAAATGGAGCTGGAAAAAGCACATTGGTTAAGGTATTGTGCGGCGTCGAAAAAGAAGATGAGGGTGAAGTCCTTCTGTTCGGGAAAAAAATGCTCCGCCGGACACCAAAGGAAGCGATGGCTGAAGGGGTGAGAGTAGTCCATCAGGAACTCAGCCTGGTTTCTAACGCAACCGTGTCGGAAAATCTTTTTATGACAGAAGAAGAAAAGCCTTATAGACGGAAAACAATAAAAGAATTAAATAAAAAAGCTGAAGCGTTATTTAAAAAATTTGGTGTAGAGGATATTGACTGCACACAGTATGTACGGGAGCTTCCTCTGGCAAAATGCCAGAAGGTTGAAATATTGAAGGCTTTGGCTTTTGAATTTGATATCCTGGTTTTGGATGAGGCAACATCGGCCTTGACAGAAAAGGATGTGGAATGGCTTTTTGAACTTATCAGAAAATTGTCCAAAGAAGGGAAAATTATTATTTTTATTTCGCACAGGCTGCAGGAAATTAATAGTATCTGCGAACAGATTACAATCTTCCGAAATGGTACGAGTGTCTGCGAGGCAAAGAAAGACGAGCTGGATACGGATCAGATGGTAACGCTGATGCTGGGAAGAAAGATAGCGGGATATTATCCAGAAAAAGCTCACAGCAGGAAAGAAGAGGTTCTTTTGCATGTGGAAAACTTGCGCAATGGGGAACTGACAGGAGTTTCCTTTGAACTGCACGCAGGAGAAATTTTGGGAATCGGTGGTTTGTCAGGACAGGGACAGTCAGAACTTTTTGAAGTTTTATACGGTGCGAAAGGCGCTGAAGGAAAAATAGAGATAAAAGGGAAAGAGTGCAGGCTGCGCAGTACTGCGTCGGCATTAAAGAGAGGGATTGCCCTGATTCCGGAAGATAGGGGTAAGCAGGGATTGGTGCTTCCGATGTCTGTAAAAGAGAATATTACACTGGCATCTCTGGGGAAAATTAGGAAAGGCATTTTTTTAAGTGCATTGAAAGAAAGCCAGTCAGTTAAAAAAATGATAGAAAAACTACAGATCAAAACAGATACGCCAGAGGTGCAGGTTGTTACGCTGTCAGGCGGAAATCAGCAGAAGGTTGTCCTGGCAAAACAGCTTCTTGCAGAACCAGATATTCTGCTTATGTATGACATTACCAGAGGGGTAGATGTTGGGACAAAACGTGAGATGTTTAATCTGATGCAGGAGCATTGTCAGGAAGGGAAGGCGATTTTATTCTTTTCTACGGATACAGAAGAACTGGTTCACATGTGTGACAGCATATATGTCATGTTTGAGGGCAGGTTTAAAGCACATTTGCAGGGAGACTCCATGACGGAAGAAAATATTATCCGCGTTTCGGTAGGTGAGGCTGCTGTGTAGTTTATTAAGGGATAAAAGAAGAGGTTGTTAGCTATGCGAAAAAGAGACTATAAAAGATTCATACATATCACACCGGACGGGAAAAGAACTGTAGTTTCTTTTATTCTGCTGGTGCTCTTTTTGGTTGTGATGTATATTGTACAGCCGGAGATTATGAAATTTTCAAGAATTGCAACTATTACAAATGGACAGCTGTGTCTTCTGCTGGCAGGAATTGGGCAGACATTTGTTTTGCTGGCAGGCGGGATTGACCTGTCCATTGGAGGTGTGATATGCCTAAGCAATTCTGTGGCAGCTTTGTATATGCCGGATAGTATTCCTGGAATGATTCTGATGAGCATTTTGATTGTGGCGCTGGGAACTGGAATAGGTTTTTTTAATGGATATATCATAACCCGGTTTAATGTGCAGCCCTTTGTGGTTACTTTTACTGTCAATTATGTGCTGTTGGGAATTTCGCTGCTGATTCTGCCTATAGACGGAGGTAATCCGCCTTCCAGGTATGTTTCAGCCTTGCTGCACAATTTCGGCCAGGTTTCTGTTTCCATGATCATTGTCGTTTTGATTGTAATATGCTGGATTCTTATACGGAGAACCCGTTTTGTGCGGAATGTGTATGTAGTAGGCTGTAATGAGAAGGCGGGTTTTTTGAACGGCATCCGCGTTTCGCAGGTGAAAATGCTCACATTTGCAATTTCCGGCGGCTTGGCGGCATTGGCAGGTTTATGGAGAACAGCGCAGCTGGCTTCTGGTTCTCCAGATGCAGGTGATGCAATGACGATGCCATCCATTACAATTTCGGTTATTGGAGGAACCAGTATGGCAGGCGGAATGGGAGGCGCGATCGGTACAATTGCCGGGGCATATATTTTGCGCCTGATTCAGGATCTTCTTACATTTATGGGGGCAAAATCCTTCTGGTCTACAGTATTCCAGGGTGTATTTCTTGTCGTAACTGTAGGGGTATGCTCTGTAATAGATATGAGAAAAGGGGGAAAAAAGAATGGATAAGACATTATTCTGGAAAAAGAACAGTACCATTATATCGCGGTATCTGATTGTGGTGATTTTATTTATTCTGATTTCTGTTTTGAGGCCGGGCTTTGCCAGTGGTACACATATCAGGGTTTTGCTGGCAGAAGCAGCTATTATAGGCTGCGCGGCGATAGGTCAGACACTGGTGATTATTACAGGTGGTATTGATATGTCGGTTCCGTGGATTTTTAATGCAGCTGCAATGGCGGCGTTTACCTTTTCTAATATTTACAGCGGAGCGGGCCTGATAGTGGCACTTATTGGAATTATACTGGCAGGATTTCTTCTAGGACTTTTGAATGGGGTAGGCGTTACCTGCCTTGGGATCCCTTCGATTGTAATGACGTTGGGAATGAATACAATTCTGCAGGGGGTTGTCACGGGGCTTACCTCTGGCTCCATTGTGGGGTATGCTCCGGAAATTTTGAATTTCCTCGCGACAGGGACTGTGGGCGGTATATCTGTTGCTCTGCTGTTTTGGCTGATGCTGATTGCCGTGACCATGCTTTTGCTGCGCAAGACTAGCTATGGCCGCGCTTTGTACGCCCTGGGAAATAATCGTGTGGTCGCGAATTTTTCCGGGATCCGAGTAAAAAAGACAGAAGCGATTGCGTATGGAATCAGTGGAATGTCTGCGGCAATGGCAGGATTAATGCTGCTGGGAAGGACTGGCTCTGCGTATCTTGGAATGGGAAATGAATTCCAGTTTGAATCTATAGCGGCGGTTGCCCTGGGCGGAGTGTCTATGTCTGGCGGAAGTGGAAGCTATCTGGGTACTGTGGCAGGCGCACTGACGATTGCAGTACTCTTATCTATCCTTACAGCGTTAAATTTGTCTCAGGCGATGCAGCAGGTCTTATATGGAATTGTCCTGTTTGTTGCTGTATTGGCAGCGACTTTGCAGAATGCCAGGAATAAGAGCTCTAAACTATAAAAATAGATTCATTTAAGGAAAGGATGGGATGCTTTATGATTATTGACGCGCATAGTCATCTGGGATATGATGTGGCTTTCGATCTTGACAATGACGAAAACCTTCTCATTGAAAACTGCAAGAAATACGGTGTGGATGGAGCTATTGTGCAGCCTTTTATTCCGAGGCCTTATGTAGAAGACTATAAAGCAATACATGACAGAATTTATAAGCTGACACAAAACAAAGAAAGAAAATTCTGGGGTATGTCTTCCATGAATCCACATTTCCGGATAGAGGAATATGCAGAGGAGACAGAACGGTGCGTGAAAGAACTGGGATTTGTGGCGGCAAAACTGACACCAATTGGACATGCAGTCAATCCTGCATCCAGGGATGGATTGGCATGCTGTGATGTGGTTAGAAAGCTCGGGATTCCTTTGATGATCCATACAGGAAATGGGGGGAGTTTTGCAGATCCGATTCAGGTGGCAAAGGTAGCGGAAGAATTTCCGGATTTAGTTATCGTTATGGCGCATGCGGGTTCTGGCGGAGGTTCTATTGGAACAGCATCTTATATTGCGCGGACACATGATAACGTGTACCTGGAACCCAGCTGGGTGGATATCGCGGCTCTGGAAGGAATGCTAAAAGAAGTGGGCTGTTCAAAATTGATGTTTTCTTCTGATGTTGTGGATAACATTCCGGTAGAACTGGCCAAGTACAGGACGGCTGTAAAAAAAGAGACGGACTTAGAGAGAATACTGTCCGGGACAGCTGTGGAGGTGTTTGGCCTGAAATGAAAGCTTTAGTGAAATATCAAGATGGCCCGGGAAATATGGATATCCGGGATATTCCGGAACCACAGCCGGCAGAGGGGCAGGTAAAAATTGAAATAAAGGAAGCTGGGATTTGCGGTTCGGATCTGCACATTTATAACAGTGATATCGCAATTCCTGTAAATCCCCCAGTAGTACCAGGACATGAATTCTCAGGCGTAGTGGCTGCAGTTGGCACAGGGGTTACTAAATTTAAACCAGGAGATCGTGTGGTTGCGGAAGCGGCATATTATTACTGCAGAGACTGCCGATATTGCCGGCAGGGTTTTTATAATCTGTGCATCCGCAAAAAGAGCCTGGGTTATTGGTTTGATGGAGCGTTTGAAGCGTATACAATAGCGGAAGAAGCGAATGTCCATTTGCTTCCGGATGAGATAGACTTTGTGTCGGGAGCGATGCTGGAACCTTTGGCATGCTGTACACATGCGGTTTATGACTGCTGCCATATAGAGGCAGGCGATGTGGTGCTTGTATCAGGTCCGGGTGCGATTGGGCTGATAGCTGCCCAGATTGCGAAAGCAGAAGGTGCGGAGGTAGTGATTACCGGAACCGCTGCGGATAAGGAGCGGCTGGAAAAGGCCAGAGAACTGGGTATCCACCACGCGGTAGATATACAGGAGGAAGACATAAAAGAATTCATAGATGCACTTACAGATGGGTATGGAGCAGATGTAGTATTGGAATGTTCGGGCAGCGAGCCGGGCATTCAATCTGGACTTGAATTGATCAAAAAGAGAGGATATTACTGTCAGATAGGACTGACAGGAAAGCCGATTACATTTGATATAGAACAGATATGCTATAAGGAAATCCATTTCAGCGGTTCAATGGCTTCTACGTATCTGAATTGGGAAAAAGGAATTAAGCTGGTCCGGCAAGGGCTTGTCCGCCTCTCCCCATTGCTTACTCATAGGATGAAACTGGAGGAATGGGAAAAGGCTTTTCAAATGTTCCGCAGAAAAGAAGGTATCAAATTATTTTTAGACACAGTTCAAAACTAGCAAAAATAGAGGTGATTCATTTGAAAATGGGTGATTTGACAGGAAGGACAGCGATTGTCACAGGCGGAGGAAGTGGAATTGGACGTGCCTGCTGTAAGGTGTTGGCAGAATATGGAGCGGAAGCAGTTGCCGCGGATATTAATCTTGAGGGAGCGGAAAAAACTGCAGAGAGTATCCAAGAACAGGGGGGAAAGGCAAGAGCAGTTTATCTGAATGTCGTGGAACTGGAGTCTGTGAAAGAAATGATGGAGAAGGTTTACCATGAATGCGGACGGATTGATATTCTGGTTAACAGCGCAGGGATCCTTGATCCGACTAGAGTTCCGGATATGACAGTGGAGAAATGGGACAGACTGATTGATATTAACTTAAGGGGAACCTTTTTCTGCTGCCAACAGGCCCTTCCATATATGCAGAAAACGGGAAAAGGCGCCATTGTAAATATCGCTTCCCAGGCAGGCCAGGTGGGCGGTTGGATGGCAGGTGTGAATTATTCGGCATCTAAAGGAGGCATATTGGCTTTGACAAAGGCGCTGGCACGACATTGCGGGCCGCTTGGAATCCGTGTGAATGATGTAGCGCCGGGGCAGATCGCTACAGAAATGACGGCAGGAAGAGGCGATACTCCGGACGGCATTGCTCTTGGAAGGCTTGGAACGGCTGAGGATGTCGCAAATGCAGTGTATTTTTTGGCAAGTGATCTTTCGAATTTTTGTACGGGAATGACTGTGGATGTGAATGGCGGACAATTTATGCGATCATAAAGGAATGACGGGAGAAACGGATGAAAAAATATCTGAGTCCCTTGCAGGAGGCGGCGGAGAAATTTCCGCAGACACAATTATGGAATGATTCATGTGGGATAGCGGATATAGAACTCGCGCTGAGCAGAGGTGGCTGCGGAGCCACCTCCAATCCTGTAATTGTGGGGAATGTGCTGAGAAAAGAAAAATATTTATGGAAAGAGCGGCTGGAGACGATAATCCAGAAAGAAATGTTGGACGCCACGGATGAAGAAATTTGCTGGCAGATTTCAAAAGAAGCCGGCCTTAAGGGGGCAGAAAAACTCCTGCCTCTGTTCCGTGAGAGCGGAGGGCAAAAAGGATGGCAGGCTATGCAGGTTAATCCAAGGTTTTATCGGAGTACGAGAAAGACAGTGGCTCATGCGGTGGAATTGTCGAGTTTGAGTGAGAATATCCTGGTTAAAATGCCAGTGTCACAAGAGGGCGTTGCGGCGGTAGAGGAATGTGTGTATCGTGGCATTTCCGTTAACGGGACAGTATGTTTTGGCGTGCCTCAGGCGGTAGCGGTGGCGGAGGCCATTGAACGTGGCCTGAACCGGCGTGAGGCCGAAGGTTTATCGGTAAAAGGTTTGTTTAACAGCTGTACTATTATGACGGGCAGGATTGACGATTATATAAAAAAGCTGGTGCACGAGCAGGAACTGCCTATTACAGAAGAATATCTGGATTTTGGAGGGGAAGCTGTTTTTAAAAAAATTTATAAGCTGTATGCTGAGCGGGGATATAGAGCCAAGCTGCTGGTGGCGAATAACCAGAGCCATTTTTTATGGACACGTTTTCTGGGCGGAGATTTGCTGATGACAGTCAATCCTGTATGGTGGCGCAGGATGGAGGGAGCAGTGCTAGAGGTGCGCAGAACCATTGACGAGGAGCCTGACAGAACGGCTGTGCAGGAGCTTTTAGATAAAATCCCTGAATATCGGAAAATTTATTATGAGGACGGATTGCTGTTGGAACAGTTTAATTCGTTTGGCGCTTTTAAAAATACTATGAATGAATTTTTTAAAGGATATGATGGTTTTATAGACTATCTAAGGACGTACATACTGGGGTGAATGGAGGCATAGTCGGTGTTGTACTGCCTGGAAAAGGAGGAGATGGAAAATGCCTGTAAATGTATTGCAGCGGATTTTGGACAGTGGAATCATCGCTATTGTGAGAGAAATTCCCTGTGGAAAAATTGCAGCTCTTGCCGATGCTTTGGCAAAAGGTGGTATCACCTGTGTCGAGGTCACGTTTGATCAGAGCTGCCATAAGGGGCAGGAAAATGCTTTGGCTTCTATAAGGAAATTAACAGAGAGTTATCGGGATACTCTTTGCGTGGGAGCCGGAACAGTTATGACATCAGCACAGGTGCGGCAGGCAGTGGAAGCAGGAGCTGAGTATATTATTTCACCGGATGTGAACAGGGAAGTAGTAGAGGAAACCAAAAGACTAGGGAAAATATCGATCCCTGGAGCCCTGACGCCTACAGAGATTGCCCGGGCGTACAGCTATGGGGCAGATATTGTAAAAGTGTTCCCAGCGGGAGTAATGGGGGTATCTTATATAAAATCGTTACAAGGCCCCTTAAAACATATTCCGCTTCTTGCAGTAGGGGGCATAAGCGCAGACAACTGCAGGGAATACCTGGATGCAGGGGCTCTGGGAATAGGAACGGGCGGGAACTTGGTAAGCCTGAAACTAGTAGAAGAAGAACGCTTTGATGAAATAACAGAGATAGCGAAGGCTTATACAAAGGCGTTGAGACGGCAGGGAGAATGAGCGGAAAATATATCGTATATTATGACTCGGGAACATCAAACTCCCGGATATATCTTTTGGATCCAGGAAAGCGTGTGGTTTATGCAAAAAAGAAAAGCATAGGTTCCAAAGATTCTGCAATTGCGGGAAGCAATGCAATTTTACTGGATGGGCTGAAAACACTCTATGAGGATGCTATGAAGGAAATGGATCTGCAGGAAGATGATATAGGCGAGATCTATGCTTCGGGAATGGTAACTTCTCCATATGGCCTTAAAGAAATTCCACATCTGATTCTCCCGGTTACGGTAAAGACATTTTCTGACAGTATTGTGGATTTTTATGAAGCCAGCTGCTTTAAACGAAATATTCATTTGATTCCAGGACTGAAAACGGGGCATTCAGATATTACGTTTGTCAATAATATGCGCGGGGAAGAAATGGAAATCATAGGGGTTATGGAAGAGGCAAGGAAGGTTTGCCAATGCAGAAATATGGCTTTGGCATTTCCGGGATCGCACACCCACATTGCGTATGTGCAGGATGAGAAGGTTTCCGGGCTTCTTTCTAATTTTACTGGGGAATTGTTCCATGTATTGAAAACAGGAAGTATCCTTGCGCCGATTCTGGGAACGGAAGTAGAGTGTTTAAATCCTGTAGAGGTAAGGCGCGGGGTAGAAAACTTGAAAAATATGGGATTTAACCGGGCGCTTTACATTTGTCATGCTATGAGGCTGTTTTCGTATGGTACGGACGAGGATAGGTTTTCGTATGCAGAAGGGGTCATCAACGGGGGAGTGAGGGAAGCTCTGGAATATTACTGCAGAAATTTTTGGAGCGAATGCCATACTCTGGCAGTGATTTCGGAAGAGTTCATGTATCGCCTGTATCGGGAAATTTTTGACGGGAGCCAATACATAAATAAAGTTGTGTGGATTCCGATATCTTCTGAAAAAAGTTATGCAGTTGAAGGATTAAAAGAAATTTTAGCTTGCAAAAATAAGGGGTGAAAAAGAGTGAAGGTACTTGTAACATCGCGATCATTTGGGCAGGCAGGAAAAGAACCGTTTCTCATTTTGGAAAATGCGGGGATTGAGGTAACTCGCCTGGTGGATGAGTTTACACAGGAAACATTTGCAGAGAGTATTCCAAACTATGATGCGTTAATCATTGGCTCTCATAAGTTTCCGGCAGACTTAATGGAAAATTGCAGGAAGCTTCAGATTATAGCGAAGCATGGTGCAGGGTTGGACAATATAGATTTGGAAGCAGCGAAAAGGCTTGGGATTACGGTGAAAAATGTCCCAGCCGCCAATGCCAACGCAGTTGCAGATTTGGCTGTCGCGCATATGCTGAATCTGTGTCGGGGCGTTTCTGTAAGCTCTCAGGAAGTTAAAACAGGAAAGTGGAAAGTGTATATGGGATGTGATATGTATGCAAAAACATTGGGATTAGTGGGATTTGGAAACATAGCCCGAAATGTGGCACGCAGAGCCAGAGGTTTTTCTATGAAAATTCTTGTTTTTGATCCTTATCTGAAAGAGCTGCCGGAAGAATTTGCAGAATATGTCAGATTGGTTTCCTGGAAGGAAGTAATAGAAAACAGCGATTTTGTGTCTATCCATGTTCCCTTGACAAAAGAAACCCGAGGCATGTTCAATAGACAGCAGATAGCAGCTATGAAGCCAGGTGCTTTTCTTATCAATACCAGCCGCGGAGGAATTGTAGACGAGTCCGCATTGTATGAGGCTTGCAAATGTGGAAAACTTGGGGGCGCCGCTTTGGATGTGGTGGAAAATGAGCCAATCCGGCCGGATAATCCCCTGCTGTCTTTAGAGAACATAGTGATCACGCCGCATATCGGAATGTATTCCATAGAAGCTGTAAATGCTATTTCTGTAATTTGTGCCCAGAATGTTGTCAATAAATTGTGCGCTGAAAAAACGGTAGATTTCTAACAAGAATCATAGGTTTTGCGGTCCCAGAAATTATGCTTTTTTAAGAGGTGAAAGTTCCTTGACGGACGGGAAAAGACAGGTATAATAAAGTTGAGAAAGCGGTAAAACGCGCATGCAGGAGAGCTGATTTATGGGTACAAAGGAGAAACCGATTAAAAAAGGAAAATTGTCTGAAATAGTGGTGGAAAGGATTCATGCACAGATTCGATCGGGCGAATTAAAATCCGGAGAAAGGCTTCCGACGGAGAGGGCCATGGCGGAAAGTATGGGAGTGAGCCGGACAGTTATCCGGGAAGCAATCCGCATTATGGTAGACAACGATATTCTGGAACTCAGGAATGGACGCAGTTATGTGCGCCAGCTTACTTTTGATGAAATCGTGACAAATATTTGTGACAGCGTTGTGCCAGGCCAAATCTCCCTTCTGGAAGTTATGGAAGTGCGGACGGTTCTGGAACTTTACATTGTAAAAAAGGCTGCTGAAAACATTACAGAAGAGCAGATAGAGGAACTGCAGGAAAGTATTGACAGGATGAAGCTTCTGATGGAAGAAGGGGATAAAGGCTCTGTGGAAGAAAGCGCTTTCCACCGTGGGCTGGCAGAGGCCACAGGAAACAGTGCTTTGAAAAGTATCTATGTACTCTGTGAAACATTGTTTAACAGCACACAGCATAATACATGGAAGGGTGTGCAGACAGCGGACGGAGCGCCCAATACGGCTGTGCCGGATCATCAAGCTATTCTGGACGCACTCCGTGAGCATAATCCAAACCGGGCAGAGCTTCTTATGCAGGCACATATGGATTATGCCAGAAAAAATATCGAAAGATTATATGAAAGCCGCAAGACAGAATTGAGGCAGTCATAGAATGGAAGCTGCAGATGTACCAAGAAGAAAATGTCAGCATTTATAGGACGGAAAATTTAGAGAAGGGGCTGGAAACAGTCCCTTTCTTCTGCTTAAGAGACAGGGAGAATGTAATTACATGTTTAGAAAATAGAAAATATTTAGAAATAGAAGTAAAAAAGTGTTGAGTTTTATTCCGCAGGATGTTATTCTATTCTTGTACTGATCAGTACCGATTTCCCGGCGGCTCGCCGGAAAATTCCCCAATGCAACTCATTGTTTGACAAGAAAGGATTACAAAAACTGCACATGGAACAAGGACAGGTTGGTTCACTGCAGGCTGTGACGTGGGAAACCGCGCCGCAGACAAAGGAGGAAACGCTGGAGCTTTTGAAACGGTCGCCAGGCCTTTACCGAAGCTACCGGGCGTTAAATGACAGCTGGAAGGAGCAGTTCCTGGATTTCTGCCAGGGAAAGAGGTCTCTGCCCCTGACCTATGATCCCTTTTTCAAATACCTCTTTGACCCGGAACTGCACAGAGAGCGGCTGTCCCGCTTCATCTCCAGCCTCCTGGGCTTCCAGGTGCGGATCTTGCGCGTACTCCCAGGTGAGGATCGTCTGATAGAGGGGGAAAGCTACCTGATCATGGATCTTCTGGCAGAAGCCGAGGACGGCTCCCTGTACAATGTGGAGGTGCAGAAGCAGGCTTACGCCTTCCCGGCGGAGCGGATCTCCTGCTACTCGGCGGATCTGGTCATGCGCCAGTACATGAGGGCGAAGCGGGAGAAGGAAGGGCGGTTCTCCTACCGAGACATCAAAAAGGTCTATGTGATCGTCCTCTATGAGAACAGCAGCGCCGCCTTCCGCCGCTGCCCCGGGGCGTATCTCCATTATGGGAAAACTGTGTTTGACACGGGGCTGGAGCTGGAACTCCTCCAGGAATTCTGCCTGGCGGCCCTTGACGTGTACCGGAAAATCCCGTATGCTGAAAGGGAGAAAAGCGAACAGAATGCATGGCTTTCCCTGCTTACCACGGAGAGTTTGAGCGACGCGGAAGAACTCATAAGGGACTATCCGTGGCTGGAGGAGATTTACCGTGAGATCGCCATGCTGCGCCGGAAACCAGAGGAGGTGCTGGGGATGTGGTCAGACGCTCTTAGGATACTGGATGAGAATACCATGAAGCTGTATGTGGAAGAATTGGAGGAGAAACTCCAGAAGGCGCTGGAAGAGAAGGAGCAGGAAAGGATCAGAGGCCAGGAAAAGCTCCAGAAGGCGCTGGAAGAGAATGAAAAGAGCCAGGAGCAACTCCGGCAGATGGCTAAAGAAAAAGACGCGCAGATTGCTGCCCTGGAAAAGAAGCTGAGAGAACTATCCGAAGGCTGAAAAGGCGGGCAGACAGAAGAGAAAATAAAATATAGAAAATGCATACAGAAACCGAGACTACAGGGGCTGCCAGTGATGAAGCTTATATGTGAAAATCCGAATTGAAAAACTGACAGCTTTGCACTGACAGCTCTGCGGTCCTGGTTTATGTAGCATTTTTATCTTTTGTACTGATCAGTACCGATTTCCCGGCGGCTCGCCGGAAAATTCCCCAATGCAACTTATTGTTTGACAAGAAAGGATTACAAAAACTGCACATGGAACAAGGACAAGTTGGTTCACTGCAGGCTGTGACGTGGGAAACCGCGCCGCAGACAAAGGAGGAAACGCTGGAGCTTTTAAAACGGTCGCCAGGCCTTTACCGAAGCTACTGGGCGTTAAATGACAGCTGGAAGGAGCAGTTCCTGGATTTCTGCCAGGGGAAGAAATCCCTGCCACTGACCTACGATCCCTTTTTCAAATACCTCTTTGACCCGGAACTGCACAGAGGGAGGCTGTCCCGCTTCATCTCCAGCCTCCTGGGCTTCCAGGTGCGGATCTTGCGCGTACTCCCAGGTGAGGATCGTCTGATAGAGGGGGAAAGCTACCTGATCATGGATCTTCTGGCAGAAGCCGAGGACGGCTCCCTGTACAATGTGGAGGTGCAGAAGCAGGCTTACGCCTTCCCGGCGGAGCGGATCTCCTGCTACTCGGCGGATCTGGTCATGCGCCAGTACATGAGGGCGAAGCGGGAGAAGGAAGGGCGGTTCTCCTACCGAGACATCAAAAAGGTCTATGTGATCGTCCTCTATGAGAACAGCAGCGCCGCCTTCCGCCGCTGCCCCGGGGCGTATCTCCATTATGGGAAAACTGTGTTTGACACGGGGCTGGAGCTGGAACTCCTCCAGGAATTCTGCCTGGCGGCCCTTGACGTGTACCGGAAAATCCCGTATGCTGAAAGGGAGAAAAGCGAACAGAATGCATGGCTTTCCCTGCTTACCACGGAGAGTTTGAGCGACGCGGAAGAACTCATAAGGGACTATCCGTGGCTGGAGGAGATTTACCGTGAGATCGCCATGCTGCGCCGGAAACCAGAGGAGGTGCTGGGGATGTGGTCAGACGCTCTTAGGATACTGGATGAGAATACCATGAAGCTGTATGTGGAGGAGCTGGAGGAGAAACTCCAGAAGGCGCAGAAAGCGCTGGAAGAAAAGGAACTGGAAAGAACCAAGAGCCAGGAGCAATTCCGGCAGATGGCTGAAGAGAAAGACGCGCAAATTGCCGCCCTGGAAAAGAAGCTGAGAGAACTGTCTGGGGAATAACGGAATAGGACATAAGGGGAAAGAAGACAGACGGCAGGACAGGGCGAAGTAAGGCAAGACAGAGAAGGGGTGCGGCTCAATCATCGAAAGATAATGATGATTGAGCCGCACCCCTTTTGTGAAGGTTTCTATACCGTTCCAGCCCGGCCGGCAGTCTTTCAGTACGGCCAGCAGTTTTCCAGGCCTGCCAGCAGGCGCCCTGCGTAAATCTCCCGCAGAAGCGCGTCCAGCCGGCGCATGCAAAGGCAGGCCTGTGCCGGGGCAAGCAGCCCTTCCTCCAGCGCCTGGGCTACTTCGTCCAGATCTACGACGCGTACTTCGCCGGAAGGGTAGAGCAGCACATCGGCCAGAAGATCGGTGAAGATATAGGTGTCTGTCTCTGCGTCCCAGGTATAGTCGATGATATCGCAGTACCAGCAGATCAGTTCCCCGCTGTGGTTCAGGAAACGGCTGATTTTCCAGCCCTTATCGAGAAGATAGCAGGAGGCTCCGTGGCTCAGCTCTTTTTTAGGCCGTATTGTCTTCCAGCGGGTTACGAGCAGGCGCTCGGTGCGAAGCAGGATTTCATCGCTGTCCAGGCGGATGCATTCAGAGGGAATCAGGCGTTTCCGGTACAATACAGGTTTTTCTGACATAGAAGGCCTCCTTATATAGTTTGAGAATTTGAAAAGGAGGAGGGCCGCAGGCCGGCAGACAGCCGATAGGCGGCGGTCTCCCTGATTATTGAAAATTTTTTACCAGTGTTATGGAACCGTCTTTTACATATTCTTTTTCTTCCGAACGCCGGTTGTAGTAGGTTCGTTTGTATAGATCCGGATCTGGAAGCGCCAGGAATTCGGAAGGCGTACAGCCGGTGATATCCTTGAAGACACGGTTAAAGGTGCGGATATTATTGAAGCCGCAGCTTAATGCGACGTCTGTAAATTTTTTTTCCGTATGTCTTAGTTCATAGGCAGCCCGCTCCACGCGCACCATATTCAGGTAAGTCACGAAATTGGTTCCCATCAGCTTTTTGAAGGTTTTGGAAAAATGGCTGGGGCTGAAATTCATGCGCGCGGCGGCATATTCTAAAGAGATATTGTCCGCGTAATGTGCATCCAGATAGGAGAGCAGTTCCTGCAGCCCCAAAAGGGTGCGCGCCCGCCGGTCATCCGGAAGCTGTCCCATCTCTGCCCGAGGATGGTACCGTTTCAGAAGAGCCCAGAAGGTCTGGATAGAGGAAGAGACGATCTCCTGATAAAAAGGGGATTTTTCTGTGAGTTCACGCGATACAGTATCAATCAGATCCTCCAGACGGCCGGACAGGCCGCAGGCTTCAAGCTCAGCTCTGGAGACCAGGGGATAAGTAAAGCCCGGATTCTGGAAGAGCGGGCCTAAAATCGAAGTATCAAAGATAATAAAATCCAGGGAATTGTCCAGCCCATGGGAATCGCTGTAGTGAATTACGCCGCTTTCGCAGACTGCCAGATCGCCGGCCCCAGCCACAAAGGTATGATCCGTGATATTCAGGCGGCAGCTTCCGGAGCGCACGTAGATCAGCTCGATTTCCTTATGCCAGTGGGCGAGAAACCCTATGTTTTCATAACGGGAATGCCAGACCATAAAATCAGATTCATAGCTGCGCACTTCATGGAAAGCTTTCATAATACGGCAGTGTCTCCTTTGAGCAAAACTTTGGTCGTAGTGAATAAAAAAATACAAATTCTATAAGAGAAGTATATCAATTAGCACAAAAAATGTCCATATCAGAATTGAATTTTACGTGCAATTTTTTCTGGCCTGTTATATAATAAGGACAGCAGAAGACCTGCCGTGCAGGCTTCTTTTTGAACTGGAAATGCAAATAAAGGAAATGGAGGGTATGTAAAGTGGCAAACAAAACACTTGTCGGAGGCTATCCCGCAATCGGCATCCGTCCGGTTATCGACGGAAGAACAGGACCTATGCAGTTAAGGCAGGGACTGGAGGATCAGATCATGGGCATGGCCCAGGCTGCCAAGAAGCTGTATGAGGAAAACTTACGTTATTCTGACGGATCCAAAGTAAAGGTCGTAATCGCAGACGGAACGATTGGACGCGTTCCGGAATCTGCCGCCTGCCAGGAGAAGTTCCAGAGAGAAGGCGTAGCTATCACGCTGACCGTTACCGCGTGCTGGTGCTATGGATCTGAAACCATGGATATGGATCCCATGACTATCAAGGGAGTATGGGGCTTTAATGCCACAGAGCGCCCGGGCGCTGTGTATCTGGCTTCTGTTCTGGCCACCCATGCGCAGAAGGGACTGCCTGCTTTCGGCATTTACGGGCATGAGGTGCAGGATCGCGACGATGTGGAGACGATCACGGACGATGTAAAGGAGAAGCTGCTGCGCTTCGGCCGCGCGGCTATCGCGGCGGCGACTATGAGAGGAAAATCTTATCTGCAGATTGGTTCCATGTGTATGGGAATCGGCGGCTCCATCATCGACCAGGCATTCATGGAAGAGTACCTGGGTATGCGCGTGGAGTCTGTAGACGAGGTAGAGATTCTCCGCCGTATGGAAGAGGGCATCTATGATCACGAGGAGTTTGAGAGGGCTCTCGCATGGACGAAAGAGCACTGCAAAGAAGGCCGCGATGACAACCCGGATTTCGTGAAATTCAACCGCGAGCAGAAGGATAAGCAGTGGGAGTTCACGATTAAGATGTACTGCATCATCAAAGAT
>CALWBB010000002.1 GCA_944375885.1 uncultured Merdimonas sp.
GGGAGGGGAATCCCCTGGGCCTGGCAGAAAATGAGCAGGGCGGAAAAATATTTTGGATTGTCCAGGAATTTTTCACTATATTGTTCCGGCTCCCGAAGCCCCCGATGGGTGGCAATCATGCGGGTAAAGGCTTCCCCCCTCAGAAGGACGTCCCACACTTTAGCCGTATTTTCCTGATACGCCTGGATTTCCTCCAGCTCTTCCTTCGCGGGCCAGTTAAAATAGACGTAATCCTCATGGGGACAGAGGCTTTTCTCCCGCACAAGCTCCGGCGTGAAGATTTCCTCGTCGATGGGGCCGCACAGATCGATATAGCGCTTCCACTGGGCGGGCGTACTGTCGTAGGGAGGGGTCGCGGTCAGGGAAATCAGCGTCATCCCCTTCGCTTCCTTCAGAAAGGCCTCCAGGGCCTTCCACCACTCGCTGCGCAGATGATGGGCCTCGTCCAGGCAGACGACCCTCACCCCAGCCGTCTTCACCGCCTCAAAGAGATCGAAATCCCGGAAATCCACGCTCTCCGTCTCCCGCGCGCCGACACCCTCTCCGTCCTCCGCCGCGTCCTCCTCTTCCTCCGAAAGCTCCCCCTGGTAATGCTTCATGGCGCTGTACAGAGCCTGATAGGTGATGGCCGTGATGCTTTTCATGGCCTTCAGATCGTTGGAAAGAAATTCTTCCGGATCCGCTCCTTTTACGAAAAATCCGTCTTCGATGCGTTCCAGCCACTGCTGCCGGATGGTAATGCTCGGAGAGAGAATGAGGGCCGGAGCCCCCAGCCGCCGGATCAGTTCAATGCCCAGCGTCGTCTTGCCCGAACCGGGCGCAGCCACAATATGCACCTTTCCATCTTCCAGGTATTTCTGTGAATTTGCGAGAACCCGCTCCTGATAGGTTCTCCATGTTCCCCGAAACTGCAGGAGGCCGTCATAAATATTCTTCATGGATAAATAAGTTCCTTTTCTTTCAGCGGTATTTTCAAATTATTTTAACAGGGAAACATATTTTTTCCGGTCGTCGTCCGGAATTCTCAGAGCGTCCATAGCCTGCTCTGCGGTCAGCTTCAAGGTTTCCATCAGATTTTTAACTGAATTCAGAGTGGTTTCTTCTCTTCCTTCTTCTCTTCCTTCTTCTCTTCCTTCTTCTCTTCCCTCCGCCTTACTGTCCGCCATCAGTTCACGCAGTCCCTCACACATATTGACCCTTCCTTTCTCTGTGCCAGCTTTCTCTTTTATCTTCCAAAGCTCCGGCTCATTCATATAATCAGCCAAAGCGTCAAAGGTATCTTCCGCAATGGTTTCCTGTCCGCACAGCTTTCTGATATCTGCTAAAGCTTTTTTATCTTTTGTATACTTTATGAACATCAGCATAAAACGAATATCCGGCGGAAATTTTTGGAGTTCCCTGTCTGGCGTGTGGCAGACATCCAAAATATGGATGTTATAATTCTCTATATATTTTTTTGCCTTTTCTGAAATATTCTTGAAGTTTAACATTTCATGCAGGCTTCTGGCGCCATCCCAAGGCTTATCGTTCAGATATAAAACCAGTGTAACCACAGGCGACAGCCTGTCTTCTTTCGCCATTCCTGTGAGAAATTCCCCGGATGAAGCCATGTTCAAATCTTTCTTTCTCCTGTGTTCCGCCGCAAGAAGATCCTTCTGGCATGTATAAGAAATCACGTCCATATCCATCACCCGCAAGGGCATGGAATAATCCATGTTTTCCTGCAGCTCTACTCCTACAAAAAGCCGGATATTCAGTTCTCCTGCCTGCTTAAATATATCCCGGCAGCGCTGCCTGTAGCTCCCTTTTTCAAGCCGTTTTCCGCTCCTTTGCTCTAATCTGCGATCGGCCTGCGTAATGTCTTCCGGCCTGAGACAGTCCTCTCCGTCGTAAATCCAGCCGTTGATCAGCTCTGCGAAATGTGCGGGCTGATCATAGTAATGAATTAATGGTTCTTCCTTTCGTCCCATCTGATATCCTCCTTCATTGTACACGGAATCACAAAACACTGCAACATTTCCAACTCCGGAAGTTATCTTTTGTAAACAAACTTATTCCCTGGGAAATTCATGGAGAGAACGCCTCCATCCAGCACAGCGGATCTGCTGTACGTTTACAGATTATCATATTTTTTCAGGAAGTTCCAGTAGTTCTTTTAAATCAAGTTTCGGATGCGTCCATCTCACTTTTCAGGCGCTCCAGCAGATAGGACAATGCGAACATCAGGGTTTCGTAATGCATATAATCCAGAATATTTTTGTCTGCCAGAAGCTGCAGCGTGGCCGGAAATTCCTCGTCGGAATCCCAGAAACACAAAATCACAGGAAGAAAGGGAAAAAGCTCCAGCTCATAGGCGGCGTCGCCCTTCTCCCGCTTTTCCCCGCCAAGGCTCTCGCAGGCACGGCTGAGGGCCGCAGTCCTGCCGTCGAACTGGCGCCCTGCAGTCTGAAAGAAATCACTCCCCTTTGCCAGCGTGCCTCCCTGGATGGAGGAGAAGCTGGCCGTGTTCACCCATTCATGAGCCAGGCGGCAGTCCTTTCTGGAATAGCAGAGCACGTCATAAATCGTCATGGCAGCGTTATAGTCCGCAGGATTTTCTGTCTGAAAGCTATCCTCTGACCAGGTCACCTGTCCTGTCTTCCGGCTGATCCGGTGCGCACGGCTTAAGAGGTCAAGGTACAGGTACGCTTCGTCATATTTCAGATCAAATTTTCGGATCATAGCCTCCTGATCATATTTCAGAAACGCACCGGCCATTTCATTTTTCATTTTTTCATAATTAGAGATCAGCTCTGTGCCCATTTCTTACAGCCTCCTTTCTGTTATTTCACACGGTCAATATTTTCTTCCGTCAGCTTCTGCCAGGGAATGATAAGCTCCTGCGCGTCCTCCAGGGCAGAGGCCGCCTCTTCCTTCTCAATAATACTGATATAAGTATCACTTTCGGCGTCATACCTGTAGAACATACTGTCTTGTACGCTGCTGTCTTCCTCTGCCTCCTGACTGCGGCCTTCCTTCAGGGCCACATATCCATTATCATAAAAAGTAAGCGCCGGATACGCGAAAAATTCCTCCCGCACCATGCCAAGGGCGTCTTCAAAATCATAAATCAACGCCGCTTTTCCGGCCTCATCCGTCGTCGTATAAGAAATCAGAAGCTCTGCCGCCCCGTCCTGATCCACATCGCAGATGGCAAATTCATTTTCTGACACATCGGCCCCTTCCAGAAAGCCGTAAACCCTGTCGTTCGGGAAAAGATGGTTGAAATAAACGTCCAGCAGGACAGAATGATAAGCGCTTCTTCCCTCTTCTGAAAGCTCTCCCTCCAGAGCCTTCAGGCCGCCGGAGGCTTCCGCCTCTTCCGCCCCAGCCCCCGTGCCGTTTTCCGTCTCCACTGGCTGCTCTCCAGCGTCCTTTGTGTCCGCGCAGCCGGCCGCTGATACAAAAAGAAGGCCCAGCAGGGCCGCCGCTAAATATTTTCTCATGTCCCTCATTCTCTCCTCATCCTTCACTCATAAATAATAGAAGCAGTTACAGCCGCAAGCCTTTGATATCCTTGATTCTGGACAGAATCACATGGCTGGCGCATTCCACGATGCCGGGCAGGCGGTCGATAGTCTCATGCATCAGCTTTTCCATCTCCTCATGAGAGGATACCACCGCGTGTACATGGAGTCTGCTTTTTCCCGTGACACGGTAAATCTGCGTGATCGTCTCATTCTGCCGCAGAAGCTCTGCCACCTCCTTAAGGGCGTCCGGCTTCGTCTCAATCTCGAAATAACAGGAAACCGCCCCGCTGATCTTCTGCGGGTTGATGATCGTCGTATATTCCTCGATTACGCCCTTTTGCTCCAGAGCCTGTACCCGCATTTTCACGGCCACCCGCGAAATGCCGATCTTCTGCCCTATCTCGGAATAGGACATGCGCGCGTTCTGAATCAGAAGCTTTACGATTTTCTGATCCAGCTCGTCCAGCCCATCTAAAAACATAAGCCGCCTCCCCTAATATGCTGCCTGCGGGCCCAGGCAAGATTATCGCTTTTCCTGCCCTTTCAAAGCCCCGCGCATCTGTCTCATTATATAATGGATCCCAAAAGAAAGTCAAGAAAACGCAGCAGTCCGCATTGACAGTCCGCAGGCTTCCTCCTATAATAGATTACGATTGTTAAGTTAATTATTTCAAAAAGAAAGCTGTGTGTAAAAGTGGAAAACGAACTGACGAAAGGACCTGTCATGCAGACCATGCTGCGCTTCGCCGTCCCCATGATTCTGGGAGACCTGCTGCAGCAGTGCTATAATATCGCCGATACTCTGATTGTGGGCCGCTATCTGGGAGAAAGCGCCCTGGCCGCCGTGGGCTCCGCCTTCTCCCTTATGACCTTCCTGACCTCCATTATTCTGGGGCTCGCCATGGGAAGCGGCACCGTCTTTTCCATCCGTTTTGGACAGAAGGATGAAAAGGGGCTCAAGGAGGGCATCCTGGCTTCCTTTACTCTCCTTGCCAGCGTCACGATCATTCTAAATGTTCTGGTCTTTGCCGGCCTCGACTTTATCATCTGGTTTCTGCGGACGCCAGAGGAGCTGGTGCAGATGATGCGCGATTATCTGGCCGTCATTTTCGCCGGTCTTGCGGGGATTTTCCTCTACAATTTCTTCGCGTCGCTTCTGCGTTCCCTGGGAAATTCCGTGGTGCCCCTTGCCTTTCTGACGGTGTCCGCCTGCCTGAACATCGTCCTCGACCTCTGGTTTGTGACGGGACTTCACCGGGGCGTGGCCGGAGCCGCGGAGGCCACGGTCATCGCCCAGTATGTATCCGGTATCGGAATTGCCATTTACACCTTCGCTAAATTTCCGCAGCTTCTCCGAAGGGAACAGGGCGTCTGCCTGCGCAAAAGCCGCGTAAAGGAGATCACCAGCTTTTCCGCCCTGACCTGTATGCAGCAGTCTATCATGAATCTGGGAATTCTGGCCGTCCAGGGTCTGGTGAACAGCTTCGGCACTACGATTATGGCCGCCTTCGCCGCAGCTGTGAAGATCGATGCCTTCGCCTATCTGCCCGTCCAGGATTTCGGCAACGCCTTTTCCATTTTTACCGCCCAGAATTATGGGGCGAAGAAGCCGGAACGCATCAAAAAAGGCATCCGGACCGCCGTATTGGTATCGGTGTCCTTCAGCCTTCTGATTTCCCTGTGCGTCTGCCTTTTCGCGGCGCCTTTGATGTCTCTTTTTATCGACGCCTCCGAAGCCGCCGTCATCGCGGAGGGCGCCCGCTACCTGCGGATCGAGGGAGCCTTTTACTTTCTGATCGGCATCCTCTTCCTGCTCTACGGACTTTACCGGGCCCTGGGACGCCCCGGCATGTCCGTGGTGCTCACCGTCGTCTCCCTGGGAACCCGCGTTGCCCTGGCCTACGCCCTGTCTGCGGTGCCCGCCTTCGGCGTCGTGGGAATCTGGTGGTCCGTGCCAATTGGCTGGTTCCTGGCGGACGCCCTGGGAATCGGATATTACGTCCTGCGGCGGAAAAGGCTTATTCTCCGGGCGGAATAGGGTTTTATTCTTCCCTTATTCCGCTCCAGAAGCTGTCTTCGCTAAAATATGAGAAAAACGGTTCTCTCCGCTTTTCCTATCTCCCACAGTCGCCATGGCGGCACTCATGACCTTCGCCGTGGCCGTGTCCATGGCCATGCCCGCAGCTGTGTCCCTCTTCATGCCCATGGCCGTGGTGATCGCAGTGTACGTCCGGGTTGTATGCAAGCGTTCCTGCCGCCAGTGCCTTCGCAGCCTCGTCCGCACTTCCGGATACGCCGCCGTAAAGCCGGATTCCAGCCTCCGCCAGGGCGTTCTGCGCGCCCGCCCCGATGCCGCCGCAGATCAGGGTATCTGCCTGCAGGTCTTTTAAAAACCCAGCCAGGGCGCCGTGGCCGCTCCCGTTCGTATCCACAATCTCTTCCTTTGTGATCTTTCCATCCTCTACATCATAAATCTTGAACTGCTCCGTGTGCCCAAAATGCTGATACACTTCTCCATTTTCATAGGTAACTGCTATTCTCATTTCCTTCTCTCCTTTCGCCGGGATCGGACGCGCGGGAATGTCTGGCTGTGTACAGGGCTGGCACGGCCCTGCCCCTTTCCCGCTGTTCTCTCCAGATCCTGCTTGCAGCCGGCGGCATGCTTTCCGGCAGTAACGGACAGCTGAGCCATCGCAGAGGCGGTAATCGCCTCCCGCGATCACAAGCGGCCTCCCGTTTACGATACAGTCCGCGACCTTTTCCCGGGCTGCCTCATAAATCTCCGTCACCGTCGTCCTGGAGATGTCCATCTGCCTGGCGCACTGCTCGTGGGTCAGCTTTTCCAGATCGATAAGGCGGAGCGCCTCATACTCATCCAGGGCAAGCCGTACCGGCCCGCCGCAGGGAATGCCCTCTGGAATGAAGCTTCCGTAAGCAGGCTCTTCACAGATCCTTCTGCAGCGTCTGGGACGCGCCATCCGATCACCTCCAGTTTGTTTCCGTCATATGTCGTAAATAGTATAGCACCAAATCAGAGAAAATGCAAGGGTGTAAAAACATTTCGCGCTATAGCTTTGACCCGTTTTTATCTCCGGGAATCAAGATACGAGAAAAAGCGTTCCTTCGACATCTTTGCCCGCGCTTTGCTGACTGGTATCACATGTTCGCCCTCCAGCACAAGCTCCCGGCTTCGGAACTCCTGGATATATTCCATATTTACCACATAACTCTTATGGCAGTTCAGAAATTGGGCGTCAAGCTGGCTTTTGAGGCTCTCCAGGCTTTCTCCGCACAGATATTCCCGGTTCTTGAGCACAATACAGGTCTTATGGAGGCGGCTTTCCAGGTACAGGATGTCCTGGAACGGCACCGTCATGTAGCTTCCCTGGTAATGGAACAAAAGCTTCCCCTTCGGCTTTAACTGCTCTTCTTTGATTTTTTCCAGGATCCGCCCCAGCTGCTCCGGATTGACCGGTTTTTTCAGAAGGCCGCACAGGTTGGTATGCCGCAGAAAAATGTCCTCCACATAATCAAACAGGAAACCTGTCACATAGACCACCTTGGTGTAAGGGCAGACCTGGTACAGCCTCTCAGCAAAATCAAGGCCTGTCTGTTCCTGCTCCCAGTAAATATCCATAAAAACAATGTCATAAAATACGCCCGCCTCAATGGTTGCCCAGAAGCTTTCCATATCCGTATAGGCATGTACCTTCTTAATAGGAGGAAAGCGCATCAGTATTTTCCGCAATTCCTCCAGGGCCTGCGGCTGATCATCACAGATGGCTGTCTTCATGTAGCTATTGTTTCCCTTCATATCATAACACTTCATAACACTTAAATATGGAACAAACGTATTTATTTTATACTATCCATTCCTGCCTTTCTCTTTTTTTACAGAATTGGCCTGTTTTTTGACAGAAAAAGAAAAGCCAACCCCTGACTGGCGTTACTGCGGATAGTTACGCCTGGGTCGATTATAACAAAAAAAGAAAATGCATTTTTTTAAGAACTGCTTGTTCTGTCTTATGTCCGCCGGAAATTGACTTCTCCTGGATTTTTCCCTATAATAAACCCATAAAAGCCGGGAGTCCTTAAAAGGCTATCCCGGCATTGATTCTGATTTTCCCTGTGAGGTGGCTATAGATGAAATTATACAAAAGTTCCCTGCTGGTTTTTCTTATCTTTCCTTTTTTCCTGGCAACTGGGGCCGGAAAGCCGGAGGAAGCATCCTTTACTCTTTCCTCCGCAGAGACAGAAGACTCGTTTCTTATCCAGTTTCCCGAGAAGCCTTCCGCTTCCTTTGCGTCTGCCTCCTATACCATTTATACGCCCCTCGGGGACGGATACTGCCCTGTGCTTTTTTCCCAGTCCCTGGCTCCAAATGAAAACCAGACGCTTTCCATCCCCCGCAGGCAGTCTGTCCTGCTCCTGGAAGCAGAAGGACTGGCGGATACCATCGTCCCGAGCGTGAGTGAAACGCTGGCCTCCGGTTCGGAATCATGCTGGGAAATCCAGAGTTTACGGCTCTGCCCGGAGGGCAGCTCTGTCTTTGACGAGGTTTCTGCGGCGAGTTTTCGCCTGGACGAAGCAGGAGACGAAAGCGGCCGGCTCTCCTATCACGTTTCTTTTCCGGCCAATAAGCTGGAGGATCCACGTAAAGGAGAGATTGTCCAGGAATACTGGCACACGGCCGTCCTTTCCTATCTCTCCTATCCAGATAGGATCTCCTCTGACGGCAGCGCCCTCCCCATGGAGGAGTGGGGCAGCCCTTCCCTTTTCACGCTCTATTTTGCCTGCCCGGATATCGCGGAAGGGCTGGCCTTCCGGAAAGCTTCCATCGATACCCTGGACGAGGCCTTTTACTGCCTTGTCACGGTAACTTATACGGACGGCTCCTCCCTTTCTTCCGGATTACTTCCGCTTAAGGAAGGCGCTTCCCTTTCTTATGCCTTTTCGGATATGCCGCCTGTTTCCGGAAGGGAAGTCGCTGTCAATACCGAAAAGGGAACCATGACATTCCGTCTCTATGAGGATCACGCCGTCTTAGCTGAATACGCTGGGGAAGACGAAAGCCTTTCCATTCCGGAAAGCATAGAAGGTCTCCCTGTCACTGAGATAGGCACTTCAGCCTTTTCCAGCTCTTCTTCCCTGCGGCGGGTGGCATTTCCTTCTTCCCTTACGCAGATCGGTTCCTACGCTTTTTACGGGACGGAGCTGGAATCGCTGGAGTTCCCGGAAAGCCTCCAGTATATCGGCGAAAAAGCCTTCGATGGTTTTGCCGCCAGCTACTCGTTTTCGCTGGACATAAACCCCCGGGAAGAGGATCCTTCCATCGGCACGCTGGAGCTTGGAAAACATGTGAAATGGATTGGGGAAAGCGCATTCAGCGGATACTGCATCCGAAATTACAGTGTCTCAGAAGAAAATCCTTATTATGATTCTATAGACGGCTGCATTTATACGGAAGACCATTCTTATCTTGCAGCCTGTCCCACCGGGAAAAGCGGCGCCTTTCAGGTGCCGGAGGGGACGGTAAGCGTCGGCCTTTCCGCATTTAAAAATAACGGGGCCTTTGCGCAGGCAGTTCCAGGCTGCGCAGGGCTCACTTCCCTCATCCTGCCTGATTCTGTAGAAGCGTTCTCGTCGCTCTGGCTTCCCCAGAACCTTACATCCCTGTCCATAGGAAGAGGGGTTACACAGTGGGAAGCTATCGCAGACTGCAAGAACATCCCAGAACTTTCCATCAGTTCCGCGAATCCGGCCTACTGCATAGACAAAGATGCCGTCTATGACAAGGAAAAGACGACTCTTTTCTGTTACCTGGACGGCAGAGGGCAGACCGAGTACCGCCTTCCGGAGACGCTCACCTTCCTGGAAGAGGGCGCGCTCTCCGGCGCGGAAAACCTCCAGTCTCTTCGGATCCCGGCGGGCTGTACGCTCTCCTCCATGGAACCGGAGGCTGCCGCCGCAGAGATTTCCGGCTGCGCGGCGCTTTCCAAGATCGTTGTGGAAGACGGGAATCCTGTCTTTTCTTCCTCGGAAGGAGTGCTGTTCTCCAAAGACGGCTCCGTGCTTCTTTGCTACCCGGCCGCCAGGGCCGGGGAGGAATATACGGTGCCGGAGGGGACGCAGGCAGTCTTTTTGTACGCCTTCCTGGGCAGCCCTTCCCTTAGAAGCCTGCGCCTGCCCGCTTCCCTCTCTTCCCTTGCGTTTGAAGATGGCGAAGGCGGCTGCCTGGGCTATCTTCCAAAGCTCTCAGCCCTTTTTGTGGAGGAAGAAAACCCTTCCTTTTTGGCGGAAGGCCCCTTCCTTCTCTCGAAGGCAGATCAGGCCCTGATCTATTCTTCCGGAAATTACCGGGACGCAGCCATCTCCCTTCCGGAGGGAACTGTCTCTGTGGCAGACAATATTTTCAGCGCGGACGACGCGGATCTTCTCACAGAGCTTCATATCCCAGAGGGCGCCGTCTCCATCGGCGCGGGTAATTTCAACCAGATTGACCGGCGGGATCCCTGGGATATCCTCGACCTCTATCTGCCGGACAGCCTTACGGACATCTCCCCTTCCTCCTTCCAGGAGGCGGAAGGGATCGTCATCCACGCAGGGGAGGGAAGCGCTGCAGCCGCGTTTGCCAGGCAGCAGGGAATTTCCCTTGTACTCACTCCGTGACGCCCTGCCCTTCATTGGCAAGGGCCGCCTTACTCCGTGATAAAATACTCCAGGCGTTCCTCCTGGGTAAGCGTCCGCCCGTCCAGCGCCTCCAGCGCCCGCTCCCGAAGCTCCCCATAGGTATAGATAGGAGCGAAGGCATAGCTGCCGCCCTGGCAGTACAAGATTTCCTGCCCGGCGAAGCTGGCATACCCGTAATCCACATCCGCGAAAGGATACATATTGTGCTCCTCATCCACATAGAAAATATGCAGCGTCTGGTGGTTCAGCCCTGTGCCGGAGAGGACGTTTTCTGTGATGCTGCCGTCTTTGAGGCCAAAGTACCGGCTGTCCCCGTCTGAGATGACATCCAGCCCGAAGGAAGCATATTCCGCTTCGTATGTATGGGCCACCGCCTGTGCCTGCAGATCGTAGAGAACCACCTGGTCGCCTGCAGTATAAATCAGGTACCTGTCTTGATCAAAGAAGGCCGCCGTGTACTCTTTTCCTCTGTCCACCGGGATTTCCGCCTGAAGCTGCCCGCTCTCGCAGTCCACTACCAGAAGGGCGGCTCCGCCGTCATAGAGGCAGACAAGAGAGCTGTCCGTGCCCGGGATAATCAGCTCAGGGGCGTAGCTTTCCAAAACGCCTTCTTCAAATTCCAGCTTTTCTAAGGAACCGTCGGCCAGGCAGTAGCTGTAGATCCTGTATTCCTCCAGATCTGTCTCATAGCCCGCCAGGACAAGGTAGTTTCCATCCCCGGTAAGCTCCATCTGGTGGAGCCCCTGCTTTGCCAGGATCGCCCTCTCATCTGGAATCAGACTGTCCCCTGAGATGTCAAACCGGACCACGCCCTCGTACCGCTCCACGAACAGGGCGTCCATCTCCTTACTGTATACAACCGACCGGCTATTCCCAAAGGACAGCGTGTCATACCCTGTCACATCTTCCCGGATCCGGATTTCTCCCGTAAGCACATCTGCCTTCACAAAGGTAAGCGTCTCTTCGCCGCTTTCCTCCACAAAAGCGGCAAAAAACTGTCCTTCTGCCCCGCCGACTCCTGCGTTGAGGATGCGGTTTCCTTCCTGCACCCTGTAGGAAAAGAGGCATTCATCCGAACCGGCGCCAAAGATCAGGAGTTCCGATTCTGTGGCCACGACCCGGTAAACCTGTCCGCCCACTTCTGCATACTGGATTCCTTCGGCGTAGAACGAATCCGCCGACCCTTCCGTGTAAAATTTCTGCATGCCAGGATCCGCCTTGCTGCTGCAGAAAACCAGGCGCCCGCCGCTAAAAAGAACGAGCCCTCCCGTCCCTGGATGGTAGAAAAACTGCGCGGCCGTCCCGGACAAGTCCAGAATCTCCGTGCGCATGACGACGTCCGTGACCGACAAAAGCTGGACAGTCCCATCCGCAAGGGCCACAAAAAACCGGGATGTATCGTAGGCAGCCGCCCCGATCACATCCGACTGGTACAAAAGCCCGGCTGCCGCCTCACCCGTCTTTAAGTTTACCACCGTGATATTTCCCCGGTTCCATATAAGAAGCGCAGGCACTGTCCCGCCGCCAAGCGACACCTCCCCCGTCGTAAAGCCCATGTTCGTGACATACAGGGAAAGGGAAGCCTCCCCCTGGTAAATCCGGCTGTCAGCCTCCAGATCGTAGAGGGCCGCATGGCAGGAATAGGCTGCAGATCCCCAGACATCGGAAGCCAGATTCTGCTCCCGTTCACAGTGTATGGCCGCAAGATGGGCCGCATCCGCAAAGAATACCTTTGCCGTCTGCTCCTTTGATACACTCTTCACTTCTCCTGTCTCCAGATCCCAGAGAATCAGCCCGCCGTCCACCTCAGCTGTCAGAGGAGTTTCCTCCCCAGCGCCGTGTGTCCCTTCCGGCGAAGCCTCTTCGGAGGAAGCGGCTTCTGCAGATAGAAAATACCAGGAAAGACCGGCCGCGAGGGCTGTCCCGTCCGGGTGAAAGCACAGGCTCTCCACCTGGACGTCCGTCCCGTATGGGAAGGCCCCGGCTAAGTCCAGGGCATATTCCTGCTCTCCCGTATCCAGGCGGTAGACATGGATGCTGCCATCGTCCGAGGTATAGGCCAGAAGCGCCCCATCGCAGGCACAGCCCCCGTAGGAGAACGTATCCTGAAAGAGGATGGTTTTCTGGACAGCTTTCGCCCCCACGTCAATCACCACCGCGTATTCCCGCATACACAGGACAGCCCGCCCCTCTTCCATGGGCAGGATCTCCTGCACGTCTTTTGAATACACCGACTGGAGCTGTTCCCCGGCCAGGTCTTCCAGATCCGCCGCGGAAATCCGCCACAGTTCTTCCCCGTCCTCCCCGGAAAGGACGCAGACGTCCCCGGAACCGTCCAGGGCATAATAATAGGCTCCGTCGTCAGAGAACGCCCCCTTCGTGATGGTCTCCAGGCTGCTTACATGCTCCGGGGCATAGCTTAGGGAAAAACCGCTCTGGTAGGAGGAAAGGGCGCTGTTCAGCGCGTACAGCTGCTCCGGCACCACAGGGCCAAGGGAAACTTCCTCCGGCTCCACAGCCAGGGCTGTAAGCAGGGCCTTGTCCCTGTCGCCTTCCGCTAAAAGCTCCAGGGAAATGCTGGACAGGTACCTGGCCTGGTTCTCCCTGGCTATCTGGTACTGCTCGTTCACACGGGCAGACTGGTACAGCACATAGACAGTGAACATGGCAAAAAGCGCCAGCATGCCAAAGGCAGCCGCCGCTGCCCGCTGCATCCGGTAAGCCCGGTGGCGCTGTTTTAAGGTATCATAGGTCGTCCCCAGTACCGGGGCCGCGATGCGAAGAAGCGTGTCCTTTTTTAGTTTTTTCAGGATTTCCTTTAAACTGCCGCCCCTGGCGTCCGCCGCCAGCACCTTGTCCGGGCTTCCGATCTCCTCCGGGATGGCGTCTTCCGGCTCCCCTCCGGTTATGACGGCCAGCACATGGGAACGGTCATGGTATTTCAGGAAGGTTCGGATCTCTTCCTTGACCCAGCGCGACTTCACCGCCTCCGGGGAGCAGATCACAATCAGCCACCCCGCCTGTTTCAGGGCCTCCTTAATCTGCAGGCTGAAATCACTGCAGGCGGCAAGCTCCCCTTCATCCAGGAAGACTCTCTGGATCCGCTTCTCTGATCCCGTCCGCGACGTCCGGAAATTCTCCAGGGATTCCTGCAGCTTCCTGGCCACGGCGCCGTCCACCTCACCGTGCTTGTAGCTGATAAAGGCGTCATAGACCGCCTGGGAGAGATCGCTCCGGTAAGGCTTTAGCGCCTCGGCAAACTCCTGGACGTCACCAAGCATCTCGTCGCAGCTGTGGTAGCGGTTCTCTGGCTCCCGGGCCAGCGCCCCCGCCAGGATATCCTGCATCCGCCGCCTTAAATGGGCCGGGCACTTCACCCGGCGGAAATCAAAGGCCGTCAGGTAGCAGCCGTTTTTCACGGCGTACAGCCTGCGGGGATTCTTCCGCTGCCCGGTTAGAAGCAGCAGCAAAAGACAGCCCACGCTGTAGATATCCGCCTCGGGGCCAAGCCGTAAATTCCCGTCGTTTTTGAATACCATCTCCGGGGCAGAGAACCCGGCAGTGGAAAAAAGAACCCGATCCGCGACCGGGGCGCATTTTCCGTCCTCCTCCATCTTTCTTGCGGATCCGAAATCGACCAGCGACGCGATATCGCTGTTGTCCGCCAGGGAGCCTTTGAGAAAGACATTCCCATCTTGAATGTCCAGATGGAGAAAGCCTGCCTCATGTACCTCCCGGACGGCGAAAAGGACCTGGCTGATGAGATGGAAGGCCTGGCCGGGAGGCAGCTGCCTTTGCTCAGACAGATAGGCTTTTAAGGAGCGTCCCTTGCCAGACAGGGACTCCATCACCGTGACCGTATTGCGCACAGGATGAAAATTTTCTCCTTTATCAAAGGACAGCTCCACCTGCCGGGCGCTGGCTGCTACCGGGGTCAGCCGGAAGCCCGTCTTATAAATCTGTTCCGTGACCCGGCGCTCCTGAAGCTGCATGTCCTGGACGGCGCCAAGATAAGCCCTGGCCCCAGGGGAATCCGGCTCCGGCGCGATCTCTCCCGAAGGCTGCCTGGAAAAAGCATACTCCGGCGAGACCGGAAAGCACTCCTTTACCGCGTACAGGCTCTCCCCGGCTTCCTTTTCGGATTCATACCCAGGTTCATACCCCGATTCATCCACATCCGCCTGCGCTCCGTCCCTATCCGCCCGGCGCCAGCGCGCCGCCGGATAGACCAGGCTTCCGCCGCCCTCCCCGATGGGCGCTCCCGTGATTTCATAACATTCCCCGTCCGGAAACCGGATCAGAGTTCCCGCCTGCAGGTATTCCCTCATAGCTTTTTATCACCCCGTATCATTCTTTTTTGCCCCTGTCCCGTCTCGCGATCAGGGATTCGCAGAGCTCCGCGTACGCGAAAGCCGGCTCCCCTGTCCCATCCGCGCAGGAAACCACGATGGACAAAAGCATACTCCTCTCCATCAGATGGGGCGGATAGAAGGCCGGAAGAAGCGCCGCATCCAGGACATACTCCGCCGTCTCTGTAAAATCGGCAAGGCTGTTGAACAAAGCAGAGCCTTCCTTTGCTACCGCGTATTCCATCCAGCACAGGCAGAAGCCATACCACAGCAGATGGAGCATATCATGTTTTTCCACCTGGATCTCCCCTTGCATCAGCTGGCAAATCCGTCCGCCTCCTTCCTCCTGTGCCCGCCCCGCAAGGAGAAGAAGCCGTGGCTTTCCTTTCTCGGTAGCCGTCACGGTGCGCCAGGCCTTCTGGAAATCTCCGGCAGAGGTAAACAGATCCTTGTACCGCTTCAGGATCTGGACGCCGGCCTTTTCACAGGCCGCACGGGAAAGCCTTCCCTCCTCCATGAGAAGTTCCCGGGCCTCCCCGCTTAAGCCCCCGCCGCAAAGCCTCCGCACCTCGTCCGCAAACTGTGGGATCTCTGGAATCTCTCCCTTTCCTTCCCCCAAACGCCATACATAGGCCGCCAGGTTCCGGTAGATATCCGCCGCCGTCCGGGATGGCCTGTCAAGATAAGGGGCCTGGCGCTCCAGCCACTGGCAGAAAGCCTCCTGCCTGCCCTCTGCGCGTTCCTCCCAGGCTTTCACCAAAGCCTTAAGAGAGCTTCCCGTCTTTCTGGTCCATTGCTCCGGACGCTCCTCTTCCCCGGCCTTTTCCAGCTGCCCGGCCATGGACGCGTACCAGCCCTTCAGCTGTTCTGCCGATTCCGGCCCCTCCCCTGTAAGGAAGCAGTAAGCCTCGATCAAATCCCCGGACATATTGCAGCGAAACCCGTCCTCACAGTCAAAGACCCGCAAAAGGAACCAGGACATTTCCTGCAGGCGAAACCCCAGCAGATGCCCCAGGCGGAAAGCCTCCTCCCTGGACAATGCCGCCGTGCGCGTCCCTATCCGCAGGGCTTTTTCGATCAGGGAGCGATCCCTGTCTTCCTGAAAACCTTCCCGGCGGGAAGCCAGCTCCAGCAAAAGCTCCCGGTACCTGGAAAGTTCGCCCCGCGGCATCCGCTCCGCGTATTCCATCGTCACCTTAGAAAAGGAATACGCCCTTTTCTCCCCCTGTACCACAAAGGCCTCTTCCGTATCCGCAGCTCCCGGATGGCAGCCGGCCGCCCTGCCGCAGATCAGCCGCATAAGGGCGAAACGGCTGGACAGGGAGTACGTACGGGCCAGTTCCTCAAGCTTCCTTCTCCACTGCCCCGCCGTCTCCTCCTCCGGCGTATTTTCGATTCTGTCCCAGATATCAGCCAGATCCCGATCCTCCAAGTCAAAAAACCAGTCGTTGATCTCGTTCGTATAATTACCAAGCATAAAACTTAAGTCTTCTTTTCTCCTGCAGTTCTTTCCCCCTAATTGACAAGGGATCGCTTTTAAGAGGCACATTTCACCCTGCAGCGTTTTTTATAGCAGGCGATTCCGTATTTCAGAATCCGCTCCATCCCGTCGTCCAGGAGCGCGTCCGCATAGCGTTTCTCTTCCATCTGCGCCAGAGCCCTGTCACAGGCTGCGTCCAGGTCGCCATCCTCTGCGTATTTCAATTCTATAAGGATCCCGGCCAGCCGTTCTTCATCCTCGATCCGGATATCGCAGAATCCGTCCCCGGATTCCGCGTTTGAAGCAATATACCAGTGTTCCTCATGGCTTAAAAGCCCCAGAAGGACACCGTGGTAGAAACTCTCCCTTAATTCCCGGCGCGTGCCCCAATCCCGGATGCTGATGGTCTTCCGAAGCCAGCTTCCGAACTCCTCCTCCACAGCTGCCGCGTCTCCTCTTAAGAAGGCGCCGCACAAAAGATCGAGCTTCCCTTTTTCTTTACTGGCCAGTTCCTGGAACCATTCCTGAATCTGTCCGGTGAAAATGCCCCGGATCTCCTGATTCGGGATCACCAGATCCACCGTCTTTCCATCCGGCGCACCTGCCATCGTCAGATATCCCGTCATGAAAAGGACGCTCCAAATATTCTCTGCAGAGCTCTCGATCTCCCGATAGGTCAGTTCCGGGCGCACTGTCTTCCGGACGCTCTCCCCGGCGACCAGGGCTTCCAGATCCCGTCTTACCGCCGCCGTCCCTTTCTGAAGCAGGGAACGCACAATCTCATTCCCGCTGGTGTTCGACCAATAGTCTTTAGGAGAAGCCTCCGGGTTCCCCCGCAGATCCGCCGCATAGTTTATCACATCCCAAGGACAGTAAACCTCGCTTTCCCCAAAGCGATAGCCGTCGTACCACTCCTTCATAGTCCCGTAAGCCTCCGGCACTTCATAATAGAGAAGAAGCTCCCGAACCTCCCGATCCGTAAAGCCGAAATATTCGTCAAAAGCGCTGTCCATCACCGTCAGCACGCGCAGGTTATTCAGCCCGGTAAAAATGCTCTCCTTTGAAATACGCAGACAGCCCGTCAGTACTGCCATCTGCAGGCTGTCGTTCGTCTTCAACACCTGGGCAAGCACGCCACGCAGCAGAACTGTCATCTCGTCGTAGTATCCGTGCTGATAAGCCTTGTTAAGAGGCACGTCATACTCGTCAATCAGCAGGAGCACCCGCTGCCCGTAATGCTTCGCGAGAAGCTGAGAAAGAATTTTCAGGCTGTTTTGGAGGACTTCATCAGACATGGAAAAATACGTACCCTTTCCTGTCTCGCCGCTGATCAGCTTCTGATAATTTTCTTTATCCGTACTGTCAAGCCTGCCGCTCTCCTTCAGAAACATGAAACGGGACGCCTCTTTTCCAATCTCCCCGCAGAGCATCTCCCGGGCCGTCTGGAAGCTTCTTCCTTCCACGCCCTTCAGCGTCAGGGAGATCACCGGAAACCGCCCCAGATACTGGCTGCACAGCGCCTGTTCTTTCGCAATCGCAAGCCCGTCAAAAAGAGTGCTGTCCGCGCCGATCTCAAAAAAAGCCTTCAGCATACTCATATTCAGGGATTTTCCAAACCGCCTGGGCCGGGTAAAAAGAGTCACCTGGGACCAATTTTGAAATAAAATTTTGATTAAGCCCGTCTTGTCAATATAGTAAAAATTTTCTCTGCGAAGCCGTTCAAAATTTTCCAGCCCCAGTGGAAGCAGTTTCTTTTGTTCTGCCATGTGATTCACCTCTTTTCTCCTTTCCGGGCGCAGATGAGAAGCTGCACCTGGGCTTGACTTATTCCCAGTTTACCACAAGACGGAAATGGGTACAAGGATAGGCAGAAGCTGTCAACCGTAAATCTCAGAGCTTACCAGATTTCCCTCGCCGTCATACCGTTCACTTCCGATATAATTTCCTTCCGCGTCATATTGATAGATACGATAATATTCCAGCTGCCCATCCGCCCCGTAATTGTTTTCACGGATCCGCCTGCCGTCTGAATCGTATTCCGTAGTGTAATAGTTGTACAGCTGCCCGTCCGCTCCATAGTAACTCCTTTTGATATCCTGGCCCTGTTCATTGTTTTCGTATTCCACGGTTCCTGACAGCTCTCCCTGGGAATCGTACTGCTCTGTACGAATCTGGTATCCAGCCGCATCGTACTGGTTGATGTCGTAACTTGACAAATTTCCCTGCGGATCATACCAAGTCTCACGGACAGCATTCCCGGAAGCGTCCCGTTCTATGTCGATTCTTCCCACCTCACCGCTGCTCGTCGGATAATGGGTACTTGTAAGCATCTGCCCCGCCTCATTGTAGGCGTAATCAACATGACCGGTCTGGCTTCCGGAGCCGTCATAGGAAGTGACAGACGCGGCTCTTCCCTCCCGATCGTAGGTATAATCGTGGTACCATTGCAAAACTCCCGCAGCGTCATAGCTGCTTGTCCTCCGGGCGTTCCCTGCGGAATCCGTGATATTGCCTGACTCGATCTCTTCGATTTTGGCCGCGATCTCCTCGTTCCCGCCTGTCTTTTCCAATCCCTCATTCAGGATACCAAGGGCTGCCTCATAGTCTCCCTGGCGGATATAGACGTCCGCGATTCCAAGGTAGGCCTGCGCATTTGCCTCGTCCAGCTCCAGCACGCGCTGGTAGTCTGCCAGGGCCTGCGCCAGGTGTTCTTCTGTCTCGCCGGATAAAATGTACGCATTACCACGGCCTATGTAAGCGCCCGCCTGGTTCGGCTCGATCTCGATGGCCGCCGTAAAGGCCACGATAGCCTCCTCGTAGTTTTCCTCCAGCAGGTACTGCTGGCCCAGATCATACTGCTCCTGCCATTTTTCCGCCGCACTTTTCCCGCAGGCGATGAGGCCAAAAAGCAGGAGAAAAAACAAGCTTACGCCAATTTTCTTTTTCATAGCCTCTGTCTCCTTTCCAAGCGGTTAGCTATTGGCTATAAGTCTCAGAGCCTACCAGGTTCCCCTCGCCGTCATACTGTTCGCCGCCGATATAATTCCCATCTGCGTCATACTTATAGGTATGATAACTATACAGCTTTCCGTCATCCCCGTAAAAACTCTCACTTACCCGCTTACCATCCGAATTATATTCCGTAGTATAATACGCGTTCAGCTGTCCATCCGGCCTGTAATCACTCCTTTTGATCAGCTGTCCCTGCTCGTTGTACTCATATTCTACCGTTCCAGTCAGCTCTCCCTGCGCGTCATACTGCTCCGAAAGAGTCTGGTTTCCCGCCCCATCATACTGATTCACATTGTAATCCGTCAAATTTCCCTGCGGATCATACCAGGTCTCACGGACCGCATTCCCGGAAGCGTCCCGTTCATAAACTACACGCCCCACCTCGCCGCTCTCTGACGGATACCAGATAGTCACAAGTATCTGCCCGTCCTCATCGTAAGCCTGATCCACATGCCCGGTCTGGCTTCCGGAGCCGTCATAGGAAGTGACGGACGCCACCCTTCTTTCCTGATCGTAGGTATAATCGTGATACCACCGCAAAGCTCCTGCGGCGTCATAACTGCTCATTCTGCGGATATTTCCTGAGGAATCCATGACATTGCCTGATTCAACCTCCATAATTTTAGCCGCGATCTCCTCGTTCCCGCCTATCTTTTCCAATCCCTCATTCAGGATGCCAAGAGCCGCCTCATAATCTCCCTGGCGGATATAGACGTCCGCGATTCCAAGGTAGGCCTGCGCATTTGCCTCGTCCAGCTCCAGCACGCGCTGGTAGTCTGCCAGGGCCTGCGTCAGGTGTTCTTCTGTCTCGCCGGATAAAATGTACGCGTTACCACGGCCTATGTAAGCGCCCGCCTGGTTCGGCTCGATCTCAATGGCCGCCGTAAAGGCCACGATGGCCTCCTCGTAGTTTTCCTCCAGCAGGTACTGCTGGCCCAGATCATACTGCTCCTGCCATTTTTCCGCCGCGCTTTTCCCGCAGGCGGTAAGGCCAAAAAGCAGGAGAAAAAGCAGACATACCCAGTATTTCTTTTTCATTTTGTAAATCCTCCCTGTAAGATAATATCCGATTCGTCCCAGGCTTTCCTGGAATAGTATCTTTCGTCCCAGTCCCTGTCTCTGCCAGGCTCCGGCAGCCGGAAATGCGTCCGGTAAATGTCGTCTGCCAGCGTCTCAACCACATCACTTTTTTTCTTACTCTTCTTTCCCCAAAACATACCTTTCAATTCCTCCCCATATCCGCTATTTGGGCAATCTGCCCTATCGCATACAATGGAAGATTCACGAGCCAGTCTTCTTCTTTGTAATCCGACATGGATGTGCGGATACAGATTTCGGGAGAGAACTTTTCCCGGTAGGTTTTCAGGCTCTTGGCTCTAAGGTTTACTTCCGCCTTTACTTCCACAGGAACGATCCGATCGCCCGTATCGATAACAAAATCAACTTCGCAGGATCCTCTGTCATTGGTGTAATAGTAGACATCCAAATCCTGAATCGTCTTTAGCTGCTGGCAAACATACTGCTCTGTAAGCGCGCCTTTGAATTCCGTAAAAAGGTCATTGCCGTCAAGCAGGGTACGCTGCCGAAGTCCGGCCATACATCCAAGCAGGCCGACGTCTGCAATAAAAAGCTTAAATGCTTTCAGATCCTCATATGCCCGCAAGGGGATGCCTGCTGCATTGACACGGCTGATCCTGTGCACAAGGCCGCAGTCGCAAAGCCACATAATTGCAGTTTCATAGTCTTTCGCGCGAGCGCCTTCACGAACAAGACCGTAGATAAACTTTTTGTTTTCTTTCGCCAGCTGAGAAGGAATGCTGTTCCACAACATACGCAGCCTCGGGACGATTTCGCCTGGCGCATGTTTGGAAAAATCCTGTTCGTAGGCCGCAAGGATACGCTTATGAATTTCACGAACCTCATTAAAATCTTTATCCTCTGTGAAGCTTTGCACAGCTTCAGGCATGCCGCCGACAAAGTAATATTGCTTCAAAACATCAATATATGTCTGCTTAAAGCTTGTGATCATCTGGAAATCCCGCTTATCGAGCAGTTCGGCAAATCGCCCTTTCCCGGCGGCCATTAAAAACTCCTTGAAAGAAAGCGGATAAAGCTTTAAGAAATCCACTTTGCCCACAGGGAAAGACGTGCCCTGGTGCAAGGCAATTCCAAGCAGGGAACCTGCGCATATGATGTGGTACTGCGGCGCATTCTCGTAAAAATATTTAAGAGACGACAACGCTCTTGGAACTTCCTGCACTTCATCAAATATCAATAAAGTTTTTTCAGGAGCAATTTTGCGTCCCGCATACAGTTCCAAGCCCATAAGCAATCGCTCCGTATCCAGATCGGAAGCAAATAACTCTGTCATTCTCGAATTGGAGTCAAAATTGATATATACGGTATCCGCATACGCCTGTCTGCCAAACTCTTTCATCAGCCAGGTCTTGCCAACCTGACGTGCGCCCTGGATAATCAAAGGCTTACGGTGTCTGCTTTGTTTCCATTTTAACAGTTTTTCTATCGCAGTTCGGTACATACCACGCACCTCCGTCCTTGTAATACAAGTATAGTATGGCACGTAATTACAAAAAATACAATGATTTTCAGGATATTCACTACACTTTTTACGCTGAGTTTTTGTATCCCTTCCAGATCAGCCTGTCTGTTTTTCTTGCCCGGTAAAGAGGACTATCTGAAATCCTCACTATTCGGCCAAAGCTTTTTCCGTAATCCTCCTAAAGCGTAGAAAATATTAGAAAAGAGTATAATAATCCTCTCCTTCTACCCCTTCCATTTCCGGCGCGATATCCGGGATCTCCACAGGGAAGATTGCATAGTCCACTGTATTTCCCGCTTCATCTACGCCGATCAGCAGAACATAAAGGGTCAGCCCGCTATCCTCCGGATATATTTCAAGATCATCCTCAAAGGTAAATGGAAGCTGTCCCTTAAAATTGTCATACGGAGCCTGAAGCCTGGCTGTGATGGTTTCTTCCAGCTCTGAACCCTGAAAAGTGCTGATATCATCCGAAGTAGATTTTGCAATACCCCGGAGGTTCTCAGGCCCCTCGATCGTACAGGAAATGTGCATCCTTCCTTCTCCAAATGTCACGCCTCCCGACTCTGCTCCGCCTTCCAGGTATTCGTAACTGAAATCACGGACTGCGAGCGTTCCGCCAAGGGAACCTTCCAAAGGCGCAAGGGCCGAATCCGCCCCGGAATCGGCAGTTTCCGAGGGCAATTCGCTGGATGAGCTTTCCTGATCAGACGGGTTCTCCTGATCAGAATTCTCCTGTATCAATTCCTGTATTTCCTCCATCTTTTCTTCGAGTGCGGAGGATTCATTCACCTGAGAAAGGCCGGTTTCCAGTATTTCCAGGGCGCTTTCGTAATCGCCCTGCAGGATATAGACCTCTGCTATTCCCAGATACGCCTCTGTCTTCGCCCCGTCCAGATCAAGAGCCTTCTGGTAATCAGCCAGGGCAAGAGCAAAATCTTCGTCTGTCTCACCGGACAGCCTGTAAGCGCTGCCGCGCCCTATGTAAGCGTCCGCCTGCTTCGGATCGATCTCGATAGCCGCCGTAAAGGCCACGATCGCTTCCTCATAGCTGCCTTCCTCCAGATAGCGCATTCCTAAGTCGTACTGCTCCTGCCATTTTTCCGCCGCGCTTTTACCGCAGGCGGCAAGGCACAGCATGAAAACAAGAAACAAGCCTATTCTCATTATTTTTTTCATTCTCTGTGTTCTCCTTTCGTTTTATCCACCACAAAGAGTATCCTCAGCGTGCCGCACAGTTTATTCGTATGTCCGAGAATACACTAAACTGCCGTCCGGCGAATACTGCTCTTCTGCCAAAAGCTTTCCCGATTCATCATAATGGTTCATGATATAACGTGTCATCTCTCCCAAGGCATCGTAGGTGTTTTCCTTTATGCAATTTCCTTGTGAATCGTATTCATACTCTGTGTACGACTTAAGACTCCCATCAGAATTGTAAGACTCATACCTGGTTCTCTTCCCATTCTCATCATAGGTAAACAGCACAAAACCATCTAAACTTCCGGAAGCGAGGTATGTTTCCCGCCGGATTAAATTTCCTGCGTCATCGTATTCATTGGAATAGCGCATTTGAACCGTCCCATCTGGATTAAAATAAGTCTGGTCTTCCTCTGCTCCGTGGTACAGGTTTTCAATTCGCCCCACTGCTCCGTCAGAAGGTCCATAATTATAAGTTACGACTTCTCTTCCGCTTTCATCATAGGCTAATTCTACATATCCGGTCTGATTTCCAGACGCGTCATAGGAAGTGACGGACGATTTTCTCTTCTGGGTATCATAGGTATAATCATGCCAGTAGACCAGCGTTCCATTCTCGTCATATCCCATCATGCGCCGCACGTTTCCCCAATAATCAAGAATATTTCCACTGTTTAATTCCTCAAGCCGTGTCTTCAGGCTGTCATCTCCAGTGGCTTCAAAGCCCTCCTGCAGGATTTCGGCAGCGGTTTCAAAATCATTTTGTGCAATGTACGTCTCCGCCAGACAGAGGTAGGTTTCAGCTATTTTGGGATCCAGTTCGATGGCCGCTGTAAAGGCCACGATGGCTTCCTCATAGCTTCCCTCCTCCAGGTAGCGCATTCCCAGGTCGTACTGTTCCTGCCATTTTTCCGCCGCGCTTTTGCCGCAGGCAGCCGTGATGAAGAGCAGGATACAGATGCCAAGTATTCCGATTCTTCTTTTCACAGCAATCTTTTTCCTTTCATCGATACATTCTGTCTTTGCTGTCATTTATTCACTCCCCCTTCTCGCTGGTTACCGTTTTTGTAAGATTCCCGGAGCCGTCATACTCCTCATATCCCAGATAATTTCCATTTTCGTCATACTGTTCGAGCCGATACCAGCTTAACTGGCCGCTGGAATCGTAATGCTGATAGCGGCTCCTGCTGCCATCAGAATCATACTCAAACGTTTGATACCACGCCATAGCCCCGTCCCCGTCATATCTCGTTCTTTTTACCACCTGTCCGTTTCCATCATATTCAAATTCCTCCCTGCCAAGCAGTTCCCCATTTGAAGCGTATTCTTCCAGGTAGATCTGGTTCCCGTCCGCGTCATATTGTATGGCAGCGTAGCTGGACAGGGAGCCATCCGCCTTATAATATTCCTTCCTGACAGCGTTCCCGGAAGCATCTCTTTCAAATACATTCCGCCCTACAGCACCATCCCCACCAGACGCATAGGAATAGGACACAAGCGGCAGTCCCTCATCGTTGTAAGACAAATCTACATGCCCTGTCTGATTCCCAGACGCGTCATAGGAAGTGACGGACGACTTCCTTCCGTCCCCGTCATAGGTGTACTCATGGTACCACATCAGGACTCCTGACGGGTCGCAGCCGCTCATTCTTCTGGCGTTCCCGGAGGAATCTGTGATATTTCCAGATTCGATTTCCGCAATTTTCGCGGAGATCTCCTCGTTTCCTTCTGTCTTTTCCATGCCTTCATTTAGGATATCGAGGGCCGCCTCATAATCCCCCTGGCGGATATAGACATCTGCGATTCCAAGATAAGCCTCCGCATTTGCCTCATCCATTTCCAGTACATGCTGGTAATCCGCCAGAGCCTGTGCCAGGTGTTCTTCTGTCTCGCCGGATAACACATACGCGTTACCACGGCCTATGTAAGCGCCTGCCTGGTTTGGCTCAATCTCGATGGCCGCCGTAAACGCCACAATCGCTTCCTCATAGTTTTCTTCCAGCAGATACTGCTGGCCTAAGTCGTACTGCTCCTGCCATTTTTCCAATGTGCTTTTGCCGCAGGCGGCCAGCGCCAGTATAATCAATAGGCCTGCCATGATTTCCAGAACTAGACATTTCTTTTTCATCTGTATCCTCCCTCGCCTTCCTCACCGCTTATAGTCCCAAAATATCGCTTTCAAGTTCCCATTTACATCATTCTAGTTAAAAACAGTCTCGCTTATCTTATTCCCGTCTCCATCATACCGGATATCTTTCAGCAGCGTTCCATCCTCATCATATTCCCATTCCGCAGTATCATAGAGCGTCCCATCCCCGAAAAAAGCTTCATAACGCACGCGGTTTCCCGCTTCATCATACTCGTAGTACCAATCGTACTTCACTTCCCCATCCGGGCTGTAAGCAGTCGCCCGCACGCGGTTTCCATCCCTGTCATACTCATACGTCCAGTAAGATTCCAGATTTCCAGCCGCATCATAAACGTCTTCTCTTCGGACACAATCTTCCCCTTCTCCCTCGTAGGAAAAAGTCGATCTGCCGATCTGCTCTCCTGACAGCACATCAAATTCATTCTGTTCAGTCTTCCTGCCGCTGCCGTCATACCCGTATTCCACGCGGCTGAATATCCCGTTGGAGAAATCATAGCCGCCATTACCCACGAGCATACGTCCATCCTCGTCGTATTCATAATCTACATGGGCCACCTGGGTTCCTGCCGCATCATAGCAGGTAATTCCCTGCTGGATGCGCTGCGCGTCATAATCCCACTGATGATACCAAAGCAGCTGGCCATTCTCATCATAATGGCTCATCCTCCGCGTATTCCCCCAATAGTCAGCAATGGTTCCGCTGTCCAGCTCCTCGATCCTTGCTTTCAGGCTCTCGTCCTCTGTGGCCTCATAGCCCTCCTGCAAAATCGCTCTGGCCGCCTCAAAATCACCCTGGGCAATGTAGGTTTCCGCAAGGCCCAGGTAGAGTTCCGCCCGCCTGGGCTCCAGCTCGATCGCAGCTGTAAAGGCCACGATGGCTTCCTCATAGCTGCCCTCCTCCAGGTAACGCATTCCCAAGTCGTACTGCTCCTGCCATTTTTCCGCCGCGCTTTTGCCGCAGGCAGCCGTGATGAAGAGCAAGATACAGATTCCAAGGATTCCGATTCTTCTTTTCACAGCAATCCTTTTCCTTTCATTGATACATTCTGTCTTTGCTGTCATTTATTCACTCCCCCTTCTCGCTGGTTACTGTTTTTATAAGATTCCCGGCGCCGTCATACTCCTCATATCCCAGATAATTTCCATTTTCGTCATACTGTTCGAGCCGATACCAGCTTAACTGGCCGCTGGAATCGTAATGCTGATAGCGGCTCCTGCTGCCATCGGAATCATACTTTTTAACCGAATTTAATTTAATTTTTTGATATGATATCTGTTCCTCAGCACCTTGATTTTACCTTATTTGCGAGAGAAATAATTCAAAATAGCAATTAATCACTATGCACAAGCAGAGATGGCGTCTGGTTCTTAGATATATAGTAAGACAAAGACGCATTAAGCCCCTTAGAAGCGGTTGTCATTGTCAATATAAAATCCATACGTACTCCATCTTCTACAGAATATGGATTATAACCACCTACTACATAGTCAGACAGATCTCCGTTCTCATCCGTTCCATATTGATGATATCCTCCTGACGTTCCTTTTTGCTGAGGAATCCCATCTACAAAAGTACTATATACTGTATAATCACTAAATTCTGGATTATTATATTGCATAATCTCCATTACATCTCCATGCCAAAAACTGTTTTTCACATTTCCAGTAATTACAGATAAATCCCCTTCTCTTCTTCCGCCATAAAAAGTTTGTTCAGAAGTAAAACTGCCGTTGGCAACTCCTTCCGTCCACGTACCAGTAGCTTTTTGGTATTGCTCTGTATAATCCATGCTCTCATTTTCAATGCCATACAAAACTGATACATATAAGCCGTTTCCATCTGCCAGACCACCTTTCCAGGTTCCATACAAAACGCTGAGTGTTTTCCCCATATTTCCATACCATATTTCAAAAGCAGCGCCTGTGCCATTTAAGGTATCACCATAGTCCATAAGTCTGCGGGAACCATTCCAACTGTCATAACCATACTTTTCTATAATATCTGTTAAACCAGAATAGATAAGCGCATCCTTTATACTTTGATTATCATTGCCCTCCAAAGCTACGATTGCATTCTGGACAATACCTTCTTCTTCCTCTGTCATTTCTGCTTTCCATTGCTTTAGTCCTGATTCCAACTCAGATAATCTGTTATCTGTTTCTTCTATTTTTGCAGCAGTCTCTGCCTGTCCCCGCAATCTTTCTGCTGTTTCATAATCAGACATCGCACTCTGATATTTTTCTGAAGAACTTTCTTTTTCTGCCCAAGCAAAATAAGCATCTCCACGTCCTATGTAAGCGTCCGCTTGATTTGGATCGATCTCGATCGCAGCTGTAAAAGCTACAATTGCCTCCTCATAATTCTGCTCCTCCAGATAACGCATTCCCAAGTCATACTGTTCCTGCCATTTTTCCAATGCGCTTTTGCTGCAGGCAGCCGTGAACACAAACAACATAAAAATCAGAGTAAAAAGATATAATTTTTTCATAGTTCTTTATATTCCTTTATTATGGTAAAATAACGTCTGCACTCATTTCTGCTATATTATTATCGTATGTTGACTCATCTACTAAGAAATAGTCCTGGCAGATTGAACATACTTCTTGGGTACAGGAAACTTGTTTTCGATTTCCAGGCATCCATGTCCATCAAATGGAATCGCCAGCTGCTCCTTCAGCTGAGAGGAGCAGCCCTGTTTATTGCTTCCAAAATTCCTTCATAATCATAAATATTTTTCCCTGTATATCGGTTCAAGCTGCTGTCATACTCGGCTATGTCGTAAAACGATACTGACAGTTCTGTATCATAGACCTCGTTTAACAGCCTCTGATATTCTTCTTCAGAAGAAACCTGTATGCCGTTCCAGTAATAATCATAAATGGGGTTCCAGTCTGAATCATATTGAACGTTGGTATTGTCTTCTGCTCCATAGTCCCCTTCACCAAGGGAAATAAACGCTCCGTTTTCAATGCAGTATATATCGTCATAATACACATCCATTCTTCCGCCTGAATTCTTAAAAAGATTCTTTCCTTCTATGAACGACAAAGAAGATACTGCCTGCTCCGTCACAGTTTTGTCAAAGTACGTGCACAGGACGGCTCCGGCCGCCCCGATCCCAAAATCAATGAACAGTTCCGGTACGCTGTCTCCGTTAATATTTACCAGCATATACGTATCCAAATAGACGCCCAGGTACTCATCATACGTTCTTTCTACCCCTTCCAGATACGTGATATAAGCATCCTGCCATCCATACAACGGATTTTCTTCTATCTTTTCTGCCAGTCGGTGATCACCATTTGTTTTTCTGTACCCTTCATTCAGAATCTCCAGCGCGGCATCGTACTCGCCCTGCCAGGAATAAGCGTCTGCAATTCCCAGGTAGGCTTCCGCAATCGTATCATCCAGTTTGAGGGCCTGCTGATAATCCGCCAGCGCCAACGCGATACTTTCTTCTGTTTCCCCGGACAAAAGATACGCCTCCGCACGGTTCAGATAAGCATCTATCTGGTTTGGCTCGATCTCGATGGCCGCCGTAAAGGCTACGATGGCTTCCTCATAATTTTCCTCCAGCAGATACTGCTGGCCCAAGTCGTACTGCTCCTGCCATTTTTCCAATGCGCTTTTGCCGCAGGCAGGAAGAAAAACCAGCAACACCATCAAGCACAGCAGCCATTTCAGCTTTCGCATCATTCATACTCCTCCCTAGTCGCTCAGATAAAATCTCCCTCTGTTCCGCCAAATCTTCTTGTATATCCTTTATCAATGGCATCACGCTCAGCTTCCAGCGCTTTCCAGCCGTCATCTGTTTTTTGTATGGTAACCAGTACAGTATTCAAATAATATTCCTGGCCCAGATATTCGTCTATGGAAATTTTGTATATATCATTCTCCACACTTTCAATTTCCAGACTGTCCATATCCATCTTGCTGCCAGCTACGGTAAGAAATCTCAAGTATACCTTTCCGTCGATCTCCATATAGGTTTCTTCATCGAAATATTCTTCATAAAGGCTGTCGCTTACCATAGAATGAACATAACTTTTGACCTCGTCCATCGAATGGAAGCCAATCGCCTCCGCGTAAAAATCATCATATGCCGGATAACCAGGCCCCTCAATACGATTGCTCCGATCTATCTCGACGCCATTACTGCACCTGTATAAATTTTCTATTACACAAAGCACGTCCCGCACAGATTCTTTGAAATCATTTTCTTCTATGCCAAGCTTGGTCCTGGCCTTGAGCAGTTGGTATTCTTCCTTCCCGACGCTAAATTCATTTGTGCCATTCAGAACATTTAATTCTTCGTAAGTAGAAAAGTATAATGTATACTTTCTTTCTGCAGCGTCAACATCAGTTCCTTCTGCACCAACCTCATTTTGAAATAAAATCTGTTCTTCAGCGTCCGAAGCATATTCTGTCCCGTAACTAAAATAATTCATATCTATGTAGGGGATTCCCACCCGCTGCATTTCAGCGATAATTCTGTCCGGCGAATCATTCAGATTCTCCATACTATTCTGAGACCAATGCCTTTGAAGCTTTATCCCATCGATCGAGATTCTATAAAGCTCACTTACAAAGTCTCTCACGCCAGTATAAGCCCTTATGGATTCTTTGTTTGTCACAATGCAGAAAGCCGCCTGCTGTTCGCTGAAAATAAGCCGTACTGTCATGGCGTAACAGTAATCGACCCTCCCAATCTGCTGTTCTGCTGTCAGAATCATTTGTCCATCCTGATAGTCATACAGGGAGGCCCATAGATCACAGTAATCCAAATTTCCTACAGAAATGCCTGACACGCCCGCGAAAACACCCGACATATAAGTGACCAGAAGTTCCTCCACTCCATCCGCATCCACATCGCACAGCACGTAACTGCTGATTCCCTGCTTTTCTGTTGTGTAAGTCGGGGCGTCCATATAGCCAAGGGATTCTCCTAGCTCCTGAAGCTTTATATCAACAGCCTGAGAGACCGCGGCAGCTTCCCGGGCCTGAATCAGTTCTTCCACTTCCTTTATTTTTTCCTGAATGAATCGGGAATCCTCACAGTTATTCAGCCCATCCGTCAGTACAGCCTGTGCCTGTTCAAATTCTTCCTGGGCTATATACACGTCCGCCAGCCCGAGATACGCCTCGATTTGCTTCTCGTCCAGCGCAATCACTTTGTTAAACGCAACCACGGCCTGTTCATAATCATTTTCTTCCAGGTATCTCTGGCCAAGCGCCAGCTGCTCCTTCAGCTGGGAGGAAATGCTTTGGCTGCAGCCCGTTACCGCAAACAGTATGAGCATCAGCCCTATTACCGCATAATATTTTTTTGACATTGCAGGCTCCTTTCCCTCGTCGTTTTGTAATTCATCTTCTCCTCAAAATATCTATTTTTTGATTAAAATGTCGCAATCTCCATATTCAGCGCAGGTTTGATAATGCCATCCTCATAATAATACCCTTCTGTAACCGGGGATGCCTCCACATATCCATCCCTGTAGACGGTTCTGACATTTTTATTGCTCACTCCATCGCAGCAGTTGATATTTATAATTCCATTTTTCCTCTGGTAAATAGTCGTAACCTCATAGCCGTCCGCCGCTATCTGTGATAAAATCTCTTCCGACCCTTGATACTGCAGGAACTCCTCCGCCGTAATTAACGTTCCTCCATACTCCTTTAAGCCGTCGTCCCAGTAAAAATAGTATACATTCCAGGTGTGCCCGGTTCCATCTACATTGGCATCGTACTGGGAATCTGTCATGCACATGCGCCCCTGTTCGTCCTGATACAGCCCATCTCCTATGCCTGAGCCTTCGACTTCGTAAATTCCATCCCCCTCTATCTGGTAATAGAAAGTAATGCCTCCCGTCGTAAAATATTTTGTGACAGCAAAGAGTTTCGCTGTTCCAAAATCATACAGTTTTCCTGCGTCCCAATAACCGTCAGCACCTGCTTTTTCATAGCACTCTTCCCCCCTTACAGAAACAGCCAGCTCCGCCGCAGATAAATCATTTCTAAATTTTCTTTCCGTGCAGAAGGTTTAGAATATCTATCTGAAGCAGAGCTGGCCTTCTTTCGCCGAAAACAGCCTCTGCCGCCGTTTATTCAGCTCCTTTTTCACTGGTTACGGTTTCCGTCAGGTTTCCGTTCCCGTCATACATTTCGTATCCGATATCATTTCCATTTTCATCAAAAAGAGTCAGCTGGTACCAGTTCAGCTGTCCGCTGGAATCGTAGTTATTATAGCGGATCCTGTTGCCGTCGGAATTATATTCGTACGTTTCATACCAGCTCATGACGCCGTCTCTGTTATATCCCGTTCTTTTTATCTCCCGGCCCTGTCCATCGTACTCATACTCCTCCGTACCGGCCAGTTCTCCATCCGCCTCATGGCGCTCCCGCAGAAGCATGTTCCCTGCCTCATCATATTGATTTACGTAATAACTATTCAGAGAACCGTCCGCATTGTAATGCTCCTCCCGGACATTGTTCCCGGAGGCGTCCCATTCATTTACGCTCCTTCCTACCGCTCCATCTGTAAAATATATATAGGATTCCAGCGGCAGGCCTTCTTCACTGTAAGACAGTTCTACGTACCCTGTCTGGTTCCCGGACGCGTCGTAGGAAGCAACGGATGCCTGTCTTCCCTGGGCGTCATAGGTGTAGTCATGGTACCACATCAGGGCGCCTGACGGGTCATAGCCGCTCATTCTCCGGGCCTTTCCGGAAGAATCTACGATATTTCCCGATTCGACCTCTTCGATCTTAACCGCTATCTCTTCATTTCCTTCTGTTTGCGCAAGTCCCTCCTGCAGGATTTCCAGGGCCGCCTCATAATCTCCCTGGCGGATATAGACGTCCGCGATTCCAAGGTATGCCTCCGCGTTCCCAGAGTCCAGCTCCCGTACAAACTGGTAATCTGCCAGTGCACGCTCCAGATTTTCCTGCGTCTCCCCGGATAAGACATACGCGTTACCACGGCCTATGTAAGCGCCCGCCTTGCTCGGCTCAATCTTGATGGCCTCCGTAAACGCCACGATAGCCTCTTCGTAATTTTCCTCCAGCAAATATTTCTGTCCCAAATCATACTGCTCCTGCCACCTTTCCGCCGCTCCCTTGCCGCAGGCTGAAACCAGTATGAGCAGTATCGAAGTCCAGACAATCCAGTATCGCCTTTTCATATTCCGCACCCTTCCTTCAGTATTTCTCTTTCATGCGCTTCTTAATCTTTTCTTTCTCCTTCGGGCCAGTGACGGCTGTCACAATCGTTACGATGACCGCCGCAGCCAGCACGGCAATTCCTCCCCAGAACAGCAGTGTTCCCGTCGTCATATCTTATTCCTCCTACAGCCAGTTCCCATCCTTTAGTTCCTGTATCATTACGTCAAGCATCTGCATTTCCTGATCCTGAGCCTGATCCTGGGCTGCGTACAATTCTTTCGCCTTGTCATAATACGCTTTCATCGTCTGGTATTCCCGATCCATGTTCGCCTTTTCCTGCTGCCGGTCAGCCTCAAGATAGGCCAGCCTTTTATAAGGCACATAGCTGTCCGGGTACCGCTCTGCCATCTGAAGAAGCATCGCCTCCGCCTGGTCAAACTCATCCAGCTGTTCGTATACAATCGCGATATTTTCCATCAGCTGCCTGGTCACATAGCCGCTCTCATAGAGCCCCTCGAATTTTTCCAGCGCCATGCTGTAATAAGCGCCGCTCTGTCCTTCCTCTGCCTCTGCCTTCCGGACATACGCGTCCGCCAGGCGTTCCGTCAAGCTGTTCGCTGACGCGGAACCTCCATACCGGCTTTCCTCCTGCTCCAGCATCGCGATTTCCTGATCCAGGTAATCCGCTCCAAGCTCACGGTACACCCTGTCGCAGAGCAGGACTGCGCGTTTGCGCAAATCTTCCGCCTCCGCATACTGGATGACCTTGCTCAAATTTTCCTCGGCCCCAGGATAATCGCCCCTGGCAAATGCGATTTCTCCCTGCACCATATAAATGGAGTCTTCTCCCAGGCCCATCCCCACAGCTGTCTCAAGGACTGCCTCTGCCTGCTCCGTATTACCCGTCTTGGCAAGCGCGATGGCGTAATCCCGGTAATACAGGCTGTTTTCCGTATTCGCCCGGATGGCCTCTTCCAGATTCAAAACCGCGTTCCCATAATCTTCTGTCTCAAGATACGCGTTTCCCAGCACATAATACATATCGCCAAGAATACCGCCGCTTTGATCCGCAGAAAGCTTATAGGGGGCGTCGCGCAGAACCTCTTCCGCATAAGTAATGCACTCTTCATACTCTCCCTGCTGGTATAATAAAAGCAGCTGCTTTCCGTAGGCCTCTGCCCTTTCCGGCAGGAGTTCCTCCGCTTCCTCCAGCGCCACGGCGGCCGCCTCGAAGCTTCCTGCCTCTATCGCCTCCTCCGAAGACATAATCAGCTGATTGTAACTGATATTTTTTTCTTTCTGGATGGTCAGAAATCCGCTGGCTGCCAATGCGCCTCCCAGGACATAGAGAAGGGCGGCAGCAATCTTTTTGCCCCTCCTTCTTTTCCGGTACGCCTGGTATTCTCTGTCCAGCTCGTGGATATTGCGGATGGCATGCAGGAATTCGGCTCCGTTCTGGTAGCGTTTTTCCGGAAGGAGCTCCATCATTTTTTCAATAATGTGGGCAAAGCCTTCGCTGATCTCAATGCCGCATTTGCTCACAGGAACAATCTGCTCAAAATCATAGCTGGGACGGATTCCTGTCAGCAGATGGTAAAGCGTCGCTCCCAGGCTGTAAATATCGGATCTTTCGTCTACACCGTGGCCGATGGTCTTTTCTACGATGCTCCCGGTAGCCGTTACGCTGGAAGGGGAAAAATCCGCCTGTGTCGAATCCATCGCTGTGGCTGTGGCCGCTGCCGTCGCTGTGGCTGTGGCCGCTGCCGTCGCTGTGGCCGCTGCCGTCTCGAAAGGAGCCGCCGCTGTCTCTGTGGCCGCCGCCGTCTCTGAAGAAGCAGCCGTCTCTGTGGCTGCAGCCGTCTCTGAAGAAACTGCGCCAGTACCTTTCCCTGTCTCCGGAAAGTCTGGAGCCGTCTTCTTCGCCCTCTGTATCCGTTCTGTCTGCACAAAACGATAATACAAGTTGGAGTTATGATACTGCTCCGGCGGCGCGTATCCTCCGCTGATACCGGTAGAGGTCTTCATACTGCTGTCCAGCGCCAGGGAGATATTGAAATCAATCAGGCAGATATCTCCCTCCGGCGTCAGCATGATATTGGAAGGCTTGATATCACTATGTATGACAGGCGGCGTCTGCCCATGGAGATAATCCAGGGCTTCCGCCAGCTGCCTGGCCCATTTCAATACCTGCTTCTGCGGGATGGGCCCCCGTTCGTTTACTACCTTATCAAGGCTCTGGCCGGGGATGTAATCCATAACGGTGTAGATTTCCCCGTCGATCTCCAGAAAGTCATACACCCGGGGCAGATACGTATGCTTCATCTTCTTTAAGATATCTGCCTCAGCGCGGCTTTCCAGAAGCCCCTTCACCTGATCTTTGATTTTTTTTACGACCACATAGGTCTTCAGCCGTTCATGGTACGCTTTGTAGACGATGCCGCCTCCGCCGGCTCCGATTGTTTCCAGCAATGTATAGGTGTCGTTGAGTCTTTTCCCATTTGCCATTTTTGTTTCCGCTCCATCTGTACTAAACTCGCTTTTATTCCATAATCAATTCGACAGAATAATGATATCTTCCAATCTTTATCTTTCCGCCGCTGACGATCGGCGTCTCATCATAGATCCGCGTCTCCTGGTAGAAGGTTCCGTTTTTGGAATTCAGGTCTTTCAGGTAGAGCAGATGGCCTCTCAAAATGATCTTGCAATGCTTCCTTGACAGCCTGTCGTCCCCCGAAATCACGATATCGGTATTCTCCCTTCCGATGCTGATCTCCTGTCCTATGGATTTCTTAAACTGGACGCCCGGCTTATCGAGATTCGTCAGCACCAGACAGTAGCCTCCCTTTTTCTTTCCCCACAAGCCATAGGTATATTTGTCCCCGATCTCTTCCCGGTCATAGACAGTCTCTTTTACTGTGGGCTCCGCCTGAATCTCTTCCGCCTGCTCCCTCTCTTTTCGCTTCCGCTCCTGCGCTTCCTGCTCCGCTTTTTTCCTCTCTTCCTCCTGGGCTTTTCGTTCCTGATCCTGTTTCTTCTTCCGGAAGACGACGATCAGCACGGCAGCCAGGGCAGCCGCTATGAGGACGCCTGCCGCGATCAAGACCCAGACAGGGACGGGGAGCCCGCCCTTTTCTTCCGGCTCAGGCGTGGAATTGATTTCCAGCACTGGAAGCTCTTCCTCCTCTTCCGGCTCCGCCTCTACTTCTGGCTCTTCTGGCTGGGGCGTCTCGGTTACGCCTGTGCCAAAGGGCATATCCGCGCTTGCGGTAAGCTCCGCCATGCCTTCCGACGTGCTAAGCTTTAACAGGACATTTTTCCTGCTTCCATCCTGAAAGCCCGGATCCAGGGCTACCCGGATACAATAATTGCTTTGATCCGCCAGCAGGGCCGCAGTCACATCTTCCACATTGGCGCTGTCATCCAGCAGGAAATACTCTGCCGAGGACGCGCGTGAAAAAGAAAACATGGTTTCCAGTTCCGAATCATTCCCGGAAGCAGGGATTCCTATGGTATAGACAGGGTAAGGGCTGTCTTCAATGAGGCTTCTTACCTCATCATTTGTGTACCCGATGGCTTTGTCGTCCGCCCCGTCAGAAATGATCACAATTCTGGTATATACGTAGGTATCCTCTGCCCTGAGCTCCGATATCACGTCATAAAGCACATCGCTTAAATAGGTATCCTGATCCTGATAAGAAAGACCGCCAATTACGCTGTTCAAAGTCTCCTGATCGCTTGTAAAATCACAGAGATAATTCAGCGCGTCGGATACCGTCCCGATTCGAAACTGCTCTCTATCAATAGCTGATTCTGTCAATTTCAGCATTATTTCCTGAATTTTTTCATGCTGGTCAGCAGGAATTGATTTTGAATTGTCCAGCAAAATCAATGTCCGCATAGGAATTTCCAGATCCGCAGCCTTCGCAAAGGAGATATCTTCCGAATCACAGACGGCGGCTCCTATCTGCACGGTGGAATCTGGCTGGACATCCGAAATGCCACGGACATAGGCATACATACTGTCTCCTGATACGACTACACTTACCACTTTGGCTCCGGCAGCCCATACAGACGCCGAAATCAAGCAGCTTAAAAACAGCACGGCCAGCGCCAGCCATGCCCTGCTTTTCCAAGACGCCATTTTCCCATTCTTAGCGCTCATCCTATTCCCCTTCCCAATCCTTTTTTCGTATCGTTACACGTATTATCGCAGGCACTGAAGCCAGATGAACGCGCGGACGCGTCCATCTGGCAGGTACCGCAAGGCTTCTTTACAATGGCTGGAAGCCAGATACATCGTTATACTCTTCTTCCACAATCACTGATACAAAGACATTATAAAGTCCATCCGGCGTAGAAATATGGACAGATGTCCTTCCGGAACCTACAGCCGTTACTGTCCCTCCGCTCACAGAGCATACGGAGCTGTCATCCACGGTGTAAACCAGGTCTGACGCCGCGTATTCGCCAGGCACCGATAAAATCTGAATCGTCTGCGTCTCACCCGACGACAGGTAAATCATCTGGGCTGACACCTGGATGCTGCCAAATACGATTTCTTCAAAATCAAAAAGCTCATATTCGTCGTAGGGTTCGCCGTCTTCATTTACCGTATCCGTCTCCACTTCGTCTCCCTGGCCCCTGGTGCAGGCCTCCACCAATACGCCGTCTTCCCAGTGGAACCTCTGGTTTACCGGGCTGTTCTCTGAATCCCAGACCACCCCGGAGGCCTTCAGCTTGCTGCTGATACTGGTCATCAGACAGCCGTCTTCATTGATCGCCCATCGCAGCGGCACATACAGATAGATATCAATGCACGCAGGCTCCTCTCCCAGGAGATCCACATCCGCAGTAGCCACCGCGACGACTCCAGACGTCACCTTCGCGTTGACAAGGCCGCGGCCCAGGCAGCAAAGCTCTGCCTTAATCGTCGGCTCTGCGGTAATCGTGGCTTCCGCGTGGAAATCACATTCCGGATTGTTGTTGTTTACGGATTTTGCCAGCCCGCTGCCTTTTTTATAATTTACATTTGCCACCACATCGGAAGCGTACGTCAGCGTCACTTCCCCGTCAAAGCCGATGTTCGCTACCAGGCTGAATTCTGCGGTCAAAGGCGTGGAGCCCAAAAGAACCTCCACCGTCCCCAGCTTCACGGTTTTGGAATAGTGATCCGCTGTATACTTGGCTTCAATCTGGTCATGGAACGATACCGTTACATCTGCCTTTTTCAGTCCGGAGAAAATCCCGAAATCCACATCTGAGGTCACCTTGATATCAGACAGCTGCACATTTAAGGATACGCCATCCCCTAAATCCGCATCGAAATGAACCGAATTTCCTTTCGACGCCACCGGGATGATCCGCCCGGATTTCTCGTCCAGGACATAGCCGCCTGTCACGGCTTCTGCCGTGCCGGCATCCGGATCGCAGGAAGCGTATACTGCCGCGTTTCCAGGCACTGCCGCCTGGGTGATCGTGACCCCTTCCGCCGGCTGTATATTGACCACCGCAGCCTCAAAGGTTCCGGAAACCTGGAGTTCCTCATATACGTCCTCCATTCCGGCGGCTTCGTAGGTTATCTGATCATTTTCCACAGAATTCACACGGAGCGCGTAAGCCGGAGACTCCTCAGAAGGCGCTATATAGACGATATCCCCCGGGGCATACTCCCCGTTATGAACAGTCGCTGTGCCGCCGTCCCCATTGGGCGTAATATCCCCAGCAGAAACCTCCGTAACCCCTTCATTGTATGTATATTCCAGGCGCTGCGGAAGCGTCAGGTCACACGCGTAAGAATACGCATAGCCAAGAATCAGCTCCGCGTCCGTCCTCGACAATTCCATATCCAGATCGCCGGCGTCCGCGTCTCCGCTGCTGATATCCGCAATATTCTGTGTGAAAAAATCCACCAGGTTCTCTTCGGTCACTTCCATTCCGGCGTCTGATTTGTTCAGCTTATCCAGCCCTATCGCCCTCACAGAAGTTTCCACAGCATACTTCCATGTCGCGTCCTCATCCGGATGCAGTTCCGAGTCTTCCGGAAGTATTTCCCATTCGGCACACGCTTGGATCTCATCGTAATATTCATATCCAGAATCTACGTCTGAATAGAAATCTTCCGCGGCTTCGTAGCTATTGTAACCGAACTTGTCTCCCAGAAGACCAATCCACTCTCCTTTGCTGATGGCTGCGTTTCCATCCCCGCCTTCGCTCCCGCCGGAATCACCTGCGCAGCTGCTTATCAGAACGCCCAGAATCAGCACGAATAAAAGAAAAAAAGCTTTCCTTTTCATTCACGGTCTCCCTCTGTCAAAGTATTTCTTTCTCGTCAGATGAACTGATCCGCGTTCGCCGTATTGGTGCTCTCAGTTCTCCTGTAGTCCTGTACGGTATTCCGAAGCAGTTTTACGTAATTGTCCACGATATCATAGTACTGCTGGAACCGAGGCTCCATCCCTGTGATCTTCTCGCGGATGCGCACGGCGGAATCGCTTTCCCACTCTCCTGCCAGGCTTTTGATATGCTCCTGGATATTGTGCAGTTCCTGTAATAAAGTCTCGTTTCTCTTCGCGATCGTCGTTGCGTAAGATTCTACGCCGTCATAATTGATATACATATTTGACATTTTTTATTCCTCCCCTCAGCTCTGCAGACTGTTAATGGATGCCTTGACGTTTGCCTGCGTATCCTGGTAGTTTTTCGCCGCCTGTCTCAAGAAGGACGCGTACTCCTGCATCAATTCCTTCATTTTGTTGAAATCAGGCTCAAATTCCTCCACTTTCTGTCTGAAAAGGGCAGCGTCTTCTCCCTTCCAGTCTGTGGATGTCAGCGTGGATACGTCCGAAAGGAGAGACTGATACTCGCTATAGTATCTTTCCGCCTCTTCATCCACCTTTCCCGCCTGCCTTATCAAGTTTTCCGGTGTAACTGTAATACTGTTCATACGACTTCTCCTTTTCTTTTTATTTAAATTAACATCAGCCGGGAGCCGTTCTTTAGATGCAGCTCCTCCACTGAAGAATTTACGTGATAAACCTGCCCCGTCTCCATGCTGCAAAGCACCGCGTCCTTATCCGGCAGATACGCCCCGCCGGAGGTTCCCGCGAAAAAGGAGGCCAAAAGCTCCGCCGCCTGGGCGACCGAAAGCATCTTGGGAAGCAAAATATCGTACATCTTTCCTGTCGCGGGAATATACAGCTGTACCTGAACCTTATTATTCATCATCCGCCTGCGCCTCCATATTGTTTGAAATTAAAAGCTTCAGCTGCCTGCACGCGTTCTGGCGCGCCAGATATCCATCCGTAAAATCAAGGCGCGCGGGCTTTTCCGTCCTCCGCGGCATTTTAAGGCGTATCTGATCCTCCGCGCCGTCTCCCACCCAGATGCCGTTTCCATTGCACCATTTCTCCGCGCTGTAAGAATTGGAAGACTGGTAATCGTCTGCCGCCCAGAAGGACAGGCGGAACTCTCCGCTGGTCTTCTCAAGCATCAGCTTAAGCTTATCCCGTCCGTCCTCGTCAAGGCTGTCTTTGATTCTCCGAAGCCCTGACAGGAATACGATAACCGGACAGCTTAATTCTCCCTCGGGAAGGCTGCCATAGGTCTTATAGGCATTATGTCTTTCTACCACCATCGAAAAGAGCCTGCGCACCGCTTCCCCTGTCTGATCCGTTATGTAAAATTCTTCATCCAGGCCGGAAAGCTGAAGCATCTTATCCGGATCGAGTACATAGACTTTGCAGCCAGCAGCCTTTCGGGCAGCGTCCACAGCCCCCTCCAGGAAGCCCCTGAGATCCGGCTTATCCATGGCCAGGACCTGGATCACACTCTCTTTTTCCAGATTCAGGCTGACGTCGTCTAAGGTCTCTGTATTCATTCCCACCGGCATACGCGCAAAGCCTGCTTCTTTCAGCCGCAGATGCTCCCAGTGCACCGTCTTTGGCAGTACCGGAATGGGCACGGCATACCCTGGATCCTCCTTTTTCAGGTCTTCGCAGAACCTTCTTACAATCTCTGCTGTCTTATCCGTATGCTCGGAAATATATGCGGTCTGGAATTCCAGCACATCCTTTTCCCGGCATATTCCTCTTCCGCGGATTTTGGAGGGATACACCCCGCCCGTATTGCCCAGGATCGAGACGTAATCCGTCTTGTCATTCTGCTGCAGCACATAGATCTGCGGGAAATTCTGCTGCATCTTATACCGGATTCCCATCAGGGATACGCACGAAACGATGAAGTAGACGCCATACTTCGTGCAGTCGCGGGTCAGCGGCAGCAGGCCTTCCTCCGCCTTTTCATACTGCTCGGCAAAATTCGTATAATTGTTTATCACCACGACGATGTCCGGCACCTCGCCCGGATGCTTCCTGTGCCTGGTCTCGAAATCTTCCCCTGATTCGGACAGGATCTTTTTCCTCCTTACGATCTCCTGGTTCAGATAGCGGAACAGGTTCTTAATGCGCTCATCCTCGCCTGCCGTCACCACCCCGCCTGTCTGCGGGGCCCCTTCAAACATTTTCAGGGTCTCCGCCCCGAAATCAAGGATATAGGTATGAAGCTCCTGGCTGGAATGCTTCTTGTACAGGGAATACAGCACCGCCGTCAGGAAGAGTTCCTTGCCGCTTCCCGCGTTTCCATAGCAGATGGCGTTCCCCTTGGCAGACAGGGGCAGGGTCAGAAGCTTCTGCTGCTGGGCAGCTGGCACGTCAAGCTCGCCAATCACCGGATTCAAAAGCCCATCCGCCGTATACTGGTATTTTTCTTCCAGCTGCTCCACTGTGATGACTGCGGGAATCTCCGGCAGCCATAAGGGCCTGGCCGCAAGCTGTTCTTCCCCGGCGATCCTGGAGATGTACTGGGCGATCTCCACAATCTGTTTTTTCGCCGTGCCCATGTTCTGCTGCTTCCTCTGGGGCCTTGTCTCCTTGATGACCTTCCCCTGGCGGTCTATCATCTGCACCCAGTCGTCCGTATTCGTCTCCGCCACATCCTTAGGCTGATACGGCGCGCCGCACCACGCAGACTGTCCCAGCTCAAACAGCTCGTTATAGCCCACCTGGAGATAGAAACGTCCCGTATCGACAAGCTCAGCCGCGTCCGCCCGTTTCAGCATATCCATACTGTCCGCCTTATCCTGCACCTTCAGGCAGACCTTAAAGCGGGAATTGGCCCAGATCTGATCGTTTACCACGCCGCTTGGCTTCTGGGTCGCCAGGATCAGATGCACGCCCAGGCTCCGCCCGATTCTGGCTGTACTGATCAGCTGCGTCATGAACTCTGGCTGCTGTACTTTCAGCTCCGCGAACTCATCCGCGATGATAAACAGGTGAGGCAGCGGCTCCGTGACAATGCCATTGCGGTAAAGCTTCTGGTATTTATAGATGTCCATCGTCCCTTCATTGGACGCTCTTCTCGCTTCATTGAACACTACCTGCCTGCGTCTCAGCTCGCTCTGGATCGAGAGCAGGGAGCGGTTGATCGCGGATCCGTCCAGGTTCGTGATGGTTCCGGACAAATGCGGCAGATGGTACTGCTCGTTGTCAAAGGCCCCTACCAGTCCTCCGCCCTTATAGTCAATCAGGATAAAGGCCACATCATCCGGGCTGTAATTCACCGCCATGGAAAGAATAAAGGTAATGATAAATTCTGATTTTCCCGACCCGGTCATACCCGCTATCAGGCCATGGGGGCCGTGGGCATTCTCATGAAGGTCGAGGTAAAAAAGGCCTCCGTCCGCATTGACGCCCACCGGGGCCTCCAAAGAGAGTACCGCGTTGTTCTCCTTCCAGCGGTTCGCGATGTTGAGGTGCTCATACTTGCCCACCTGGTACATATCGAGGAACGTCAGCATCTTGGGCAGGACATATTTCCCGCCCTGGAGATCCAGATAATACTCCGCGATATTCATAGACGCATAGACCGCGTCTTCCCTGTCCACCATATCCAGGACAAAATTGATCTGCTGGTTCCCTGTCTGATAATCGAACAGCATCCCCTGCGTCCCGTTCACCTGGACGATCGCCGTGCACTCCTTCGGAAGGTTCTTTAGCTCGTCATAGGCCGCCAGATAGCTGAAGCCCTCAAGGCTGCTGTCCGAAAGGATGTCTGCCAGGAACGCGCAGCCGTCGGACAGCGTCTTGCTTGTAGACACGATAAGATAATGCGGGCATTTCAATCCGGGCGTCTCCCGGTATTTCTCGATCACACGCGCGAAATGGGCCGACAGATCCCGCACTTCTTCCGGCGTAGACGCCAGATACCTCATCCGGAATTCATTGTCCCAGGAATGCTGCATCCATTTTACATAGGAATACTGTTCCAAATCGCATTCTTCGCAGAGAAAGACAAGCTTTACCTCATCATAGCTGTGCAGCGCATCGATCTGGAGCAAAATATTATGCAGTACGCTGCTCACGCCCCGGCTGTCCCCCACGATTCCGGAAACCCGGTGCTGTTCCAGGGAATAGACCACAGGCACGTTCGTAATCATCTGCGTCTCTTCGCTGAACTCATTCACCTTGTCCCGCATCACATCGTCGTCGATGCTAAACCGCTGATCCGGAAAGGCCAGCTTTGCCTGCAGGGGAACATTCCCGGCGCCCAGGCGCACCGTCAGGAAATTTTTTCTTCCAATCACCCTGCTCCACAGCAGCAAGTCAAAAAAGCTGGACTCATTGAGCTGGAACAGTACCGGCGGGAAATTTTCGTTCAAAATATCCTGCTGGGCGTTTGATGCCCTGCGGATTTCCGCGCGGATATTTTCCAGGTATTTTAAATACTTTTCCCTTCTTCTTTCCTCCCTGGCGCGCTTGCGCTTCTGCTCATTTTTCCTCAGCAGGAACGGAAAAAGCACCATGCCTGTAAGCATGGAGACTGCCATCACAATCGAGGGCACGGAGGAAAGGATATCCCCTCCGTTATTCGTAATATTGATGACTGTCAAAACCGCAGAGGCCAAAGAAGCCGCCCCCATCACAAGGGACGGGGCCACCGCCAGGAACAGCGGCGCCTGATCATCCCGCTCCTGCGGGGAAGGCGAATCAATTCGCAGCTGCAGCGGCGTAATCTCTTTTTCAAACCTGGGAGACCGGTAATAGGTAGTTTCCGCGATCTCCTCCGGCGCTTCATAGGGCAGTATCTCTTCCGGTTTGTAGGAAGACAGAAGATCCGTATGGATGCTTACGGAGCCATCCGGATTATTCATGGCCAGGAACCGGGGGCCTATGATGATCTTGATCCCGAGAATGTACACCAGATCGCCCAGCTCCAGCTGCTTCGACCGGCTTATCCTCTTTTCGTTGACATACACGCCGTTGCTGCTGTTATTGTCAAGAATCGTCCAGGCGCCGTTTACGTACGAAATCTGCGCGTGGATGGAAGACACATAAGGATTCTCAATCCGGATCTGGTTGCCCTCTGCGCTTCCGATATTCAATACGGAATTGCTCTTTACATGATATTTCTGGAACCTGCAGCGGTCTTCTGTGAATGGCTCCGCAAAAAGGTAGCCCTTTCTTCTTTTGTCCAGTTCGACCGCGTACATTTTCCCTGCCTCAAGGATAATCTGCGGCACCGGCTGCATATCCTCGAACTGATACAGCTGCAGCTTACGGGTGGAACGGACACACCAGTGCTTATCCTGCTCTTCGATGCTTAAGAGCCTTCTCTTTGGATCTTTGTTCTCCTTCTCAAAGTCCTCAATCCAATACTTACCGCGTATTTTTTCCGGAAGAAACACACTGTATAAATGCTCTTCGCATATTAATGTAATCAGCATTGCTGCCCTCGCCCCTCCATCTTCTTCCTGCCTGCCATATATAGCAGATTTTTTCATATTTCCTGTTATTATGCTTCATATTATACAGCAAACGTTTATTTGCTTCATTTTTTTTGCACAATCAGCCCGATTTTTTACATTTTTGGCTGTTCCTAAGATAAGAGGGATATCAGGCCCTGTCAGCCTAAGAAATCTCCCATCCTCGTATTTTCCCCCTCTCCCTATACCGTCTTATGCCTGGACGGCTGCTGCGGCGCATGAAAAAAGGCGATCTGCTCTATGTCAAGAGCATCGACCGCCTGGGACGCAATTATGAGGCAATTTGGGAGCAGTGGCGTATTTTCACTAAGGGAAGGCCTTCCAATCCACCTTTTTCCCGTCCAGCACGCACTCCTCCAGCACTTCCCCGTCGTAAGACAGCTTCAGCGAAAAAAACGGGGATTCTTCCTGGAGCAGCCTAAAAAACACCCTGTCTCCGGGCCACAGGGCAAGTTCCCCGATCCGTTCCGTTTCCACCCATTCCAGCACGCCCTCCGGGCAGTTGTAGTTGAGCTCTCCCTCCCAGCCTGTGGCCGTATAGAGGCACATGTACTGGGTCTCCACGCCTTTGAGGGCAAAGGTCACGATTCCCCGGAAGCGGTACTCTGTCAGGGTAAGCCCCGTCTCCTCCCGAACCTCCCGCAGCAGGCAGTCCTCCGGGCTTTCATAAGCCAGGGCGTGGCCGCCCACGCCGATCCATTTGTCCTGATTGACATCATGTTTTTTCTTTACCCTGTGAAGCATCAAAAGCTTGCCTTCCCGCTCCAGGTAGCAGAGGGTCGTCAGTGTCCCGATAGGTTCTTCCATCTCTTTTGTTCCTTTCAGATCCAGTTTTTTATGGCAAAATAAACGCAGTCTGCCGCCAATATCACAAGGCAGATGAGGGCGGCGGTTCTCTGGGCTTTCGGATCCGTCCGCTCTGTAATCCGCCGCGCCAGCGGATGCAGCAGGTAGAGGATCACCATCCCGCCGATTCCAAAACGGATACTGGGATTTAGGGCAATCCGTCCCTGAAAATTGAACGCGAAACGGGTATAATCCCACTGCCAGCCTCCCATTGTGAACTCCATGATATAGCTGGCGATCAGCTCTATCACCGTGGTAATCAGCACAATCCCCGCGAAGACGAAAAAGGGCGTAATCGGTATGGGCCCCAGCTTTATATTCTTCTTCATCAGACCCGAGAGCGCAAGAAGCAGGATCACCGCCCCGAACCCATACACCACGCAGTACGGCCCGGTCAGCACGCCCCGGTTCGAGAAGCCCCAGCGGTACACCACTACCTCCAGGAATACCTCGTAAATCCAGCCAATGACAGAATAAAGCATAAAATATAAAAAATAATCCTGTACCTTTTTCATCTGTTTTCCTCTCTTTGCGTCATTTCTTCAGCAGAACCAGGCTGCTGGCGCGCGCGATAAATCCCTGGGGCAGTACGCCTGCCGCAAGATAAAAGAGCCTCATAGGAAAGCCGTAGACCGACAGCGCCCTTCCCTTCGCGGAATCGGAAAGCGCGCGCCGCACTACCTGTTCGGGATCTGCCAGGAACTTCTTTTTTACCGGGCTTAGGGAGATACCGCCGGCCCGGAAAAACTCTGTCCGCACAGGCCCCGGGCAGACCGCCGTGACCAGAATTCCCAACGGACGCAGCTCCTCTTGCAGCGCCCGGCTAAAGGACAGCACGCAGGCTTTGGAGGCCGCGTAGGCGGCAAAGCCTGGCTGAGGCGCGAAGGCCGAGCCGGAAGCCAGCTCTATCACCCGGCTTCCTTTTTCCAGATACGGCAGGCAGATACGGGTTACGGCCATCAGGGCACGGCAGTTCACATCGATAATCTCGCAGATTTCATCCAGCTGCTGCTCCCCTATCCTCCCTGCATGTCCCAGGCCAGCCGCATTCACCAGCAGTCTAAGGCGCGGACATTCTTCCCTGAAACATGCGGAAAGTACGGCGAAGGAAGTCTGTTCAGACAGATCCAGCTCCAGAATCCGAAGCTTGATCCCGGGCGTCTTAAAAGCCAGCTCCTTTCTCAGGCTTTCCAGCCTTTCTCTCCTCCTGGCGATTACCCAGATCTCCTGAAGGGAAGGGTACCGTTCCCCAATCTGGCGCACAAAGCACCTTCCCAGGCCAGAGGAGGCCCCTGTGATAAGCGCGATTCGTTTTCTGTCTTTTTTACTCATACAGCTTAGGGCCTCCCAGCAGATACGTCTCGATGGCTTCCGCGCAGCCGTCATGGTCACAGTCCGCCACGACAGCCTCCGAAAGCGCCTGGATCTCCGGCAGGGCATTGCCCATGGCGACGGCCAGGCCGGCCGTCTTCAGGATGGAGGTGTCGTTTTCCGCGTCTCCCACCGCGATGGTTTTCTCTAACGGAAGTCCCAGGTACTCACAAAGCTTTTTAAGCCCTGCGCCCTTATCCGCTCCTGGCGCAGAGATCTCCAGAGAGCCTCTCTCGGCATTGACCATAAGAACCGCCAGTCCTGCTTCCTGTATCCGCTTTTTTGTCCGTTCCCGGGATTCACTGTCCGCATGATAAAAGTTCACCTTTTCCAGCGCAAACGGCGCGGCGCAGTAAGTTCCATATAAATTATCCCACGCAGCCGCCACGCGGCGGAACGTGGTTTTATAAATTCCCATGCCATAGCGCTCCATGTGTTCCAGCTGATCTGTCTGGACGATGGATTCTGCACCCAGAAGATGTATCATGGCCTTTTCTTCCATGGAAATCTCCAGAAGCCGCTTTACCAGGGCAGGAGCAAGCTTTTGGCTGTATACCGTCTGGCCGGTTCGGATGTCATAGACAAGCGCCCCACTGGTGCAGATCAGGTAGCGGATTTCTGGCATAAGCTCCAGATAGGCCCGAAGCTCTGTGCGGCCCCGGCCCGTAGATAAAACAATCTGTTTTCCCGCAGCAGCCGCCTTTTTTATGGCCGCCAGCGTCAAGGGTGTGATTTCCTTGCGGGAATTCAAAAGCGTGCCGTCCATATCGAAGGCAATCAGTTCATACTGGCTCATGGTTCGAAAGTCCTCCTGTCAGCTTAACGTCGGTACACAAGGGGCACTACGCCTTGGTACACCGGCGCTAGCGTTTTTTCTTGTGAATATTGCGAATCGTCTTCTTCTTTTTTCCGGTCCTTTCCGGGCGGCCTGGGGCGGGATGGGTTCCCCCTGGCCTCACCAGGCACTTTGGCCCAACGCCAATCAGATCGGTCCGTCCGCTCTTTTCCAGGGCTTCTAAGACCAGCTCCCGGTTCTTCGGATCCCGGTACTGGATCAGGGCCCGCTGCATGGCCTTCTCATGGGGATTTTTCGGCACATAGACCGGCGACATGTCTCTGGGATCGAGTCCCGTATAGTACATGCAGGTGGACAGAGTCGAGGGCGTCGGGTAAAAATCCTGCACCTGCTCCGGCATGTAGCCCAAATCCCGGCAGTATTCCGCCAGCTCCACGGCCTCCTTCAGGGTGGAACCCGGATGGGAGGACATCAGGTAGGGCACCAGGTACTGCTTCTTCCTAAGCCTCTCATTCATCTTTTTGTATTTCCGGCAAAAGGCCTCGTACACGCTGCGGGAGGGCTTGCCCATGTGGGAGAGGACCCGGTCGGAGACATGCTCAGGGGCCACTTTGAGCTGGCCGCTTACATGATGCTCACACAGCTCCTGCAAGAAAACATCGCCCTCTGGATCTGCCAGTACATAGTCGAAGCGGATTCCGGAGCGGATAAAGACCTTCTTTATGCCGGGAAGGCTCCGCAGCTTCCGAAGAAGGCTGATATACTCCGCATGGTCGGCCCGCAGGTTCGGGCAGGGCTTCGGGAACAGGCACTGGCGGTCCGGGCAGGCCCCGTGCTTTCCTTGCTTTTCGCAGGCCGGGCGCCGGAAATCTGCCGTAGGCCCGCCCACATCATGAATATAGCCCTTAAAATCCGGATCCTCTGACATCCTCCTGGCCTCCTCCACCAGAGATTCCTGGCTTCTGGCCTGAATGATCCGTCCCTGATGGAAGGTCAAGGCGCAGAAAGAACAGGCCCCAAAGCAGCCCCGGCAGCTGGTGAGGCTGAATTTAATTTCCGAAAACGCGGGAACCTCCCCGGCCCGCAGGCAGGCCGGATGCACCGCCCTCTGGAAAGGCAGGGCGTAGACCGCGTCCATCTCCTCCTGCGATAAGGGCTTCGCGGGCGGATTCTGGACGATAAAGGTATGGGAGGAATAGGCCTCCGCCAGCCTCTTTCCCCGGATGGGGTCCGCGTTTTTCTGCTGGATGGCGAAACTTTCCGCGTACAGGCGCTTATCCGCCTTCATGCTCTCATAATCCGGCAGAAAGACCGCGTCATAAATGTCCTCCCGGTGGGAAGCCTTATAGACGGTTCCCTCCACAAAAGTCAGATCCCGGATGGCGATGCCGGAGGCCAGGGCGTCCGCGATCTCCACAATGGACCGCTCTCCCATCCCGTAAGAGATGAGATCCGCCCCGCTGTCTAAAAGCAGGGAGCGCTTGAAGCTGTCCGACCAGTAGTCGTAGTGGGCGAGGCGGCGCAGGCTTGCCTCGATGCCGCCCAGGATGATCGGCGTGTGCCGGTAGACGCTTCGGATCAGGCTGCTGTAGACCATGTCCGCCCGGTCCGGCCGCTTCCCCATGACGCCGCCCGGCGTGTAGGCATCCGTCCTCCTGCGCTTTTTCGAGACAGAATAATGGTTGACCATGGAATCCATGTTCCCGGAGGAGACGAGAAAGGCCAGGCGCGGTTCCCCGTAGACCTGGATACTCTGGGGATCCTTCCAGTCTGGCTGGGACAGGATCGCCACCGTGTAGCCCCGGCTTTCCAGCACCCGCCCGATGATAGCCGGGCCAAAGGAGGGGTGATCCACATAGGCGTCCCCGATGACATAGACAAAATCCGGCTGTCCGATCCCTCTTTCCTTTAATTCTTCCGGCGTCGCGGGCAGAAATCCTGTACCTGTCATCGAGTCCTCTCCTTTCTCGTTCGCTTTCTCAGTGCTGCTTCAGCCTCCGGTAGGTTCCGTCAAGCACCTGTCCGAAATCATGGATATAGTAGTCCGCCAGCCGTAAGACCGTATCCTTCTGATCCGCCACGTACCGATCCTCCATGGCGCAGACGCGGCTCCCCGCGCGGATCCCTGCCTGGATTCCCGAGGGCGTATCCTCGAACACCAGGCAGTCTGCCGGAGAAGCCCCCAATCGGTCCGCCACCTTCAGATAGATATCTGGGGCAGGCTTTCCCGCCCCGGCCTCGCAGGAGGTCATAGCGCAGTCTATGTATTGCCCAAGCTTTAGGGACTCCATGACAGCGTTCAGAAGCTCCCGGCTGTTGCTGGTGGCGATGCCGGAATGGATGCCGTGCTCTTTTAGATACTGTAAAAAGGAAAGGGCTCCCGGCTTCATGGGAACCTCATGGGCGTATTTTTCCTTCGCCATCTCGATCCATTCCGCCTTGATGGCCTCCAGACTCTGGCTGAGGCCAAAGCGCTCTTTAAAATAGACCGCCGTCTCGGAAAAGCTCATGCCCTCGATCTCTTTTTGAAGCTCCGGCGGCAGCACCCGCCCGTATCTTCCCAGATACTCCACGTCGATATCCTTCCACATCCACATGGAATCCACCAGCGTGCCGTCCAGATCAAAAAGGACGGCCTTTACTCCCTTCAGCATCCTGTCTCCTCCTTCAGTGCTTCGACCTCCTGCTCGGTCAGCCGTCTGCAGCCGCCAGGCGTAAGCCCTTCGTCCAGCGTAAGGCTTCCCATAGAGAGCCGCCGCAGGTAGGCCACCTCGCAGCCCACCGCCTCAAACATCCGCTTGATCTGGTGAAAACGGCCTTCCCGGATGGTGATCCGCACCTGGCTTTCTCCGGTCTCTTCAGGCTCTCCAGCGCTCCCTGTATCCTTTTCTTCCCGGCGCTCCCACAAAACGCGCGCTGTCTCTTCTTCCTGAAGGATCTCCAGCACCGCCGGCAGGGTTTTCTTCTCATCTCCGATATCCAGCCCTTCCGCGAAGAGCTTCACATGTTCTTTCGTCACTCTTCCGCGGACCCTGGCGTAATAGACCTTGTCCACATGGCGCTTGGGAGACAGCAGGAAATGGGCCAGCTTTCCGTCGTTGGTCAGAAGCAGGAGCCCTTCCGTGTCCCGATCGAGCCTTCCCACCGGAAAGAGATCCCTTCTCGCCTCCGCCGGCAGAAGCTCCGTCACAGTCTGGAAGCGGGCGTCCTCCGTGGCGGACACGCACCCCGCCGGCTTATACAGCATCCAGTATTCCAGGCGGGCCACCGAAAGCTCCCGGCCCGACACCGCCACCCGATCCGTCTCTTTTAGTTTTTCCTCCGGCCGCAGGACCGTCTGGCCGTTCACCGTGACCACGCCGCTTTTTAAAAGCTTCTTCACCTGGGAGCGGGTGCCAAGGCCCGCCTCGCAGAGATATTTGTCCAGACGCATCCTCTTACCACCTCCAGCCGGGATAATACTTGTTCTTCAGTCTTCCGCCCGCCAATTTTCCCCAGCCCAGCGGAAAGCCGTCCACGCAGACCAGACGCCAGCCCTTTCCACTTGCATCCGCCAGGTCTTCCACATCCAGGGTCTCGCCCTTCAGGTAGCGGATTGCCCGCTCATCCTCCGAAGGAAAATCGATCGTCCCGTCAAAGTCTTCTTTTTTCAGGGCCATGGCAAGGGCCTGGCTTGGCTCAAAGCGGTTTCCCTTTTCCTCTCCCAGATACAGGCCAGTCCGAAGAAATCGGAGCCCCCGGATATTGCGGGACAAAAGCGCCTCCGGCAGGTAATAGAGCCTCCCGTCATAGCAGCGGATCCGGTCTTCCTCCAGGGGCTTTATTAAGGATTTTTCAAATTCCCGGAAGCCCTCCGAAAGAGCCTTCTCTGCCTGCGCATGTCCGGCTGCCCGGCCCTTTCTACCGCCTCCGTCATTCCGAAGCTTTTCCGGATTCTCTGCAGCTTTTTCTGCCTCCGTCCCCTTTTTCTGCAGCAGGGCCGCAAAATGCCCCTCGCCTTCTACGCGGTGGGGATAGAGCCTTGCCGCCAGGGTAAGGCCTGTCCGCTCTTCCTCCGTAAGCCCCTCCCCCGCCGCTTCCCTGGAGATCAGATCCGGCCTTCCCGGCGCGAAGCCGTAATGCTTTGCCGCATCGGGCAGGGCAAGGGGCAGCACGCGAAAGCCCGGCGCTGTCCGAAGAAGCGAAAGAACCGTCTCTTCATTTTCCTTTACGGAAAAGGTGCAGGTGGAGTACAAAAGCAGGCCGCCGGGCCGAAGAAGCCTTGCCGCCTGTGCCGTGATTTCTTTTTGGATCCGCGCGTAATAATCCGGCCCCTTCTCCTCCCAGTCCCGCGTCATGGAAGGGTTCTTTCGGAACATCCCCTCTCCGGAGCAGGGGGCGTCGATGAGGATTTTGTCGAAAAAGCCCTCGAAATAGCGGGCAAGCCGCTCCGGGCTTTCACTGGTCACCAGAATATTTTCCGCGCCGAACAGCTCCAGATTTTTTAAGAGGGCCTTTGCCCTGGAATTGCTGAGATCGTTCGCCACAAGAAGCCCTGTGCCCGCAAGCCTGGCCGCAAGCTCCGTGGCCTTCCCTCCGGGAGCCGCGCAGAGATCCAGCACCCGGTCGCCCCGTTCGATGGGAAGAGCAGCCGCCGGAACCATGGCGCTTGGCTCCTGCAGGTAATAAAGCCCCGCCGCGTAGTATGGGTGCCGGGAAGCCCTCCCTCCTCCCTCCAGATAGAAGCCGTTTTCCGTCCAGGGAACCGGCCGCAGGGAAAAGGGGGCGCGCCCCAGGAACTCCTGCGGGCTTAGCTTCCACGTATTCACCCGCAGACCCCGGAAAGCATCGTCCGCTTCCGGGCGCCCTTCCCCAGAAATCCCCTCCTCATCCTGCCCGCCCGTCTGAAAGCTTTCAAGCCAGGCGGAATACTCTCCGCCCAGAAGCCTCTTCATCTCTTCTGTAAATCTCTCTGGCAGATCCATTAGTCCTCCATATCCATAGCCAGCGCCTGCGCCCGGTAGCCCTCGGCGATCATGTCGAGCTGCTTGTCGAAGCGCTCCAGCTGGTCGATATCGTTCATCGCGTAAATCCGGTAAAATTCATCCTGGATCTTTAGAATTTCCCGCTTGTTTGCCACCTTGTACAGGTTCTGGATATTGTTCAGAATATCCGCCACGATATTCGCCTGGATCTGGAAGGAAATCTGTGCGTCCATGATCTCGCTTCGCACGCTGGACATCTCGTTGTCCAGGACGATGATGGCGTCCGCCGCGTTCAAAAGCCGTTCCTTGATGTGGTCCGGGATGTTTCTCTTATACTTGTACTGCAGGGAATGCTCCACAGTGGCCCAGAAATTCATGGCCATGGTCCGGATCTGGAGCTCCACCTGGAGCTTTTTCGGGCCGTCCAGGGTATCGACCGTATAGTAAATGATCATATGGTAGCTGCGGTAGCCGCTGCTCTTCATCTGACGGATATAGTCCCGCTCCTGCTTGATCTCCATATCCTTCCGGTTCCGGACAAGCTCCACCACCTTGTCGATATCCTCCACGAACTGGCAGATGACACGCACGCCTGCCAAATCATAGATCCGTTCCTCGATGTCCTCCAGATCGATCTTCTTCTTCTGGCACTTCTCCAGGATACTGGAGATGGTCTTCACCCGTCCCTCCACCTGCTCGATGGGAGAATACAGGCCCCGGTCCCGGTGCTCCTTGATCAGATGATTGAATTTTGTCATAATCTCCCTGACGGCAAGCTCATAGGGATTCAGAATTTCCCGCCAAAGTTGTATCTCCATAAAACCTCTCCTTTTCGCCTCCGCAGCCGCCTTCCTGTTCAGGAAAAGGAACATTCCAGCTTATGCTGCTCCAGGTATTTCAGAAACCAGTAGGGGTTGACCGCCAGCTCTGGTATCTCTTCGTTTCTCACGTAGATTCCCACATGCAGGTGCACGGGGAACTGGCCCGTGGTGCCTTCTTCCTTCCCGTAGCCGGTATCGCCCATATAGCCCAGCAGCTGCCCGGCCCGGACGACGTCCCCCTTCTTAAATTCTTCCGCGTAGGAGGACAGATGGGCATAATAGAAATAGACGTCGTGGACGCTCCGGATCCCGATCCTCCAGCCGCCCTTTTCCAGCCAGCCGATATTCTCCACCACGCCGTCGGATATGCTGACCACCGGGTAATAGCCGCTTTTCTCCACGGAGGGCATCAGATCCGTTCCCTCATGCCCGTAGGAGCCGCCATAGGTACGCTCGAACAGCCAGCTGTTCTCAAAGGAGACATCCGCCTCCTCGTCCTGCGTGGACTTTGGTACCGGAAAATACACAAGATCCTTCCAGATATTCTCGTACAGCTCATAGTATTCCCGCGCCTTCTCAGAGGCCTGAAGCTCCTCCGCCTCTTCCCCGTAAGAGCTGTGCTCCGAAAGCCAGGACAGCTCCAGATGGATGAAAAGACAGGCGCATATCAGCAGTAACACGCAGGAAGCAGTCGAAAGCCGCATGGACACCTCTGCCGGCAGATAAGGCCCTTTGCATTTCAAAGACCCTTAAGCCTCTTGTTCTCTGTCTGTTATTCTATGCGGGCTTTTGCTCTTTTAGAACCTCCAGGATGAATTTATAGACCCGTTCCGTGGAAGAAATGCTCAGGCGCTCCCGGGGCGTGTGAAGATCATACTGATCGGGCCCGATGGAAACACAGTCCAGCCCCTTGATCTTTCCGCTGAAAAAGCCGCATTCCAGCCCTGCGTGGATGGACAGCACCGTAGGTCTTTTCCCGTACATCCGCTCATAGATGGAAACCATGGCCTCCCGGAGGGATGAGTCCTGCAGGTACTCCCAGCCCGGATAATCCCCCTCCAGGACGCAGGATCCGCCTAAGAATTCGGTCAGATGGCGAAGCCTTTCTCCCAGCTCTTCTTTTTCGGAATCCAGGGAGCTTCGGATGCCAAACACCAGCAGCGCTTCCTTCTCATCCATACGAAGGATGCCTAAGTTCAGGGAGGTCTGCACCAGTCCTTTGATGTCCATGCTGTTACGGATCACGCCGTTTGGCACGCTGTGCAAAAGAAGCAGGAAGCGCCTGGCGCTCTCTCGATCCAGCGCGCGCCCCTTCCTGCGGCCATTCCGCTCCAGGCGGACGGCCACGCCCGGATCGCTTGCCGCGTATTCCTTTTTATAAATGGCGTCCATCTCCTGGATGAGCCCTGCAAGCTTTTCCTCTTCCGCCTCTGGCACATAGATCACCGCATGGGTGCTGTGGGGAATCGCGTTGTCTGCCATTCCTCCGGCCGTCTCGCCAAGCCGGAAATCCAGCCTTTCCGCCAGTCTGTACAGCAGACGACCCATCAGCATATTGGAATTGCCCAGCTCTCTGTGGATGTCAGAGCCCGAATGGCCGCCCTTTAAACCCTCCACCCAGAGCGTGCAGGAATTTTCCTCGATCTCCTCCCAGGTAAGAGGCAGCATACAGCCGCAGCCCACGCCCCCGGCGCAGCTTACGGTAAAGACCCCTTCCCGGCGGGAATCGATGTTGATCATTCTTCTTCCGGTCAGGCGGGAACAGTCAAGCGCCTCCGCCCCGTAAAGGCCAGTCTCCTCCTCCGTCGTGAACACGCATTCCAGCCGGGGATGGACGATGTTTTCATCATCCAGGATGGCCAGCATCATCGCCACGGCGATCCCGTCGTCTCCGCCCAGGGTCGTACCCTCTGCCCGGACGAAGTCCCCATCCACCACCAGGTCGATGCCCTCCTTCTCGAAATCCTTTTCACAGTCCTCGTCCTTCTCCCAGACCATGTCAAGATGCCCCTGGAGAATCATGCCCGGCACAGCTTCATAGCCCTTTACGGCAGGCTTTGTGATAACCACGTTGTTGTGCTCATCCCTCCAGGCCGCAAGCCCCCGCTCCCTGGCGAAATCCAGACAGTACTGGCTTACCGCCTCCTCCTTTCCGGAGCCTCTTGGAATCGCGCTGATATCTTCAAAATACCGGAATACTTTTTCCGGCCTGAGCCCCTCCAGTTTTCTCATAATATGCCTCCTCCTTGTCATATAGTAGTTCTATGAAAAGTCGTCTGAACAGTCCTGTCCCCAAACCGCAAATCCTGAAAAAAGCAGGCGCCGTCGCCGCCACTGTGCTCCTGCTCGCCTTTCTGCTTCTTGATCCCGTCCGCGCCTCGGAAGCCTCCGCAGCCGGGCTTCTGCTCTGGTTCCACACCCTGGTGCCTGTCCTTCTGCCCTTCTTTATCCTCTCCTCCCTGCTCATCGCCCTGGACGGCGTCTCCTCTTTGATGGGCCTCCTTTATCCGATCCTTCACCGGATCTTTGGCTGCTCGAGGGAGGGATGCTTCTGCCTGGTGTCTGGCTTTCTCTGCGGTTTCCCCACAGGCGCCCGGATCACCGGGGAGCTTGTGCGGACCCGGCACATTTCTGCCGAAGAGGGAGACTATCTCCTGGGGTTTTGCAACAACGTAAGCCCTGCCTTTCTCATAGGCTTCTGCGTGACAAAAAGCCTGGGACGGCCTTCGCTTACAGGGCCAGCCCTCCTTCTGGCCTTCGGCGTCCCGCTCCTGTTCGGGCTTTCCACCCGCCGCGGCCGCTCCTTTTCCTCCCTGCCGGCAGAAAAAAAGACATCCGGATCTCAAATCAGCTTCAAAATCGCAGATGCCTGTATCATGAACGGACTGGAAAGTATTCTGAAGCTTGGCTGCTATATCATCCTCTTTTCCCTGCTGGCAGAGCTTTCAAAAAGCCTTCCTTGTCTCTCTCCTGCCCTGACCTGCGCGCTCACAGGATTCCTGGAGATTACGAATGGAATCTCCCTGACAGCTGCCTGCACCCTGCCGCCGCGCCTTTCCTTTGCCTTAATCCTGGGAACCGCCTCCTTCGGCGGTCTCTGCGGGCTGGCCCAGACCCAGGGCATGATCGACGGAAGCGGGCTTTCCCTTGCCCGTTACCTTGGGGCAAAGCTTCTGACCGCCCTTTCCACTGCGGCCTGCGCCTTGCTTCTGGCCACTCTCCTGTTATGAAAAGCTTCCTTACTCCTCAAGCTCCTCCCCATGGCCTTCCCGAAGCACCGGCTCCTGTTCCAGCTCGGCCCGGTTGCTGGCCAGAATGTCGCTGAAATTATTCAGGGAATTCATCATCGCCTCATAACGGGCAGCATGCCCGTCCATAGCCTGACGCACCAGGTTCTGAAGATTTCCCAGCATATCCTTCGTATATTCCATAGCCTGGGCCCGGAAATTATTCGCCTCCATGGTCGCCGCGTCCAGGCGCTTCTGCGCCTCAGCCTCCGCCGCCGCCATAATCTCGTTGGCCTGCACGTAGGCCTGCTGCATAATCTCATGCTCGTTTATCAATTCGGTCGTATGTATATTGGCCTCCTTGATAATCGCGTCTGCCTTTGCCTGCGCGTCTGCCAGAATGGCGTCACGGTTCGCCAGAACCTTCTGGTAGCGCTTGATCTCCTCAGGAGTCTTAAGACGCAGCTCCCGGAGCAGCTCCTCGATCTCCTCTTTATTTACAATAATATTCGTCTTCGATAATGTCTGCGGCTTACAGCCATCGATGTACTCCTCAATCTCTTCGATGATCTGTTCAATCTTGCTGCTCATGCCCGTTCTCCTTTCCCTGCTCATTCCTGCTTTCCCGTAAACTTTCGGCGGCGCAGGTCCTATACCCCGTAAAGCTCATGCATCCTTTCCCGGATTTTCTCTTCCACGTAGGCTGGTACAAAGGCGGATATATCGCCTCCAAAGGCGGCCACTTCCTTGACTGTCGTGGAGCTTAAATACGCATACTCCAGGCTGGTCGTCAGAAACAGCGTGTCCAGATCCGGACTCATAATCCGGTTAGTCTGGGCCATCTGGAGCTCATAGTCAAAGTCCGTGATAGCCCTAAGGCCTCTCACAATAATATGAGCCTCGCATTCTTTCGCAAATTCCACAAGAAGCCCTGTGAAGGAACAGATCTTGATATTTGGATATTCCTTCGTCACTTCTTTTAACATCTTAACACGTTCTTCCACAGAAAACAACGGAGATTTTGCCCGGTTGTGCAAAACCCCGACCACCAGCTCGTCCACAATCCGGGACGCGCGGACGATCACGTCCAGGTGTCCGTTGGTCACCGGATCGAAGCTTCCCGCATATATCGCTCTAATCATTCGTCTCCCTCGTGCGCTCTATAAAAAGGTGCCTGTTTGTCTTATATCGTTTTTCTTTCCTGACTGAAAACCCGTAATCGGAAATCCAGCGCATGTCCCCCTTCAGATCGGTCTCCAGAACAATCGTGGTATCTTCATCTGCCAGGGATGACTGCTCCAGATAAGCCAGGACATCCTCCTCCAGCCCTTTGCCGTAGGGCGGATCCAAAAAAATCAGATCAAAGGGTTCGTCACCCTCCATCACCCGCAGCGCGCCCAGGGCATCCATAAAGAATACCCTGGAACGATCCGCAAGCTTCGTAAACGCCAGGTTATCCACGACGCACTCGTAAGCTTTTTTATTATTTTCCGCAAAGGCCGCATACTCTGCCCCCCGGCTTAAGGCCTCGATGCCGATGGCCCCGCTGCCCGCAAAGAGATCCAGAAACCGGCAGCCTGGAATCTCCATCTGCAGAATATTGAACAAGGTCTCCTTGATCCGATCCGTGGTCGGCCTGGTCTCAAGCCCGTCGATGCATTTTAAAGGCATGCTCCGGGCTGTTCCCGCTATGACTCTCATGCGCTACCCCCTTGTCTGTCCGTTTCCGGTAATCTCGTATTTGTAGGAGGTGAGGGCTTCCAGACCCATGGGGCCTCTCGCGTGGAGCTTCTGGGTGCTGATGCCGATCTCCGCCCCGAAGCCAAACTCAAAACCGTCTGTGAAGCGGGTAGACGCGTTCACATAGACGGCAGCCGCGTCGACCTCACGCAGGAATTTCTCCGCGTGTTCCTGGTTTTCCGTGACGATCGCCTCGGAGTGCCCCGTGTTGTACCGGTTGATATGGGCGATGGCCTCATCCACGCTGTCCACCGTTTTTACAGAAAGGATATAGTCCAGGTACTCGGCGCCCCAGTCCTCTTCTGTGGCCGCCGCCATGGAGGGAACCGCCTCCCTGGCCGCCTCGTCGCCCCGCAGCTCTACCTGTTTTTCAGAAAGCTTCGCCGCCAGCATGGGCAGGAAGGCGTCCTTCACTTTCCGGTGCACCACTAGGGACTCGCAGGCATTGCAGACGCCGATGCGCTGGGTCTTCGCATTGTATACAATATTCACCGCCATGGAAAGATCCGCGTCCTCATCCACATAGACGTGGCAGTTTCCGGAACCCGTCTCGATGACCGGGATCGTGCTCTGGTTCACCACGGTGGCGATGAGCCCCGCGCTTCCTCTGGGAATCAGCACGTCTATGTAGCGGTTCAGCTTCATAAATTCCGCCGCCGTCTCCCGGCTGGTGTCCTCAAGAAGCTGGATGGCGTAAGCTGAGCAGCCGCAGTCCGTCAGCGCCTTCTGCAGCACCTCCACGATGGCCAGATTGGAATGGATGGCGTCGCTTCCTCCCCTTAAGACTACGGGATTTCCGGTCTTGAAGCAGAGGCCGAAGGCGTCTGCCGTCACATTGGGCCTGGCCTCATAGATGATGCCGATGACGCCCAAGGGCACCCGCATCCGCCTGATATGAAGGCCGTTTTCCGGCGTCCAGTCAGCGATGACCTCGCCCACCGGATCCGGAAGCTTTGCGATCTGGCGAAGGCCCTCCGCCATGCCCTCGATCCGCTCCGCAGTCAGCTGCAGGCGGTCCAGAAGGCTCTCCTTCATGCCGCGCTTTCTTCCGTTCTCCATATCGGCCTCATTGGCCTTCCGGATCATTTCTGTATTCTGCACCAGACACTCTGCCGCGCGCAGAAGCACCTGATCCTTTGCTCTTCGATCCATGACCCGGAGCGCAGGCTCCGCTTCCTTTGCCCTCTGGCCAATCTGCTCTAACGTCATATGCTGTGCCCTCCTGTCCCGCAGGACATCTCCGATGCCCGCGCTGTATTTTTATTAAATTACCCGTCTCTCCGTCACAATTTTTCCTGGCCGGATGTCAAACTCCTCAAAGGGAACCTCCGGCTTTACCTGGAACTCAAAGGCCAGGGCCACCGTCCTAAGCCCCGGATGGGCCGTAAGGTACCGGTCGTAAAAGCCCCCGCCATAGCCGATCCGGTGCCGGCTCTCATCAAAGGCCACCCCCGGCATGAACATCAGGCTTCCCGGGGCGTCCGCCGCCCCATCTGCCGGGTTCTTCTCATAGGGCTCCCGGATGCCGAAATACCCGTCCTCCAGATCTTCTTCCAGGGAAGTAATATAGAAGAACTTCATCTCCTGGCCCAGCACCTTAGGCACAGCCGTCCTTTTGCCGTCCGCCCAGGCCTGGCGGATGAGATCCGAAGTCTCCGTCTCATGCTTGCAGTCCACATAGACGAAAA
>CALWBB010000003.1 GCA_944375885.1 uncultured Merdimonas sp.
CAGAGGGGATTGCGTTCCCCTTTGACTGGAAGAATCCAAAGAAACCGGTGGTTTCGTGGCACACGACTTTCCTTGGAAAGTCTAGTGTGTTATACCTTTGCTTCCGGCTGACGCTGGAAAGGGGCTGGCCTCGTCATCTGTTGTGCAATCAGATTGCGGTTAACAGACACTTTTCGGCGGTAGTAGGACAGGCGGATTTTGTGCGGCTATGGGCGAAATCAGGATTTGCCCAAAAGCAAAATCCGCCTGACCGGAAAAGGAAGCAGAGGTATATCAAAGCCACCGTTCCAACCCAGCGAAACGCACTAATACCACCACGGCAGTTCCAGCCAGAGGTTGTCCAGCGCCAACGCTTCGGTTGACCTTGCCCGGCTCTCACTGAGATGGAAGTGCAGAGCGGTTCCCACCAAAGGATGTTCCATATCGTCCTCAAAACCAAAACGATAGATCAGATAAACCTGTTCCCGTTTTGAGATACGCCGCAGTCCTTCATACAGTTCCTTCCGGTTTTCTTCTTCTACCATCATCTGTTCCGGCTCTGACGCATAGGGGTCGGCAATCAGGTCAGAACGCTGCATGGAATCCTCACCGGGAAGCAGATCATCCAGATTGATTCTTTCCATGGGGATACCGTCTTTGCCAGACTGCATCCGCTGTTCAAAAGCCGCAAAAGCCGAGGAAATCAAATCCATCATGGCGTTTCGGATTGCTGGCCCCGCATAGGTCAGGAACTTTATTTTTTTTGCAGAATCATAAAGGGAGATTGCCCGAAGCAGGCCGACACTCCCCTCTTGGATCAGGTCATCGTGGTCAATACCTAGCTCACTGTTCCCGAGACCAACGCTGGTGTACAATTCATTTGCAGTTTTCCGAATATACCCCAGATTGTTCTGCACCAGTTGCTCCTGTGCCCGAATATCTCCTTTCTGTGCCAGAACACAGAGACGTTCATTGTCCATCCTTCTCACCATTTTGCCTCTGCTGCATATTTTCCATCATATGAAGCAGAGCCCGCTGTAGTTCTGATAATGTTCCTTCTTCTGCCAGCCCCATCTGGGAGATTGGCTGCACAACCATGGCGGCAAGCTGCTCCGGGGAAACGGACGGATGCCGGAGATCCTGCCCCTTTGTCAATTCTGAAAACATCTGCTCGGTAAGCTCTTTGGTCATATTCTGAGAAGTCCCCTTCTCGGAGACCATGTCTTTTTTAATTTCCCGAAGAACCGCCATAAATTGGTTTTGAATATTGGTCAGATCAGACTGATAGACCGGAACTTTATTCAGGGCAACCGTCTGTGCCGCCTGCTGCGAGGCCTTTCGGATGTCCGGCTGTTCCTTTCATAGCACTTCACCTGCCGCTAAGAGCATGGAACTTAGTGACTGGAGAATCTGGTTCTGTGCCGCAAAGCCGGAGGCCATGGTTTCATCAAAATACAGGGCAATCATGTTGGTAAGCTGGGCAAAGCGGCGGTTTTCCAATAAACGGCTTATTACCTCTGGATTTACCCGTCCCGTATAGAGGTTTCGTGCGGCTTCTGCGGAAAGCCCAAGCTCGGAAATGTCATAATTTGTTACTTCAAAAGAAATTCGGTTAAAAATAACTGCCGAAATTTATTGAACTCATAATGAAGGTAGTGTATGCTGGTCTTAGGACAGCAGAATCAACAGGCAGTCTGACCTTTTCAGCAAGAAAGCTAAAACTAAGATGCGGAGGAAGAATGAGACATACAGGTACAAAGGAAAGTGTACTCGCGTTATTTGAGGAAAACAGAGGAACTTATTTTTCAGGGGAAGAGATCGCGGCGCGGCTGTCCGTGTCCCGCGCGGCTGTGTGGAAGGCGGTGAAGACTTTGCGGGATGAGGGCTATGAGATAGACGCGGCGCCCAATAAAGGGTACTGTCTTTCTGCGGAGACGGACATCCTGTCTGCCCAGGGAATCCGAAAATATTTGAATCCTGCCTGCGCATTCCGCGACCTGCTGGTGCTGGAGGAGGCGGAATCGACAAATGCCCTTTTGCGGGAGCAGGCATCTGCGGGAAGTCCGGAGGGCAGGGTCGTTGTGGCTGGCCGGCAGACGAAAGGCCGGGGGCGGCTGGGACGAAGCTTTTATTCTCCGGCAGATACAGGGATTTATATGAGCCTTTTGCTCCGCCCTGCGAATTTATCCCCCGATCAGGCGGTGAGCGTCACGACGATGGCTGCCGTGGCGGCATGTGAAGCCATAGAAGAAGTTTCTGGGAAACAGGCAGGAATCAAGTGGGTGAATGATATTTATATGGAGGGGCGCAAGGTCAGCGGAATTCTTACGGAAGCGGCCCTCAGCATGGAGAATAACCGGATTGATTTTATTGTGCTGGGTATAGGTATCAACGCATACGCGCCGGAGGGCGGTTTTCCGGAGGAGATCGGGGAGATTGCTGGGGCGGTGTTCAGCCGCAGGTGCGATGACGGAAAAAATGCCCTGGCGGCAGCTTTCCTAAACCGGTTCGCGGAGTATTATGCCGCGCGGGAAAGTGGGGATTATGTGGAAAAATACCGGGATAGAAGCCTGGTGACAGGAAAAGAGATTCTTATATTGTCGCCTTCCGGCAAAAGGAGAGCGTTTGCGGAAGATGTAGACGGACAGTGCCGCCTGCTGGTCCGCTATGAAGACGGAAGCAGGGAAGCACTGTCGTCGGGGGAAATCAGCATCAGGTTTGGCTCTCGTATCCGATCATAAGGCCGCCTGCTTCCGCGTAGAAGCTGCACAGAGCCGTCATCGGTCCTACGGTGACGTCGCCCTCCGGAAATTCTCCCAGGATGAGCTTCCGGAATTCCTGCGCGGCAGCTTCGTTCTGACAGTGGACGATCCGCACCTTTCCGCCCTGGTATCCGTTCTTTTTCATCTCCGAGAGCATGATTTTCAGGGCTTTGGCTGTACCGCGGCTCTTGTGGAGCGGCTGCAGGGTGCCCTCGCTGCTGGCCTGGCCTACGATGCGGATGCCCAGCAGGCCGCAGGCTTTGGCGACCAGGGGGGATACACGGCCGTTCTGCGCCATGTTGTTCAGGCTTTCCAGAGTGAAAATCAGGCGGGTCCTCTTCATATAGCTGCGGATCTCTGCTTCAATCTCATCAAAGGCTTTGCCGGCCTTGATGAGCTCCCGCAGCTTCTCCGCGATCACGACCAGCTCAGGGCCGGCGGACAGGCTGTCCAGACAGCAGACCCGGCGTCCCGGATGCTCCGCCTCATAATGCTCCTTGGCCTGGACCGCCGCGTTATAGCAGCCGGAAAGGCTGCTGGTGATGGTCAGGGCAAATACGCCGTCGGCGTCTCCGAAGGCGTCCAGCCACTCCTGAATATTAGGGCAGGAGGTGCCGGAGCGTCCCTTGTAGGAGGCGAGATAGGAGAGCATTTCCTCCAAGTTCAGCTGCGGATCATCCACGAATTCCTTCTGGTCGGTGATGATCTTCAGAGGCACGCTGGAAAAGCTGGCGTCCTCCATGGAAAAAATGTTGGAAGAAGAATCTGTTACAATCTTAAAATTCATATTGCCACCTCGATATCGACAGGCTCCGCCTGCCAGATCTTGATTTTGATATTTTATCATCAGTTTTTCAAAAACCGATAACATGGTACTATATATTCTATAAAAAGTCAATACCCTCAATTGACAAGAGGCGTGTGTGTCCTTGTCAATCGAGGGTAATTCCAGAATTGAATTTCAGGAGAATTGATGCTATACTTTTTACGTCGTCCGGCAGCTGGCCGGGCGGCAGAATGAGGTGGAAGAATGACAGATGAATGCAGGGAACAGGCGGCTTCTGCAGTCCGCAGCTTCCGGCTTCCCCGTTACCGGGAGATTCCGGAGGTGGGGCTTTACCTGGAACAGACGGCGAAGTATCTTTCCGAATACCTGGGGGGCCTGATGGAGAATGGCATGACGGCCTCCATGATCTCCAACTATGTGAAGAAACGGCTGATTGAAAGCCCCAGGAAGAAGCAGTATGGACGGGAGCAGATTGCGGATCTGTTCTTTATCGCGGTGATGAAGAGTGTGCTGAGCCTGGACGATTTGAAATATTTTCTCGGTATCCAGAGAGAGACCTATCCGGCTGAGCGGGCCTACAATTATTTCTGTGAGGAGCTGGAGAATATTCTGGCCTTCGTGTTCGCGCTGAAGGAGAAGCCGGAGGAGATAGGAAAGGATTCGAGCGACGAGAAGCTGCTTCTGCGAAGCGCTATTATTGCCGTCTCCTATAAAATCTATCTGGAGAAATGCTTTGACGCCATGCGCGCCGGAGCGGAGGCGGAAGAGAAAAGAAGGGAAAGGAAAAAAGACGATGATACAACGGCATAATACAGACGAGACCACCATGGCTTATATCAATCTCTACGCGGTGCTGGGCGCGCTGGAGAATCTGGTTCAGATGGACGAGGAGGCCAAGGCCCTGATTGCGGATAAGAAAATCAGTGTAGGCTTCGCGGTGGCGGGCGGCCCGGCGGCTGCGCTTTGCTTCGACCATGGGACCTGCACGCTGAAAAGCGGGGTGGAGCGCTGCGATATTAAGCTGCCTTTCTCCAGCCCTGCGAAGTTCAACGGCATGATTGACGGTACGGTGACGCCGATTCCGTCGAAGGGCTTTACGAAGATCCGGTTCCTGCTGAAGGATTTTACGAAGCTTACGGATATTCTGACCCGCTATCTGCGGGCGTCAGAGGAGGATCTGAAGGATCCGGAATTTTTTGAAAAGAGTACGGCGCTGATGTTCTATACGATTGTGTCGGCCATCAGCCAGATCGGAAACCATGATCAGGTGAGCCGGACCAGCGCCTCTTATATGAAGGACGGCATTATCCGGGTGGCCATCGCGGGCGGCCCTGTGGCCGCAGTCTGCGTGAAGGACCACCGGCTGCGGACAGTCAAGAAGGCGCCGAAGGCCCCGGACGCCCAGATGGAGTTTGGCAGCCTGCAGATCGCCCGGGATCTGTTCGACGGGCGCGTGAATTCCCTGGCCTGTGTGGGCACGGGAGATATCCGCATGGGCGGCATGATTTCCATGATTGACAACATGAACCGGATTCTGGATCGGGTGGCCCTGTACCTGGCATAGCGTCGGTGTACGAAGGGCGTATTGCCCCTTGTACACCGACGCCAGCGCAGGCAGAGGATGGGACGGCAGGAAGACGGCAGGACGGATGGATATAGAGGAGGAGCGTAGAAGAATATGAGAGAGCTGAATACCTATACAAAGAGCAGAGAGGCCTTCGCGCGGGCCGTGAAGGTGATTCCTTCGGGCGTGTACGGCCATCTGGGGCCGGCGGAGGGCTGCTTTATCCCGGTGAACGCGTTTCCCCTGTTTGGAGAGCGGGCGAAGGGAAGCTACCTCTGGGACGTGGATGGCAACCGGTTTATCGACTATATGTGCGCGTATGGCCCCAATGTGCTGGGCTACTGTGACCCGGACGTGGACGCGGCGGCCAGGGCTCAGATGGAGCGCGGCAACTGCATGACCTCGCCCTCCACGAAGATGATCGATTTCGCGGAGCTTCTGGTGGACACGGTGCATTCGGCGGACTGGGCGTTCTTCGCCAAGAACGGCGGCGATGTGACGACGCTGGCGGTCATGACGGCGAGAGCCTATACCCATAAAAAGAAAATCGTGTTCTTTAAGGGATACTACCACGGCGTCGCGCCCTGGACCCAGAAGCTGGACTACGCGGGCGTCCTGGAGGAAGACGTCTGCAATAATATCTACGTGGACTGGAATGATTACGAGGCTCTGGAGCGCGCCTTTGAGGAAAATAAGGATGAGATCGCGGCGGTGATTTCCCAGCCCTATATGCACGGCAATTTCGCGGACAACGAGATGCCCGCGGAGGGCTTCTGGCAGAAGGTGCGGAAACTCTGCACGGAAAAGGACGCGGTGCTGATTATCGATGATGTGCGGGCGGGCTTCCGTATGGATATCGCGGGATCCGACCATTATTTCGGTTTCGAGGCGGATCTCATCTGTTTCTGCAAGGCCCTGGCCAACGGCTACAACGTGTCTGCCCTCTGCGGAAAGGATTTCCTGAAAAATACGGTCAGCGGCATCTCCTACACGGGAAGCTACTGGATGAGCGCCGTGCCTTTCGCGGCGGGCATCGCCTGCATTGAGAAGATGAAGAGGCTGGACATCGCGAACCTGCTGAATGAAAAGGGAACGAAGGTGAAGGAGGCCCTGATCGCAGCGGCGGAGAAATTCGGCTTCGATCTGCGCGTGACCGGGATGCCCTCTCTGTTCTACCTGCGGATCGCGGACGATCCGACGCTTGCCCTCCACCAGGAATGGGTGGCGGAGTGCGTAAAGAGGGGAATCTTCTTTACGAACCATCACAACCATTTCCTGAACGCTTCCCTGACGGACGCGGATATCGCGGAGACCGCCGCGGTGGCGGAGGAGGCCTTTGAGGTGGTCAGAAAAAGGCACCCCATGGAGGAGCAGTATGATTGATCTGCACGGGCAGGCGGGCCTGCCCTATGTGAATAAAGGAATTTACACGGGAAGCTTCCAGGGAATGCGCTACCGCCTCCGCAAGAAGGAGGAAGGGGAGGAGAAGCTTCTGGAGGCTGTGATTTATCCGGAGCCCTTCTGCTTCGAGAAGACGGCGGAGGAAGAAAAGCAGTTTCGCGATTTTCCGTTTACAGGCGAGGGCTTCGAACAGGCGGTCGCCTGGCTGAATGAGCGGTACGAGGCGCAGCAGGAGCGCTGGGAGAAGGCCCGGAAGGCGGCCTGGGTGTAGGGCGGCCAGACAGAAGGAAACGAACCAGCAGAGAAGGGGCTGTCGCATGAGGAAGTGAACTGCTCCTCATGCGGCATGCCCCTTCTTTTCATACCTCTATGTTTGAGCACAAGCTGCCTTTGGACATATACAATATTTTTTCCAATAATGCTATGCCGTCTCCTTCATGGCCTCCTCCAGCGCTCTGGACAGCTGGTCGGGGCAGGAGGTCGCCTTGCTGCCGCAGCGGATGCCCTTCAGCCTTGCGATGGCGTCCTCCGCCTTCATGCCCTGCACCAGGGACGCCACGCCCTGGGTGTTGCCGGAGCAGCCTCCGATGAATTCTACCTTCTGGATGGTGTGGTCCGGCTCCAGATCTACGACGATTCCTACGGAGCAGGTTCCCTTTGTCTTATATAACATATTCAGATTCCTCCTAATTTAAAGATAACCGGATGGCGTTCCTCACGCAGAGACATCATGACCAGCGGCGCTGCCAGAAGCGGCAGGCAGGCGTACATGCTCTGTACGCCGAAGAAGCGCAGGCAGGCCCAGCAGTAGAGAACGCCCAGGTGGAAGCAGAGCAGGGTTCCGGCGTAAAAGATACATTTACGTTTCTGCTCCGCCTTGTGTTCGTACAGGTACTCGCTTAAGGAAGCGAAGCACTGGCGCAGATTATTCGTGGAAAAGATGGTGGCGCTGTTGTAGCCTGCGGCGCCTGTGAAGGCCAGCCACTGTACGGCGGTGGCAAAGAACATCGGGTACAGCGCCAGCACCGGATCCATCTGTTCCGGAAGACTGGCCAGCAGCAGGCAGGCCAGGATATCGATTCCGATGGAAATGTAATGAAAATCCGTCTTTTTCATCATTTTCGGCGTCAGAGTCGCAAACACGATTCCGGCGATATAGCAGGCCAGGGCTCCCAGCCGAATCAGAAAGGACTGCAGCGAGCCGGACAGGCCGGCCGCCAGCAGAAAAATCAGGTTCGAGGTCTCCGAGGAGCCGAAGGTGCCGCCGCGGATTGTCAGGGCGTACATGCCGAAAAAGCCTCCGGTGAGCGCCATGACATGATGAATGGTAATTTCTTTTCGTTCATGGATGTCCATGACTGTATCTCAACTCCTGTATGCTTAGTTGTCTTCCTCGTCGCTGGCGGATTTCGTGTAGACGGTCCGCTTTCTGGCCATGGCGTCGCTCTCCAGGTACTCGTCGTAGGTGGTGATCTTATCGATCATAGCGCCGTTGGGCAGAAGCTCAATGATGCGGTTCGCCGTGGTCTGCACGATCTGATGGTCACGGGAGGAGAACAGAAGCACGCCCGGGAACTTGATCAGTCCGTTATTCAGGGCGGTGATGGCCTCCATGTCCAGATGGTCCGTAGGTTCGTCGAGGATCAGGATGTTCGCGCCGGAAATCATCAGCTTGGAAAGCATGCAGCGCACCTTCTCGCCTCCGGACAGCACCTTGACCTTCTTCACGCCGTCTTCGCCGGCGAAGAGCATACGGCCCAGGAAGCCGCGCACATAAGTGGCGTCCTTGATCTCGGAATACTGGGTCAGCCAGTCCACGATGGTATCGTCGTTGTCGAATTCCCGGGAATTGTCCTTGGGGAAATAAGCCTGGCTGGTGGTCACGCCCCACTTGTAGGTGCCCTCGTCCGGCTCCATCTCGCCGGCCAGGATCTGGAACAGGGTAGTCTTCGCGAACTCGTTGCCGCCCACGAAGGCGACCTTGTCGTCGTGTCCCAGGATGAAGGAGATGTTATCCAGCACCTTCACGCCGTCGATGGTCTTGGAAATGCCCTCTACGGTCAGCACCTCGTTGCCGATCTCGCGGTTCGGACGGAAATCGATGTAGGGATATTTGCGGCTGGAGGGACGCAGCTCTTCCAGCTGGATTTTCTCCAGGGCCTTCTTACGGGAGGTCGCCTGGCGGGACTTGGAAGCGTTGGCGGAGAAACGGGAGATGAATTCCTGCAGCTCCTTGATCTTCTCCTCCTTCTTCTTGTTGGCCTCCTTCATCTGCCGGATCATCAGCTGGCTGGACTCGTACCAGAAATCATAGTTTCCGGCGTAGAGCTGAATCTTGCCGTAGTCGATGTCCGCGATCTGGGTGCAGACCTTATTCAGGAAATAGCGGTCGTGGGAGACCACGATGACGGTATTCGGGAAATTGATCAGGAACTCCTCCAGCCAGGCGATGGCGTCCAGATCCAGGTGGTTCGTGGGCTCGTCCAGCAGCAGGATGTCGGGATTTCCAAACAGGGCCTGGGCAAGAAGCACCTTTACCTTCTGAGCGCCCAGCAGATCCTTCATCAGCGTATAATGAAGCTCTGTCTCGATGCCAAGGCCGTTTAAGAGGGTCGCCGCGTCAGACTCCGCCTCCCAGCCGTTCATGTCGGCGAATTCCGCTTCCAGTTCGCTGGCCCGGATGCCGTCCTCGTCGGAGAAATCCTCCTTTGCGTAGATGGCCTCTTTTTCTTTCATAATCTCATAAAGCCTTGCGTTCCCCATGATGACGGTGTCCAGCACGGGATACTCGTCATACTGGAAATGATCCTGCTTCAGGAAGGAGAGGCGCTGGCCCGGCGTGATGACCACGTCGCCCTTGGTGGAATCCAGTTCTCCGGAGAGAATTTTAAGGAAGGTGGATTTCCCGGCTCCGTTGGCTCCGATGAGGCCGTAGCAGTTGCCCTCGGTGAATTTAATATTCACATCCTCAAACAAGGCTTTCTTTCCGATTCGTAAGGTTACGTTATTTACACTAATCATTTTATACTCCTTGCAGCTGATATCCTTCTTCCGGAAGCCGGAAAAATGCCTTTTCTGGCCGGAAAAAGGGTATTGACTTGAAACCTCTTCTATTTTACAGGAAAAAAAGGATTTTGCAAGACCTTTGTGGAAGTTTTTCGGCGGGCTTTTGGCGGTGAATTTACATAAATTTTATATAGAGTTTACGTCGGAGGGGTACAATTTTTATACTGCTGTAAAAAAAGGACAGAGGCGCGGGAAAGGCTTCTGCGCGGACGGCGGGAGAATCCGATAGAGTCTAATATAAAATAAAATTTGAGGTGGAAGAGAATGGAAAGAATCACAGTGAAGGATGTCATGAAAAATGAATACGTGGAGCAGCTGATCGCCCGGGGCAATGAAATGCTGGGCGTGCTGGGCTATACGGAGCATTCCAAAATACATGCCGGCAGGGTATCGGCCAGGGCGGGAATGATTTTGAAGCAGCTGGGCTATCCGAAGCGGCAGATTGAGCTGGCCCGCATCGCCGGGTATATGCACGATGTCGGCAACGCCGTGAACCGACACGACCATGCCCATTCCGGGGCGATTCTGGCCTTCCAGATCCTGCGGGACATGGGGATGGGGCCGGTGGAGACGGCGGTGGTGATGAGCGCCGTGGGGAATCATGACGAGAATACGGGTACGGCCTTTGACCCGATCTCTGCGGCGCTGATTCTGGCGGACAAGACAGACGTGCGCCGGGATCGGGTGCGCAACAAAGACATGTCCACCTTCGACATCCACGACCGGGTCAATTACGCGGCGAAAAGCGCGGAACTGACGGTCAATGTGGAAAAGAAGATCATTCACCTGGATATCAATCTGGATGACGAAATCTGTTCCATGTTGGATTATTTTGAGATTTTTATGGAGCGAATGCTGATGAGCAGGCGGGCGGCGGAGATAATGGGCACCCGTTTTAAGCTGCCGGCCAACGGAAGCAAAGTGCTGTAAACATTTTGATGCGATAGTTTTCCGCAAAGAGTCTTCCAACAAAAACGCGTATATGCTACACTATAAAAAACAGGAAAATTCGTGCGATACCAGGAAGGCCGCCATACCAGGAGAAGGAAAAAAATTTTTGCCCAGGGGGAGGGAAAAGCAGGTGGAGACAGAGAAGAAGCAATATGATTTCTGCCCGAAATGCGGGGCGCTGATGGAGGGCGGATACTGCCAAAGCTGCGGGTACCGGACGCATGAAAACAGAGTAGATACCGTGCTGGGAAAGCAGAAAACGCCCGGAGGAAAGGGCAGGGGGAAAGGGCGTATCGTGTGCCTGGCAGTCCTGCTGTCTGTGGCAGCGGCTGCCTTGGGCGTTCATGGGATCCGCACGCTTTTGGGAACGGTGGGACGGTATGTACAGATGGCGGAAAAAGCAGGGAAACCCGGGAAACAGGAGCCGTACAGAGGGGAAGACAGGGAAGAAGAGCTGGAGACAGACGAACTGTGGGATGGCTCCCTGATCCGCTCCCAGCGCTATCCGGCTTTTGAACTGCTGTATGGAAATTACAGCGTGGCCGGAGGGCGCCCGGCGCTTCCGGCCGTCACCTCCCTGACATACGAGCCAAAGCCGGAGGATGATTTTTACCGCTGCCTGACGGATGCGATCGAGTACGATCTCAGCTACTCGGTCCAGTGGGAGTCGATGCCAGTCCCGGACGCAGAGGGAGGCGAGGTGGAGTGTACGGTGCCCCAGGTGGAGATGGAGGATAAGGAAAAGGAAGAGCGGATTAACGCCGGGATCCTGGAGCTGCTTTCAGGCAGGGACGAAAGGGAACTGCGGGGGATGGAGGTTTATGTGACCTACATGAGCGAAGAAATTTTAAGTATAGCAGGAAAGGAACTGGCCTACTATTCCGGGCAGGATTTCCATCCCTTTTCTTTGTCGGCGGTCAGCTTTGACATGTCTACAGGCGGGACGCTGGCCCCGGAGGACATGATTGAGATGACTCCGGGATGGGCCTCGCGCTTCTGGGGGCTCTGTGCTTATGAGCATCCGGATGATCAGGTGGTTGACACGTTCTCGTACGCGGAGCCGGAAGAGGTGGAAGAGGCCGGAAGCGTGCTTCTTGCAAATCTGAACGCCCTTTCGGAGAAAATCATGGATCCGGAGACGGGAATCCTCTTCTATACGCCGGTAGGGCTGGAGGCGGGCTTCAACCATCCCGACGGCTTTATCACCGTGACCTTTGACAGGGAACAGTCCCTGCCCTTTTACCGCTACTGGCTGGAAGAGCCGGATTATGAGCCGATGGCCTCAGATCCGTATTACAGGCAGCTGGTAAATGCCATCCAGGACGACTTAAGTTACCAGGTGGAATTCGAGTCCTTCAGTCTGGAGGATGAGACGGGGCGCTATCACTATACGTATCCGCAGCTTTCCGGCGCAGGAATCCCGAACCTGGAGGAAATCAATGCGAGGATCCAGGAGGTATGCTGCGTTCATGCGGAGGAAGCCGCAGCGGGCGCTTCGGGGGGCATGGAGATCCTCTCCTATGTCACCTATATGGATGAAGAGGTGATCAGCATTGTGGCGGAGCATCTGCCTTACACGCTCAATTCAGAAGGGCTCTGGCAGAGTTCCTCGTCGATTGACAGTATTACCTTCGATCTGGTAAATGGCAGGGAAATCCCAAAGAACGAGATTGTGGAGATGGATCTGGAGCTGGCAAAGCAGTTCCAGAGGCTGGCAGGAGAGCAGGAGAAGAAGAACGGGGATGTGTCCCTGCTCCAGGTCATGAACCCGGAGGATCTGCTGAAAAATGATCTGGTGGATGAAAACCACAATTTTGTATTTTATACCCCTGCGGGAATCGAAGTGGGCTACAATGAGATTCAGCAGAGTTATTCTGTGACGATAAAGGAGGAGTAGAGTATGCGGCACACATTTACATTGGCCAACGGTGTGGAGATCCCGGCCGTGGGCTTTGGCACCTACAAAGCGGCGGACAGCCAGGATGAGCGGATCATCAGCGAGGCCATCCGCCAGGGCTATCGGCACTTGGACACGGCTGCCTTCTATTTTAATGAGGAAGCGGTGGGGAAGGCTGTGCGGGAGAGCGGAATCCCCAGAGAGGAATTTTTTATCACCTCAAAGGTCTGGAGGGACAGGCTGGGCTATGAGGCTGCCCTGGAGGAATTCGAGATGTCCTTAAAGAAGTTGGGGACGGATTACCTGGATCTCTACCTGATCCACTGGCCCAGGCCCTTTGACCTGAACGCGGAGTGGAAGGATCTGGACGTGGAGACCTGGAAGGCTCTGGAGGAGCTGTACCGGGCGGGAAGGGTGCGTGCCATCGGCGTCAGCAATTTCCTCCCGCATCACCTGAATAACCTGATGGAGCGGACGGGGATCGTGCCCTTGGTGAACCAGCTGGAATTCCATCCGGGCTATATCCAGAAGGCCGCCGTGGACTTCTCCCAGCGCCTGGGAATCCAGGTGGAGGCCTGGAGCCCCATCGGCCGCGCCCGCGTGTTAAAGGAGCCGCTGCTTCTGGAGCTGGCTGAAAAATACCAGGTGTCCGAAGCGCAGATCTGTATCCGCTTCGCCCTGCAGTGCGGCGTGCTGCCTCTGCCGAAGTCTTCCTCCGCCGAGCGTATGCGCCAGAACCTGGACGTCTTTGATTTCCAGATCGAGGACGACGACATGCACCGGCTGATGACGCTGCCGCAGATCGGCTGGTCCGGCGAGCATCCCGACCGGGAGACGGTTCCGCCCGAGGTGTAGAGGCCAGAAAGCGGGCCGGGACTTTGGAGCCTTTTACGGTTCCAGAGCCCCGGCCCGCTGCGTCGTGAGCTTTACAGAGGCTTAACCGGAAGTTTAAAGAAGCGTGATAGAAGCAGTGTCTCCTTGGATGGTATCATAAAGAAAAACATCCGGGGAGGTACTATGAAGAAGACGTATGTACTGGACACCAATGTGCTGATTCAGGCGCCTTACGCGCTGCACTGCTTCGAGGAACACACCGTGGTTCTGCCTCTGGTGGTCTTAGAAGAGCTGGATGGGCTGAAAAAAGCGGAAGGGGAGCGGGGAGCGAACGCCCGCACTGCCATCCGTATGCTGGAGGAGCTGCGCTTAAGCGGCGATCTGTTCACGGGAACAAGGCTGCGGGAGGGCGGCCTTTTGCGCGTGGAGAAAAACTTCGTGCATGTGGAGCTGCCGCCGGATCTGCCGGAGGATAAGGCAGACAACCGGATCCTGATGGTCTGCCGCGGGCTTAAGGATCAGGACCCGGAGAGCCGGGTGGTGCTGGTGACCAAGGATCTGGTGCTGCGGATCAAGGCAGATATCCTGGGGATTCAGGCGGAGGATTTCACGACGGAGCAGGTAAGCCCTGACGACGCGCTCTACACGGGCCGGGCGGAGGTCTACCTTCCGGAGGAGCTGGCAAAGGAATTCAAGAAAAGCGGCGTTCCCCTGGAAGCCGTCTACCAGGTGGATGCGGACGGCGAAAGAATCGAGCCGGAGCTCGTGGAAAATGAATTTCTGGTGCTGAAGCTGGATCAGTCGTCGAAAAAGACCCTGCTGGGCCGGGTGGAGGGAAGCCGTATCGTGCCCCTTGTCTATAAGAAAAGCAAGCCCTACGGCGTGACGCCCCGCAATGTGGGCCAGTATTTTCTCCAGGAGGCCCTGATGACGGGGGCGGAGAAAGCACCTCTTGTCATCATCAAGGGCATGGCCGGGACCGCCAAGACCTTTTATTCCCTGGCGGTGGGGCTGGAGAAGCTGTATAATAACCCCAACGGCGAGTACCGCCGGATTGTCATCAGCCGTCCCAATGCGCAGTTTGACGAGGACATCGGTTTCCTGCCCGGGGATGAGCAGGAGAAAATCGCGCCGCTTATGCGCCCGGTCATCGACAATCTGGAGCAGCTTCTGGATTCCGACGAGGGAAAGCGCTATGAGAATGAGCTGCTGCTTGGCGACAAGGTCAGCGAGATTTTCGAGCGGGGGCTGATTCAGACCGAGGCGCTGAATTTCATCCGGGGGCGTTCCATCGTGAAGACCTATCTCATCATTGACGAAGCCCAGAATATGACGCCCAACCAGGTCAAGGGAATCATCACCCGGGCCGGGCAGGGCACGAAGATCATTCTTTTGGGGGATCCCCAGCAGATAGACCGGCCGTTTCTGAATGAGCGTACCAATGGCTTAAGCTATGCGGCCAAATATATGAAGGGAAGCCCGCTCTGCTGGCAGATAAGCCTCTCCGCCCAGGAGTGCGAGCGCTCTGCGCTGGCCATGGACGCGGTGAAGCGGCTGTAAAAGGCGAAAATATTATGATAATTACACAAATATAAAAAATCTAAACAATTTATTAAATGTTAGCACTCGTACTTGACGAGTGCTAACAAGAGTGGTATAACATACTCAGAACGAAGGAAGGGAACCAAGGAGGTCCGGGAAAAAGGATTTTCAGAGGAACTCCAGAGGAACACTTCTGAACCGTTCCCTGAAGACAATTGCTGATGAAGCGGCGGAGGAGCCGCAGAAAATAAGGAGGAATGAGTTATGTTAATGCCGAGTATTTTTGGAGAAAGCTTACTGGATGATTTTATGGATGATTTCGCATTCCCGTATACAGGAACGAGAACCTACGGAAAGCAGGCAGTGAATCTGATGCGCACCGACGTGAAGGATACGCCTTCCGCTTATGAGCTTGAGATTGAGCTTCCGGGCGTGAAGAAAGAGGATGTCAAGGCAGAGCTGAAGGACGGCTACCTTACCATCACCGCTTCCACCGACAGTAAGAAGGAAGAGAAGCAGGAGAACGGAAGCTACATCCGCAGAGAGCGCTACGCGGGAACCTGCAGCAGAAGCTTCTATGTGGGCGACGATATGAAGCAGGAGGATATCAAGGCGAAGTTCGAGAACGGCGTCCTGAAGGTGACGGTGCCGAAGAAGGAAGAAAAGCCCGTAGTGGAGAACAACAGCTACATTACCATCGAGGGATAACCTCCCTTTGGTGCAAAGGACAGGAGAACGGGGATGCGGGCAGGTGCCCGCGTCCCCGTTTGCTGAAATGAGAAGACAGGAAGACGACTGGAAAGCAGAAAAGCAGGAAAGAGCAGAAAAGAGCAGGCGCGGACAGCGGCGCCCGGGCAGGAGGTGATGATACATGAAGAGAGATTATTACGAGGTGCTCGGTATCGGAAAACAGGCAGACGAGAAGGAGATTAAGAAAGCGTACCGGAAGCTGGCGAAAAAGTATCATCCGGACATGAATCCGGGCGACAAGGCGGCCGAGCAGAAATTTAAAGAAGTGACCGAGGCCTACAATGTCTTAAGCGACCCGGAAAAGAAGAAATTGTACGATCAGTTCGGCTTCGCGGCCTTTGACGAGACAGGCGGGGCGAGGAGCTCCGGCGCGGGAGCAGGCGGTTCCGGCTTTTACGGAGGTTTCGGAAGTGGCGGCTATGGAAGCGGAGGCTTCGGCCAGGGCGGCTTTGGCACCGGCAGCTACCGTTCCAGCGACGGTACCTATCGTGAATTCCATTTCGATGGAAACGCCAATATGGACGATATGTTTGGAGATATTTTCGGAAATATCTTTCATGGCGCCCACGGCGGCCAGAGCGGCTTCAGCGGCGGCGCGGGCTCCGGTTTCCAGGGCGGCTTCGGAGGAAATGCAGGCTCCGGCTTTGGAGGCTCCGGCTTCCGGCAGAGAAGCGCTGCCTTCCGGGGCGAGGATCTGCGAGCGGATATCACCGTGGGCTTTGACGAGGCGGCCTTTGGCTGCGACAAGATGGTGCATATTCAGGCGGCAGACGGAAGCGGCGGGGTGCAGTCCTTAAGCGTGCATATCCCGGCAGGCATCGACGAGGGACAGAGCGTCCGCCTGCGGGGCAAGGGCCATCCGGGAGCCGGAGGCGGAGAAAACGGCGACCTGCTTCTGAAGGTGCATATCGCGCCGAAGGCGGGCTATGAGCGCAAGGGCATGGATGTCTACACGACGGCGGACATCCCGTTTACGACAGCCGTGTTTGGCGGGGAGGTCAGCTTCCCGACCCTCTACGGCAATGTGATGTGCAAGGTTCCGGCCGGAACGCAGTCCGGAAAGAAAATCCGTCTGCGGGGCAAGGGAATCGTCTCTATGAAGGATGGCAGCGTCCATGGAGATCAGTATGTGACCATACAGATCCAGGTGCCCACACGGCTGACGCCGGAGGAACGGCAGAAGCTGAAGGAATATGAAGCCCTCACGAAGGGAAAAGGACGCGGCGGAAGAGCCGCTTGATATAGATGAGATATAGATGAGATAAGACAGGCTCTGTGAGATCCGGCGGAGGATCCGGCAGGGCCTGTTTCTTATGGGTGAATTTCGCAAATTTTCATGCCGTTTGCGCCGCTTCCAATCGCTTTTTCCTTGCAAAACCTGTACAGATAGTATAAAATAAGCTGACGCAGATTAGGAAAGACAGATTAGGAAAGACAGATTAGGAAACACAGACAGCAAACGTAGATAGAAGAGATGTAGATGGAAGAGACGCGGATGGAAGACAGACAGAATATGATTCAGGCCGACAGGCTTGCGTACAATTATGTAAAATACGATGAGGAGGGCCGGGAGAAGGAGACGATCCGGGCGGTGGACGGCGTGAGCTTCGAGGTGCAAAAGGGCGACTTCGTGGCGATCCTGGGGCACAATGGCTCCGGAAAGTCCACCCTCGCCAAGCATATCAACGCCCTTCTTACGCCAAGCGAGGGCACGCTCTGGGTGAACGGCATGGATACCAGCGACGAAGACCGCCTCTGGGACGTGCGCCAGAGCGCGGGCATGGTGTTCCAGAACCCGGACAACCAGATTATCGGTTCGATAGTGGAAGAAGACGTGGGCTTCGGGCCGGAAAACATGGGCGTGCCCACTGAGGAGATCTGGCAGCGGGTGGAGGAGAGCCTGAAGGCGGTCAATATGCTGAAATACCGGCACCATTCTCCCAACAGGTTGTCTGGCGGCCAGAAGCAGAGGGTGGCTATCGCCGGCGTCGTGGCCATGCACCCCAAATGCATCGTGCTGGACGAGCCCACAGCCATGCTGGATCCCAACGGCCGGAAGGAGGTCATCCGGGCGATCCGGGCCTTAAACCAGGTGGAGGATATCACGGTCATCCTGATCACCCATTATATGGAAGAAGTCATTTACGCAGATAAGGTTCTCGTGATGGACGACGGAAAGGTAGTCATGCAGGGAACGCCCCGGGAAATCTTTTCCCAGGTGGAGACGCTGAAATCCTACCGTCTGGATGTGCCCCAGGCGACGCTTTTGGCCTGGGAGCTGAAAAAGGCAGGCCTTGATCTGCCGGACGGAATTCTGACGAGAGAGGAACTGGTGGAAGCCTTATGTCGATTGTATTAGAACATGTCAGCTATACCTACAGCCCGGAGACGGCCTATGAGATCCACGCGCTGAAGGATGTGAACCTGGAGATCCCGGACGGCCAGTTTATCGGCCTTATCGGGCACACCGGTTCTGGAAAATCCACGCTGGTCCAGCATCTGAATGGGCTGGTGCGGGCCACCTCGGGACATATTTATTTCAATGGGGAAGATATTTACGCCAAGGATTACGATATGCGCAGGCTCCGCGGCAAGGTGGGCCTGGTCTTCCAGTACCCGGAGCATCAGCTCTTTGAGGTGGACGTCCTAAGCGATGTCTGCTTTGGCCCGAAGAACCAGGGACTTTCCCCGGAGGAGGCGAAAGAGCGGGCCAGGGAGGCCCTGCGCATGGTGGGAATCTCAGAGGAATATGAGAAGCAGTCGCCCTTCGAGCTGTCCGGAGGCCAGAAGCGCCGGGTGGCCATCGCGGGCGTGCTGGCCATGGAGCCGGAGGTGCTGATTCTGGACGAGCCCACGGCGGGCCTGGATCCCAAGGGCCGGGATGAGATTCTGGATGAAATCAGCTATCTCCATAAGGAGCGGGGAATTACGGTCATTCTCGTCTCCCACAGCATGGAGGACGTGGCAAAATACGTGGAGCGCATCATCGTCATGAACCAGGGCGAGGTTCTGCACGACGGCGCCCCCAGAGAGGTGTTCCGCCACTATAAGGAGCTGGAGAGCGTAGGCCTTGCGGCTCCCCAGGTGACGTATATCGTACACACCCTGAAGGATAAGGGCTTTGACGTGGACGGGGACGCCACGACGATAGAGGAGGCGAAGGAGACGATCCTGGAGGCCTTCCGGAAGAAGGGAAGGAAGCTATGATAAGAGACATCACGCTGGGCCAGTATTACCCGGCAGATTCCATTCTCCATAGGCTGGATCCACGGGTGAAGCTTATGGGAACCATCCTGTTCCTGGTGGGGCTTTTCCTGATCAAGGGCTGGGCAGGCTATGCCGTGGCGACGGTCTTTCTCTTTGCCATGATCCGGATTTCGAAAGTGCCCTTCCGCTTTATCGTGCGGGGACTGAAGACAATCTTTATTATCCTTCTGATTACACTGGTGTTCAATCTGTTCCTGACGCCGGGCGACCGGGTGCTGGTGCAGATCTGGAAGCTGCAGATTACGGATAAAGGCCTGAATACGGCGATATTTATGGCGATCCGCCTGATTTACCTGATTATCGGCTCTTCGCTTATGACTCTGACTACGACGCCAAACGACTTGACGGATGGCCTGGAGACGCTTCTTGGGCCGCTTAAGAAACTTCATGTGCCGGTACACGAGGTGTCCATGATGATGTCCATCGCCCTGCGGTTCATTCCGATCCTGCTGGAGGAGACGGATAAAATTATGAAGGCGCAGATGGCAAGGGGAGCGGATTTTGAGCACGGCAATCTGATCCAGCGGGCGAAGAGTCTGGTGCCTTTGCTGGTGCCGCTTTTTATCTCCGCGTTCCGGCGCGCCAGCGATTTGGCCATGGCCATGGAAGCGCGCTGCTACCGGGGCGGCGAAGGGCGGACGAAGATGAAGCCCCTCGCCTATGCCCGGAGGGATTACTGCGCCTACGGGATCCTGATCCTGTTCCTGGCGGTCATTATCGCGCTGAGGGTGCTGCTGTGAGCGGGGCTTCGGGCGCGGCTGCAGGGGCGGAAATGGGAACTGCCGGGAGAAACAGCGCAGACGCGGCTGCGGGCACCGGCACGAGCGGGCGCAGGCGGATCCTGCTTATCACAGCCTACGATGGGACGAATTACTGCGGCTGGCAGGTGCAGAAGAACGGGGAGACCATCGAGGGCGTCCTGAACCGGGAGCTTTCCCGCCTGTTTGGCGCGGAGATCGCGGTCATCGGGGCGAGCCGGACGGATTCCGGCGTCCACGCCCTGGGAAACGTGGCGGTATTTGACACAGAGGCCCGGATGCCGGCCGACAAGGTGGCCTACGCGCTGAACAGCCGCCTGCCGGAGGACATCCGGATCCAGCGCTCCCTGGAGGTGCCGCCGGATTTTCATCCCCGGAAGACGGCCTGCGTCAAGACCTATGAGTACCGGATTCTGAATCGGGAATTTGAGCTGCCCTCGGAGCGGCTGAATTCTTATTTTTTCCGGAGAGAACTGGATGTGGAGCGTATGAAGGCGGCCTGTCCGTATTTTCTCGGAGAGCATGATTTCAAAAGCTTCTGCAGCATCCACACCCAGGCCGAGACCACCGTGCGCACGATTTACAGCCTGGAGGTTCTGGAGGAAGAGCTGCCGGACCTGGGCGGCAGGCGGATCCGCATCCGCGTGACCGGGAACGGCTTCCTTTATAATATGGTAAGAATCCTGGCGGGGACTCTCATTCAGGTGGGACTTGGGGCGTACGCGCCCGAGGATATGGAGCCTATGCTTATGGCCTGCGACCGGCAGGCGGCGGGGCCCACGGCCCCGGCCCAGGGACTGACGCTCATCGGGATGGAGTACCCGGAATATCCGCCGCAGGACACAGGCCGGAAAGGCTTTTGACGCGGTCTGGAAAACAAAGCTGGTGAAAGAAGAGAATTAAAAGAAGAGAATTAAAAGAAGAGAATAAAGAACGGATTGGCGAATTGGTATGCTTGAAAAAGCATACCAATTTTTAAATTGGGCAGAAATTACAATAAATATTGTAATACTAGGGATAATAATATACAATATGCACAAGAAATGAAGCGAGAAGAAGGAGGCATCCCATGAAATATTATATTGGCGTGGATGGCGGAAGCACAAAGACCACGTTTGCCGCCGCAAAGGAAAATGGAGAAACCATAAAGATGGTGACCAGAGGAGGCTGTTCCTATCAGTCTGTCGGTGTGGATGCAGCGGTACGGATGCTGAATAAGGAAATCAGAGGGCTTCTGGCATCATTGAAGCTGGAGGAAGAAGGCTGTATCGGCTGCTGTATTGGGATGCCCTGTTACGGAGAGAATGAGAGCGTTGATCAGGTCATCTTTGCAACTGTTAAAAAGCTGCTGGCGCCCATTCCTGTTCATATGGTAAATGACGTGGAGGTAGGATGGGCAGGTTCCCTGGAATGCCAGGAAGGGATCCATGTGGCGGCGGGAACCGGTTCAATAGCCTTTGGAAAAGGGAAAAACCAGCAGTCCATGCGCTGTGGAGGCTGGAATGAGTTTTACGGGGATGAGGGAAGCTGCTACTGGATAGGGCGTCAGGCCATGAGCCTTTTTTCCAAGGAAGCGGACGGCCGTATTCCCCGGGGGCCCCTGTATGACGTAGTAAAGCAGGAGATGGGGCTGATCAACGATTTCTATTTTACAGATGTCATCAAGGAAAGCTGGGCTCCATACCGCTGGAAGGTGGCAGCGTTTCAGATGTATGCGTTTCAGGCTGTAAAAGAGGGTGACAGGTCTGTGGAAATTCTGTATAAAATGGCGGCCCATGAACTGGCGCTTATGGTGAAAACCATCAAAGAAAAGCTGCGGTTTTCCTCTGAGAGTATTTTCGTGTCTTATTCAGGAGGACTGTTTCAGGTGGGCGGATTGATTTTGGATCCGTTCAGGGAGGAAGTAGAGCGCCTGGGCTGTATATTGAAAAAGCCATCCTGTTCAGCGGCAGAAGGCGCCCTGCTGCTGGCGGCGGAGCATTTTAGGGGGGGATGTTGAAAAAGGCTGTTTAAAAAGGAAAAAGAAAACGCAGTGCGGGGCCGGTTTTTGCATCATCTGGAACCACCTGTACACAGGACAAGAGAAGGAAATGGAGGAAAGAACATGAGAAGACTACTTGCACTTTTTATTACACTTGCCATGATACTTTCGCTGGCGGCGTGCGGACAGCCGCAGGCGGAGGATACAGAGTCCACGGAAAATACGGATACTGCCGAAACGGCTGCCGAGGAGCCGGCTGGAGAGACGGCAGAGGCGTCAGATGGCGGGCAGATGGTGTTTGGCTATATCACGCCTGGCCCCGATACCTGGTATCTTCGTGATGTGGAAGGTTTCCAGGCGGCGGCAGAACTGCTGGGCATAGAAGTCGTCGTGCTGAATTCAAATTATGATGTCAGCGAAGAACTGGCTAACATAGAAAATCTGATCAACCAGGGTGTGGATGGCCTGAGTGTATTTTCCTTTAATGAAAGCGGAGCGATTACCTGCGCGGAACAGGGAGCGGCAGCAGGAATTCCGGTCGTCGCTACAGACAGTGTAGGCTCTGTATTTGACGCGGAGGCCGAAGTGGCGGCAGCTGTGGACTTTGACTGGAATGAGATGGGAATATCTTATGGGAATTGGATGGCTGATAATTATCCGAATGAAGATTATGTGATCATCACTGGCAATTTCGAATCTGTTCCCTGTCAGACTGTCAACGCTTCCATGCAGGAGACTACGGAGAGCCGTGGAGTCAATGAATGCCTTGCCATTGAAGATGGGGACTACACTCCTGCAGTAGCGGCAGATAAGGCAGAAGACCTTATTAATTCCGGCCTGGATTTCAAGATTATCTTTGTCATGGATGAGGATATGGCTGCGGCAGTGAGGGTACGCCTGGAGGACATGGGAGTCGCTGATGACTATGTGATTATCTCCCAGAATGGCTCTGAGGTAGGCCTGGAGATGCTTCAGGCCGGCACTCTGGCCTATACCATTTCAAGTTCTCCTGGCTGGGAAGGTTTCGTAGCGTGCCTGGCCCTGTACCATGCCGCTGTAGATCCGGAGGCCGAAATGGAGGTCAGCTACTATCTTCCTATCATTCCGCTTGATAAGGATACAGATACCAGTGACCCTATGCAGGTAGTTCCCTGGACAGTGGATGTGGACTGCTATAAGGAGCTGACTGCCCAATACTTCCCGGAACTGGCGGCGTATATCGAGTAACACAGAACGCAGGAAAGAGCCTTCAGCTCTTTCCTGCTGCCTGATAAAAGGGGAGACATTCTGATATGGATGCAGAAAAGCTATTGCAGTTAGAAGGAATCAACAAGGAATTTAACGGAATTCAGGTGCTGTTTGATGTCGGCCTGACCCTGTATTCGGGTGAGGTGCTTTGCCTGGTGGGAGAAAACGGAGCAGGAAAATCTACCCTGATTAAGATCCTGTCAGGCGCGGAAACACCCAACAGCGGAACCATAGAGCTTTTTGGCAGGAAATATTATAAAGGGATACGCCTTTGGCAGGCAATTGCGGCAGGCGTCGCCACGATTTACCAAGACGCGGATCTTGTGGATACCTTGACGGTGGCAGACAATGTATTCCTGGGAGAGGAATTGAAAAGAAGAGGCCTGATTGATCGGACAAAGCAGGAGAGGATTACGCAGGAACTCATCGACGATCTGGGATTGAGACTGTCGGCGGACAGCCTGGTCGAAGACCTGTCCCCGGGACAGAAGCAATGCGTTCAAATTGTAAAGGCGATCAAAAGAGACGCAAGGCTTCTAATCATGGACGAGCCCACCTCTTCACTGGGCAGAGAAGAGACAGAGGCTCTGATGAAGCTGGTGCGCCGACTGGCTGATGAGGGCAGGGGCATCATTTATATTTCTCATTTTATGGAAGAAGTGTTTCGGATAGGGGACAGGGCGCTGGTTTTGAAGGATGGCCACTGTGTTTCCACCAGAATCCTTTCTGACACAGAGCAGGAACAGCTTGTAATTGATATGGTAGGGCGCGCGGCCAGCAGTTTTTACAGCAGAAAAGAGATAGCAAAAGGGGAAGGGCTGCTAGAGATCCAAAACTACAGCGGAGGCGGGCTCGTAAAGGATGTGAGCTTTACTGTCAGACAGGGTGAAATATTTGGGTTGGGAGGCCTGGTAGGAGCTGGCCGGTCGGAACTGATGCGGCTGGTATTTGGCTGTGACAGAAAAGACAGCGGACGTCTTGTGCTGAACGGACATGAGATCACCCCTTCAAGCCCATCTGAGGCAGTCAGAAAAGGGATCTGCATGATCTTTGAGAACAGAAAGGAAGAAAGCATGTTTTCCATCCGTCCTGTCCGGGAAAACATCACGGTTACGAGCAACGAAAAGCGCAAGCTTTTGAATCTTGCGAAGGAAGAACAGATTGTGATGGAACAGGTGGAAAAGCTTCATATAAAAATATTTGACAGTTCGCAGGAAGCTGGTAAGCTTTCCGGAGGAAATCAGCAGAAAATGGTTTTAAGCCGCTGGCTGGTGGAGGAAGGAGAGATCTACATCTTTGACGAGCCTGCAAAAGGGGTAGATGTGGGGGCAAAGGAAGAGATCTACAAGCAGATTCTGCGCCTTGCCGAAGCTGGAAAGTATATCATCGTAGTGTCTTCCGTGCTTCCCGAGCTTATTTCATTGAGCGACAGGATCGGTGTCATGCGGGGAGGAAGGCTGACCAGCATCATTGACCGGGCGGACGCTACGGAAGACAAACTGCTCAAAGAATTTATAGGAATATAGGATACAACAGGAAAAAGGACAATAGTGATGAGAAAAAAATCGTTGAAAAAAACAATGAGGGATCTGTGGCTTTCTCAGTGGTTTATTCTTTTGCTGATCATCATTGCGATTTCGGCAGTGACAGCTGCTGTGAATCCCAGTTTTCTGAGATTTACCAACCTTCTGGCAGTTTTGAACCAGGTTGCAAGCCTGATGCTGGTGGCGATAGGAGCCACAATTATGATTGCTTCCGGACATTTTGATATTTCTGTCGGCGCAGTTGTAGGGCTGTCTGTCTGTGTGATGGCGAAATTGGTGCTGGGCGGCGTGAGCGATATCCTGGTATTTCTGGCAGGCGTATTGACAGCGGTGCTCTGCTGTGTACTCAACGGCGCGCTGTCCATAGCGCTGAAATCTCCTTCTTTCATTATTACAATGGCCACTACCAGCGTTTATTCTGGAATCGGCCTTCTGCTGACTAAGGGCGTCATTCAGACGATTACCGGGAAATTCCGTTTTTTCAGCGGGGTGAAATTATTTGGAACGATTCCTGTTATGCTTGTGATTGCACTGGGCGGTTATATTGCCGCGTTCTTGATGATGAAGCATACGCAGACAGGGCGGCAGATTTATGCAATTGGAGCAAATCCCAACGCGGCATATCTGGCAGGCATCAATGTCAACAGAAGCAAAATCAAATTCTTTGCCATAGATGGCCTGCTTGTGGGGATTGCGGCGGCTATGTATCTTTCCCGGCTGGGATCTGCCCTGCCCTCCTACGGTTCTGGAATGGAGATGGATGCGATGGGCGCGGTGGTAATAGGCGGAACGCCAATATCTGGAGGGAAAGGAAGCATAATAGGAACTCTTTTTGGAGTGCTTTTGATAGGGCTTATTTCCAATGCGCTTAATATGCTGCATGTGGATGCCTATTTTCAGGATATTGCTTCGGGCCTGCTGATAATAGTCGCGCTGGCTATTTCCGCTCTTCGCCAGGTTCTGGCGGCTGCCCAGCAGAGGCGGAATGCCGGAGAATAAATACAGGCAGGGAACGAAAAGGACAGCGGGAGGCTTTCAGGTGAAGAGAGAAGGTGAGCTTTTAAAATGGGGATTATTATCGGCATTGACGGAGGTGGGACGAAAACCCGTTTTGCCGCCTACGATTTAATAGAAAAGAAATTGGCCGGAAATGTCGTTTTGGAAGGGACAGACTACAAACAGGATGGTTTTGATGCGGTCGTTGAAAGAGTGAAGACGGGAACCCGCGCTCTCCTGGAAGCCTGTCAGCCTTCCAGGCTTGAAGCAGTCTGTTTTGGCATGCCGGGATATTCGGAGGCTCCGGCAGGTGATGAAGAGATGGCCCGCCGTCTGGCGGAAATATTTGTTCAGATCCCCTGTTTTTTATATAATGACGTCTACGTAGCGCTGGAGGGGGCATTTTATGGAACGCAGGGTATTTTGGCTGTGGCCGGAACCGGCAGCCTCGCTTATGGCCGGAATAAAGCAGGTCTTGTGGATAGGTGCGGAGGATGGTCTGAATTTTTTGGGGACGAAGGGTCTGGGTTCTGGATTGGGAGACAGCTGCTGGAAATATTCTCAAAACAGAGTGACGGCAGGCTGGAGAAAAGCCGTCTTTATGAACTGACGAGGGCATATTTCGGGCTGCAGCCAGATGAAAATGATTTTCAGATACTGACGAGGGCGGAATGCAATTCTGGCAGCCGGGCAGCGACAGCGGCTTTAAATATGGTTGTAAAGCAGGCGGCGGATCAAGGTGATCGGCAGGCAAGAAGTATTTTTGACAGGGCCGCGGGTGAGATTGCAGGTTTGATCTGCGCGCTGCGCAGCAAGCTGAATTTTCAGGGGATCACCCCGGTGGCTGTCTCGGGAGGCCTGTTCCATATGGATCAATATATTACCAGGCCGATGACGGAGATTCTTCAGGAGAGATTTGAAGTATCTGTTTCAAAGCCGAGACTGGGTCCTTGCTGCGGGGCGATCGCCCTAGCCGCAGAAAGGATCGGGGGAAGAGGGATGGCGCTTTCGGTTTATGAAGCAATGTCGGAGGATGATGGGTGCAGGGGACTGTAACCTGGAAAGGATTTGGCAGAGAGGAGAAGGGATATGTGTAAGGTTGCGATAATCGGGGCCGGCAGTCTGGTTTTTACAAAGCAGTTTTTAAACGATATGTTTGGTACGCCATGTATGGAAGGTTCCACCTATGCTCTTATGGGACCGACTATGTGGAAGCTGGAAAAAATGAAGCAGTATGCAGATCAGATCAGGGAAAAAAATAATATCGACGCCAATATTTACTGCACGACGGACAGGAGAGACGCCCTGGAAGGAGCGGACTTTGTCGTTTTGACGTTTCTTATTGGAGGGAATGAAGCTTATAAATATGATATTGATATTCCTCTCAGGTATGGAGTGGATCAGTGTATCGGCGATTCTCTGGGGCCAGGAGGCGTATTCCGCATGCTGAGGACAGCTCCGCTTATTATGGAACTTGCCAGAGAGATAAAAGAGCTTTGCCCGGACGCATACGTTTTAAATTATGTGAATCCGATGGGGGCAGTCTGTACAGCCCTTCACCGCTGCGGCATTTCAAAGGCTGTGGGCCTGTGCCACGGTGTACAGACGACGCTGGATCTGATAGCTGGATATACAGATGTGCCCAAGGATGAGATTGATTACCTCAATGCGGGAATCAATCATATGGACTGGTTTCTCAAGCTGGAGCATAAGGGAAGGGATTTGTATCCGGTATTAAAAGAAAACATGGAAAAGCCGGAATATTTTAAGAATGAAAAGGTGCGGGGAGAACTGATGCGGCACTGCGGTTATTTTATGACAGAGTCTTCCGGTCATCTAAGTGAGTATATCCCCTGGTTCCGCAGTTCGCAGCGTGCCCTGGACAGATACTGCGATGAGCCGATGTTTGGCGGCGAGACAGGAGCAGCCCTGAAGTTTAATGTAATGGTAGCAGAGAAGTTTAAAAATACGGACGTCTTTTCTATTGAAAGCGGAGAACTGGAACAAAGAAGCAAGGAATACTGTTCGTATATTATGGAGGCTGTGATTACTGGAGTTCCATTTAAATTCAGCGGGAATGTGGCGAACGAAGGTTATATTAAAAACCTGCCGTCCACAGCCACTGTGGAGGTACCCGTATACGCTGATCGGGAAGGGTTCCATCCGTTTGTGATAGGTGATCTCCCACCGCATCTGGCAGCGATGAATCTTAGTAATATTACTGTCCAGGATTTGGCTGTCAGGGCCGCCATGGAGGGAGATCCGGAAATGGCTTTCTGGGCGGTCGCCATGGATCCTCTTACATCCACCAAGCTGACCCTTGATGAATGCAGGAAAATGGTACAGGAAATGTTTGAAGCCGAGAAAAAATGGCTGCCGCAGTTTGAGGGAAAGTCCTTAAGGAAAGCGGAGCATATAGAGATCCCGGAAGGGACTGTTCCCAGAGAAGTGCCTTTGGATCCGGCTCTGGCTATCAATAACCGGTTTTCCAAGCTGGCCGAATAGCGTTGAAAAGGCAGGGACGGGAAAAGGAAACAGATTGTCGTGAAAGATGCTGCTGTCAGGAGGATGGGCATGAAATCCATTCCATTGTATACGGAGGTTTACAATAAAATACGGGAAGGAATCCGAAACGGAGAGTATCCGGAAAGCACCCCTCTGCCAGCAGAACGCTTTCTGTGTGAAAAATATCACGTGAGCCGTTCCACACTCAGAACAGCGCTTATGCTTCTGAATAAAGAAGGACTGGTATATACAGTGGCGGGGGCGGGAACCTTCGTGCAGCCTACTTATTTTATACAGCCAGTCAACCAACTGTATTCATTTGCGGATACGCTGAAAAAAGAAAATATTTCCATAAAAAATGACATTGTCAGCTACAACTTAGTCTGCGCAGATCAGACGCTGATACGGAAAACAAAGTGCCGGGAAGGGAGTGTTTTCCATAAATTAGTGCGCCTGCGGTATGCGGGGGAATGCCCGCTGATGCTGGAGGCAAGCCATCTTCCCCAGAGCCGTTTTGACCATATCGATCTGAATGAAATCACGAACGGCTCCATGTATGAGTTCCTTAGAAAGAATTACAGATTTATTCCAGGGCGGGCAACGGAACAGTTTCGGCCAGTGATGCCACTGCCCCATGAAAAGGAACTGCTTCAGATATACGGAAGCATTCCCTGCATGCTTCTGGAGCGGTTTACTTATGAGGGAGACAGGCTTGCAGAGTATACCAGATCGATTGTCCGCGGGGACAAATATATTTTCAGTGTCGATCTGGAATAACGTTTTCAAAAAAGAGCAGTATTAAGAAAAGAGGGAAAACAGAAAAATTCTGAATTCCCTCTTTTCTTTTCCGGGTATTTGAATTAATATAGAGAGGCCAGGGTTCCATAGCCCCTGGATTTCAAGGGAAATTTGTACATTTTTCGCAGAAAAAACGGTTGACACACATGGGCGGGTGTAATATAATAATCCAATGTGACGTAGTGTGAAAATGTCTGAGCCACAGCCCCGGTAACGGCATTTTTCCATAGAAGTTTCAATTCATTTTTCAGGAGGAAAACCAATGAAAACTTACATGGCCAGCCCGGCAACAATCGAGAGAAAATGGTATGTAGTTGACGCTACAGGATATACATTAGGACGTTTGGCTTCGGAAGTGGCGAAGGTGCTCAGAGGAAAGAATAAGGCAGTCTTCACTCCCCACATTGATACCGGAGATTATGTAATCGTTGTAAACGCAGATAAGATCAAAGTAACCGGCAAGAAGCTGGATCAGAAGATTTACTATCGCCATTCCGAGTACGTAGGCGGCATGAAAGAGACCACCCTGCGTGAGATGATGGCAAAGAAACCTGAGAAAGTCGTAGAGCTCGCTGTAAAGGGCATGCTTCCGAAGGGACCGCTGGGAAGACAGATGTACACCAAGCTTCATGTATACGCAGGTCCGGAGCACAATCATCAGGCTCAGAAGCCGGAAGCGTTAACGTTTTAATTGAGAGAAAGTTGAAGGAGGAAATCTACAGTGGCTAATTCAAAATTCTACGGAACAGGCAGAAGAAAGAAATCTATCGCCAGAGTGTACCTGGTACCCGGTACAGGAAAGGTTACGATCAATAAAAGAGACATCGACGAGTATCTCGGACTTGAGACCCTGAAGGTTATCGTGCGCCAGCCCCTGGCAGCGACCGAGACCGCTGACAAGTTCGACGTTCTGGTAAACGTACGCGGCGGCGGCTACACCGGACAGGCAGGAGCCATCCGTCACGGCATCGCGAGAGCTCTGCTCCAGGCTGACCCGGACTACCGTCCGATCCTGAAGAAAGCTGGTTACCTGACACGTGACCCGAGAATGAAAGAGCGTAAGAAATATGGTCTCAAGGCAGCCCGTCGCGCGCCTCAGTTCAGCAAGCGATAATTTTAGTTCAAAACAGCTCAAAAACCCCGAAACCATGCGGTCTTCGGGGTTTTTTTTTCAGATTGTTTGCCCTGTTTTGGCATAGTCTGACCCGTTTTGAACCATTTTTTATGGGTTAAATTAAGGACAACCACCCCCAAAACGGGGGCTAATGGGTTAAATCATAGGACAACTTTTTGCCCCTGCCCCCTCCCAACTTGGTCATTGCCCAAGTGTTTGACCAAGATGATTCGCCCATAATGTTGTACTTTTTCTTACCGAATGGGTTTGATAATGCGTGAAAAATCCCGTATAATAAGAAAATACAAATCCAACATCGAAAGGGGGCTGTTGCTCCTATGACAGAAGCCGAACTTCTGAGGCTGATTGAGGACGGTGAAAACATCCAGGTGGAGTTTAAGAAATCCACCACCGAGATCACAAAGGATGTTTACAATACTGTCTGCTCATTCTCCAACCGGGACGGAGGAACGATTGTCCTGGGCGTCAAAGACAACGGGGAAATTTTGGGCATTGCGTCGGATGCGGTTGACCGCATGAAAAAGGACTTCGTGACTTCCATCAACAATGGGCAAAAAATCAATCCGCCCCTGTATTTGCAGCCGGAAGCCTACACTGTGGAGGGGCGCATCCTGCTGGTCATTCATGTGCCCTCTGGCAGCCAGGTCTGCCGCCACCACGGGCGGATTTTTGACCGCAGCCATGAAGCAGATATAGACATCACCGATAACTCCGACCTGGTGTACCAGCTATACGCCCGGAAAAGCGGCAGCTACTTTGTCAACAAAGTGACCCGTTTCCAGATGAATGACTTGCGCCCTGACCTAATCGAGCGCGCCAGGGCTATGACGGCCAGCCGCACGGCCAATCACCCGTGGAAATCTCTCTCGGATGAAGAACTGCTGCGCAGCGCCGGACTGATTTTGAAAGACCCCGAACGGCAGATGGAAGGCATCACCCTGGCGGCGATCCTCCTATTTGGCAAGGACTCCACGATCTTGTCGGTGTTGCCCCAGCATAAAACGGATGCCATCTTCCGGGTGGAAAACGTGGACCGTTATGATGACCGGGACGTGATTATCACCAATTTGCTGGAGACCTATGACCGCCTGATCGCTTTCGGTCAAAAGCACCTCAGCGACCCCTTTGTGCAGGAGGGCGTCCAAAGCGTCAGTGCCAGAGACCGCATCCTGCGTGAGATCTGCTCCAACAGCCTAGCCCACCGGGATTTTTCCAGCGGCTATGTAGCGAAATATGTGATCGAGCGCGACCGGCTCTATACCGAAAATGCCAACCGTTCCCACGGGCATGGCACCCTGCACCTGTCCTCCTTTGAGCCGTATGCCAAGAACCCGCCTATCTCTAAAGTGTTCCGGGAGATCGGACTGGCAGATGAGCTGGGGTCCGGGATGCGGAATACTTACAAATACACGAAGCTCTATTCCGGCGGAACCCCGGAGTTTATCGAGGGCGATGTGTTCCGCACCGTGATTCCGCTTACCTCGATTGCGGTGGAGAAGGTCGGGCCGCAGAATGAAGGGAGGAGGCCCCCACATGATACCCCCTATGACGCCCCACATGATACCCCACATGAGCGAATCCTTGCTTTTTGCACGGAGCCACGTTCCAAGACGGAAATCATGAGACATTGTGGCTACCAGGATTCCAAACACTTCACGAAAAAATATCTCAAACCCCTGTTAGAATCTGGTCAACTGCAAATGACGTTGCCCGATAAACCCCAAAGCCGCAATCAGAAATATGTAACCGCACAAAAATCCACACCAGAAAACTAAACCCAATCAGGGGGCCGGAGAAATTATTCAATCCGTCCCCCTGGTTTTCTTTATGTCTCTGATGGATACAGAGTTTACTTTCATGCTAAGCGAAGAAATGGTCCTTATCAAAATGTACACTGTCAATACCATCTAGGGAGGGCGTCAGCAAATATTTCGGTTATATTCAAAACCACGTTAAGGAGTGAATCAGATTTATTAAATCCAGCCAAGGGGTTTTTGTTTACCTCAAAAATGGATCTCAGCTCATCTTCCTCGTCAAAGTTAAAATAAACATAGCTTTCATAGCAGCTCTGGCCGAACTCTTTCATGAGCCAGGTCTCATGCGGCAGAGAGAACGGGAGCTTGCCTGCCCAGTCAGGATTGTGGTATACTGAATGCACTGTGTATTTGGGAGTGAGGGAAAAATGAGTTTAACGTTTCGTCTTGGCACCGTTGCCTTTATCATGGGCATGATGGCCCTGGCCCTGTATATCCTGACCGCGGGTATCCTGGGGCGAAAGCTTCACTGGAAGTCTCTGGGGCTCTTTTTCGTCTGTGGAGAGCTGTTCCAGTGGGCGGCAATGCTTCTGTACCTTCTTTACACCGTGATGACCGGTCAGGAGGATCTGCCATCCGCAGTCTTTGACACTGCCTGCTATCTGCTGATGGCCCTTGTTTTGGGCATTATGATGTCAAAAATCCATCGCCTCCCGCTGCTGCATACCTTTACGGCGGCCATTCTGTGTACTTTTGTGGTCAATACGGCCAACAACACCATGCTGTATGTGGTGGAGGAGTATTCGCCGCTGTTTGACCGGCAGCATTTCCTGGCCTTCGTGCGTCTGTACGTGCCCTATATGCTGACTGTCGGGGTGGCCCTGCTGGTGGCGGCCATTTTGAAACGATCCGGGTTCTACCGCTATTTTGCGGCCATGTTCCGCAGCCGGGCCAGAGGACTTCTGACCCTGGTGGTCTGCCTGGCCCTTACGCTCATTATGCCCCTGCAGCAGCTTTTGTTCCCGGATCTGACGCCGGACGCCAGCTACGCCACCTTCTTCTTTGCGCTGATTGTGGCAGGCGTGTTCCTGCTTCAGTTCGCGGCCATGTACGCCGCCGGACAGGACCGCATCCGGGCCCAGGAGGAGACGATCCTGCAGCAGCAGGCCCACATGGCCCTGCTGGAGGAGCTTCAGCAGGAGATCCGGGCCTTCCGCCACGACTTTACGAACCTGTTTTCCGGCCTGACGCTTCAGGCCCAGGAGGGGGACCTGGCGGGCATCCAGGATTTCATGAGGCGTACCAGCAGCTATTTTGACGAGAAGCTGGGAAGTGAGATCGCCCAGATGGACGGGCTCAATAACATTGAGATTTACCCCTTGCGCAGTCTCCTTGCCACCAAGCTGGCCAGGATGCGGCAAATGCGGATCAAGGGGGTTCTGGAGGCCATGAAGCCGGTGAACGGCCAGCTGGGCATGGATACCGACGACCTGCTCCGGGCCCTGGGCATCCTGCTGGACAACGCCATCGAGGCTGTTCCCAGGGAGGAAGGCCAGGTACGGGTGGTACTGCTAAAGGAAGAAAAGGAGCTCTACCTGGCGGTGGCGAATAACTATGAAAAGGCGCCGGATCTCTCCTCTCTGACGAAGAAGGGCTACACCACCAAGGGATCCGGCCACGGCACAGGACTGGCCAGCTACCGGCGTATCGTGGCCCGGTGCCGGGGCTGCGCTGCCCGTACCTGCCTGAAGGATGGGATGTTCATTCAGGAGCTGCATATTCCGGCGGTCTGACCGCCCAGGAGGTGATTTCTATGATTCCAGTCTACATCTGTGATGACGAGCTGCCCATCCGAAGGAGCCTGGAGCAGATCGTCAGTAATCAGATTCTGATTCTGGACAGCGATATGGGGCCGGTGCGGGCCCTGGAGGATCCGGAGAAGCTGCTGGAGCTGCAAAAGCAGGACTCAGTTCCGGCCATCTATTTTCTGGACATCGACTTCCCCGGCAGAATGAGCGGCCTTGAGCTGGCCCAGAAGCTGCGGCAGTACGATCCCCGGGGCTTCATCGTGTTCATCACGGCTCACAACGATCTTGCCTTTGAGACCTTCCGCCTGCGTCTGGAGGCCCTGGATTACATCGTCAAGGGCAGCCGCGACGCCATGACCATGCGGGTACAGAGCTGCCTGGAAAGCATCCGGGAGCGGATGGAGGCCCAGCGCCCCGGCCAGAGCAGTTACTGTACGGTGAAGATCCTGGATACCGTGCGGCATATTCCGATAGACAGCATCCTGTATCTGGAGGCGGTGGGACTGCGGCATACGCTACAGCTGCATCTGGACAATGAGCTGCTGGAGTTCAACAGCAGCCTCGACCATTTCGCCCGGCAGCTGGGGGAGGGCTTCTGGCGGTGCCATCGGAGCTTTCTGGTCAACCGTTCCCGCATCCGGGCGGTACACTTAAAGGAGCAGACGGTGGAGCTGGACAACGGGGAGACCTGCCTCATGTCCCGAAAGGCGAAAAGTGAGTACAGGGATTAACCGCAGGAACCGCCATGTGAATACCCGTTGCTTGCGGCAACGGGCCCTTTGGTCCTACAATAACGGCAGCAAAGGACAAAAAGGAGGTTATTTCTCATGCTCAACGAAAATATTCGGGCCATCCGGAAGGCCCGGGGCCTTTCCCAGCAGGAGCTGGCCGTACAGCTGAATGTGGTGCGGCAGACTCTCTCAAAATGGGAGCAGGGACGGTCTGTCCCGGACGCCGACATGCTGATCGCATTATCTCAGGCTCTGGAGACTCCGGTGAGTACTCTGCTGGGGGAAACGGTGTCCCCGCCTGCGGCTGAGGATATGAAGGCAATCGCGGCCAAGCTGGAGGTCGTCAATCTGCAGCTGGCCAGACGGAAGTGTGTCTTACGCTGGTGGGCGCAGGGCGCGCTGGCGGCAGTCTGCGCCGCCCTGCTGCTGGGCTTTGTCCTTCTGGCTCTGTGGGGCAGCCCCTATCTTGGGTGGGATTACGGCGATCCGGAAACCGCCGTGATCGGCGTCGGGCTTCATGTGCTGGAGTGGATTTTTATCCGGGCGGCGCCAGTGCTCCTGATTGCAGCGGCAGCAGGAATTTTTCTGGTTCGCAGGAAAAAGACAGAGGAATAAAAAGGCAGCGGAATCAAGAGACAGCGCGGCAGATCCTAAAGGATCTGCCGCGTCTTTGCATTTGGCGAAGGAAATCTGACCATTGGCGAAAGAAACGGCCGCTGCCCCTGATTGTCTGCTATACTCATACCATCAAAGATACACCAAAAGCAAAACAAGAATAAAACAAAAATAAAAAGGAGATGTCTGTTATGCCTGCTGAAAAATTTGTCACCAAGTATGTTAAGGAAGCTGGTTTCACCCCAATCCCGGACCGCGCTATTATCGTCACCTACGCTCCCGCCAATAAGAGCGAGCGGATCGCCAGGCTCTTTTCTAACGAGTTTTTTGCCCTGCAGATGTGCCAGGACTCCCTGGTGCTGCTTCCCTTCGGCCGAATGTCCTTTATGCTGAAAAAGGACGTGGCCCTGGAAATTCCCTACAAGACCATTCATAAGGTGGAGATTAAGGAGGACATGCTCAACTGGCGCATCGAGCTGGACACCGACAAGGGACGGATCGCCCTGTCCGCCCAGCAGAAGGAGCTGAGCGAGTGGCGCCATTCCGGCACGCTGTCCGTGGGCATGAGCGGCTTGGGCTCCGGTATCCTGGGCTCTGGCCCGCTGAAGATCGCCAACTGGCACAGGGCCAACCTGGACGCTACTCTGGCGGCCCTGAAGGCCCTGCCCGGAAGAAAGGAGGAGATCGCATGAACCTGGAAGCCTTCACGGCCCAGGGCTGGCGGGCACAGCGCCATACCCTGACCGCCGCCCAGACCTATCTGTGGGGGAGTCTGTCCGCCCTTCCCTTCGTGTTGCTGGCCGGGGGACTGTACCGGATGCTCCTCTTTCGCCGGGCTGTGCTGCTGGAGCACACCGGCCTCATCCTGCTGGCGGTTATCGTGATCAGCGTGCCTCTGCACGAAGCTCTGCATGGCCTTGGCTGGAAGCTGGCCGGCCGGCTGCAAAAGGGCGATGTGGCCTTTTTCCTCCGCGGCGGCATTCCCATGTGCGCCTGCCGGACGGTTCTCCCTGCCAAAGCCTATCTGATAGGCACGCTTCTTCCTTTCCTTGTCCTGGGCGGCGGCAGCTTTTTGCTTCTGTTTCTCTTTCCCGGCACAGTATCGGTGCTGGCGGCGCTTGTGAACCTGATGCTTCCTGGCGCGGATCTGGAAATTTCCTGGCGTGTGCTGAAAAGCGAAGCGGCTTTGATTGCGGACAGCCCGGATGGAGCCGGATTTATCGGGCTGGTAAGAGGTGGGGAAAATGTTAAAAACCTTTGAGAAAATAACATCTTTCTACTGGATCATGGGAAGGATTTGTGCTATGCTAAAGTGGATAGCGATTGCAGGGCCATATCGTGTTTTTTCTGCGTTCATACATAGGCTGAAGAGGGTAAAAACAGATAAGGAAAAGGCTCGCGAATCATTATGATATTAAGGAAGGTGAGCAATTGGAGAACTATACCAAGTACAGGCTGAAAGATAAAGAGGAACTGGTGTCGTTATTGGCCGGTAAGGACAACCTGTTCATCATTGCCTGTAACAAATGCTTCAAAGAATTTGAGACGGTTGACGAACCGGAGTGCGCTGAATTTGAGAAGCTTGCCGCAGAGAACGGCAAGACGGTTACGGGAAGCGCGAGGGTAGACTTCCTCTGCAACAAGACGCAGACGGAGAAGAAGCTTCAGGATATGCTCCCGGAGGGCACGGAGAATGTCATCGTGATTTCCTGTGGACTGGGTATCCAGACTGTGGCGGATCTGGCAGGAAAACCCGTATATGCGGCCAGCAATTCCCTGAATTACAGAGGAAAGCACGGCATGGCGCTGACAGAGCGCAAGTGCGACGCCTGCGCCCAGTGTTACCTGAATGTGACCGGCGGCATCTGCCCCATCGTGGACTGCTCCAAGAGCCTGGTGAACGGCCAGTGCGGCGGCGCGAAGGACGGCAAGTGCGAAGTAGATGAAAGCAGAGACTGCGCCTGGGAGAAGATCTACCAGAGACTCAAAGCCCAGGGACGTCTGGAGGAGTTTTTAAATCAGCCGGTACAGCTGCGCGATTACTCTAAGGTAAGCCATAAGTTTGTCAATGATTATGTAAAGTCCATCCGCGAGAACCGTCTGGACGGCTACTATGGCGGTGTTCATCCCACAGAGCGCAAGGAGCGCACCGAGCACCTGGCGCTTAAGAGTTTCCCGGATCCGGCGGAGGTCGTGATTCCCCTTTCCATGCACGCAGGCGCTCCTGCAAATCCTGTGGTGCAGGTGGGAGATACGGTCAAGGTGGGACAGAAGATCGGCGAGCCGGCGGCCTTTATCAGCGCCCCGGTACATTCCAGCGTGAGTGGAACGGTGACCGCCATCGAAGAGCGCGGACATGCCACCAGAGGCACCTGCCTGTCTGTGGTGATTAAATCGGATGGAAAGAACACCCTGGACGAGTCCGTAAAGCCCCACAAGTCCCTGGAGGAGCTGACTCCGGACGAGATTGTGGAGATTGTAAAAGAGGCTGGAATCGTCGGCATGGGCGGCGCGGGCTTCCCCACGTCTGTGAAGTTAAAGCCTGCCAAGCCGGTGGATACCATCCTTCTGAACGGCTGCGAGTGCGAGCCGCTTCTGACGGCGGATCACAGAGTGCTTCTGGAGTTCGCGGATGACGTGATTTACGGTCTGAAGGCGATTCTGAAGGCCGTGGGCGCCGAGAAGGGTGTGATTGTCATCGAGGATAACAAGCCGGACGCTATCGAGCTGATGAAGGAAAAGACCGCGGCTCTGGAAAATATCGAAGTGGTTGTGGCGAAGACGAAATATCCCCAGGGCGCTGAGAAAATGCTTATCAAGCGCGTGACGGGAAGAAAGGTTCCCAGCGGCGGCCTGCCGGCGGATGTGGGCTGCGTTGTGAGCAACATCAGCACCACCAAGGCCATTTCCGACGCCATCCAGAAGGGCCTGCCCCTGATCGAGCGTGTGGTGACTGTGACCGGCGAGCATGTGAAGAACCCGGGCAACTTTATCGTAAAGATTGGTACGAATACCGGAGATCTGCTGAACTACTGTGACGCGGAGCTCGGAGAGGATATCACCGTCAAGGCCGGCGGCCCGATGATGGGCTTCGTGCTTTCGGATGTGAACGTGCCGATCATGAAGGGCTCCAACGGCATCATCGCCGTAGACACCGATCACACGGTGGAGCAGCCCTGTATCAAGTGCGGCCGCTGCATGGACGTATGTCCCATGGAGCTGTCCCCGCTGTATTTCGCGAAATACGCGGATGAGGAGAACTGGCAGGGCATGAAGGAGAAGAATGTCATGGACTGCGTAGAGTGCAGGTGCTGTGAGTATATCTGCTCCTCCAAGATTCCGCTGGTTACGAAGATTAAGGCCGGAAAAGCGGCGGTAAGGGGGATGAAGTAATATGTTGATTACAGAAATGAAAGCAAAAGAAACCCTTGCGTCGCTGACAGACGGAAAGAAGGTCTTTATCATCAACTGCGAGGGCTGCAAGGAGGTTCATTTCCCGGGAAAAGAGGCAAAGGAGTTCCAGAAGGAGCTTTCCGAGGCCGGAAGCGTGACGGGAAGCATCACCACAGATTATATCTGCAACCCGGACAATATGAAGCTTCGCCTGTCGAAGCATATGGCTGAGATCGAGGCTGCCGACGCGGTGCTGGTATTCTCCTGCGGCGTGGGCGTGCAGACCATCTCCGCTTACCTGGAGGACAAGCCGGTCTACGCGGCCTGCGACACCTATCCGCTGCCGGGCTTCCAGGGCGTGACCCCGCTGGAGTATGAGTGCGACCAGTGCGGCGAGTGCTGGCTGAACCTGACCGGAGGCATCTGCCCCATCACGGCCTGTTCCAAGAGCCTGGTGAACGGCCAGTGCGGCGGCGCCAAGAACGGCATGTGCGAGGTGGACAATACCATGGAGTGCGGCTGGGAGCGCATCCATCGGCGGCTGGCGCAGATCGGACGTCTGGACGCGCTGAAGAGCCCGGTACGGGTCCGTAATTTTGCGACGGATGACGAGGTTTCCAAATAGAAAATATTGATGATTATAGGAGCGATGTAAAATGAAAATTACGGAGTTATTTGAGCGTGGTGAATTTGTTGTTTCTGCGGAAGTAGGACCGCCCAAGGGCTGCCATGTGGAGCAGCTTCTGGAGGAAGCGAAGACATACTTAAGCGGCGTGCACGCCGTGAACGTGACGGACAACCAGTCTTCCGTTATGCGTCTGGGTTCCCTTGCCATGTGCAAGGCCTTAAAGGACGAGGGACTCAATCCCATTTTCCAGCTGGCCTGCCGCGACCGCAACCGTATCGCGCTGGAGTCTGACCTGTTAAGCGCCGCCATGTTCGGCATTGACAATGTGCTCTGCCTGACAGGCGACCACACCAAGCTGGGCGATCATCCCCAGGCGAAGCCGGTCTTCGATCTGGATTCCGTATCCCTGCTTCACACCGTAGCGAAGCTGGAGGAAGGCGAGGATCTGGGCGGAAACAAGCTGGTAGGCGAGCCGCCGAAGTTTGCCAAGGGCGCGGTCGTGTCTCCCTGCAGCGATTCCGTAGACGCGCAGCTGGCGAAGATGGAGAGAAAGGTAGCCGCAGGCGCCGAGTATTTCCAGACCCAGGCAGTCTTCGAGCCGGAGAAGTTTATCAAATTCATGGAGAAGGCGAAGCAGTTTGGCAAGCCGGTTCAGGTAGGCATCATCATCCCGAAGTCTGCGGGCATGGTGCGGTTCATGAACAATAACGTGGCCGGCATCCATGTACCGGACGAGATGATCGAGGAGCTGAAGAAGGATCCGGAGAAGACCAAGGCAGGCGTCACCGGCGTGGAGATCGCCGCCCGCATCATCAAGGAGTGCAAACCCTACTGCCAGGGCGTACATATCATGGCCCTTGGCTGGGAGTCCAAGGTGCCGGCCCTTCTGGAGGCAGCCGGAATCTAAACCGGGTAAACCGGAGGAAATGGAAAAAACGGGGACGGATATCCCTTGTCACCCCACCCACATAAGCAGCAGTCTCAGCTCCGTAAGGAGCGGGACGGGAACGGAAGTTTCGAAGAGGCGGCAAGTGCGCATGTGGGTGGGGTGGCTGTGAATAATAAGAACAGAAAGAAACGAAAAAGAGTACCGGATCCGGGCGGCAAAAAGCCTGGGTTCGGTGCTTTTTCGTTCCGTTTTTTCAGAGATGTGATATAATGCCGATAGACATTATATCCGCGCTGCCCCGGGACGCCCGGAGGGCGGCAGATTTCCCTGCCGGGGCATGCGCATCCAAAGCGGAGCGTTCATGTCCAGAGGACATGATATAATGCGGATAGGACATTATAACAGGAGGGAAGGAAATGGCTGTACAAACGAAAGGCTTCTGTAAATACTGCGGCAGAGCATTCACGCGCGGCGGAATGCTGCGGCATCTGGAAAGCTGTAAGGAGCGGGCTATAGCCTTAGAAGCAGAGAGAGGAAAACGGAAAGCCGGATATTTTCAGCTGGTTCTCACGGGACGGTATAGGAAGGACTACTGGCTGATTATTGAAATGCGCGATTCGGCGATGCTGGAGGAGCTGGATCAGTTTATTCGAGACATCTGGGTAGAATGCTGTGGCCATATGAGCTGTTTTAAGATTCATGGAAAGCAGTATGAACCTTCGCGCATGTTTGGAGATAGCTGGGGATACAGGGCGGAAAGTATGAGGATCAGCTTGAGTAAAGTGCTTTCTCCAGATATGGAATTTACTTATGAGTATGATTACGGTTCTACTACGGAACTGGCGGTGAAGGTGGAGGGGTACCGTACGGGATTCTGGAAAGAAGAGGCAGTCACAATTCTTTCCAGGAATAACCCTCCGGAGATTCTGTGCAGCTGCTGCGGAAACAATTTGGCAGAGTGGGTGGATCCGCAGGGGTATTATGACGGGACGCCCTATTGGTGTGAGGAATGCCTTGAGGAGCAGTACGAAGATCCGGAAGAAGCACGGATCCTTCCGATCTGCAATTCTCCGAGAATGGGCGTCTGCGGATATGGAGGAAGCGAGATTTATCCAGATCAGTTTGAACCGGATAAAAAATATGTAGTAAAGCTTAAAGCAAGGAAGAGGACTGGAACGGAAGAAACTGTAGGTAAAAAGAAGGAGTAGACAGTGAATTTTAGAGAGTATATGGCGGCAGTGGATAAGAAAACCGGGCAGATGAATGAGGAGCAGCTGCGATCTTGGATTCATAATTATGCCCGCCAGCAGTCGGAAGGAGGCCGGGATAGTTTTCTTAAGAGCCTGGAGCTTCCGCCTGCCCGGGAGCAGGATGCCAGAGATTTAGAAAAGCTGAAAAAATGGCTGGAGGAGATGCGCCAGGAAAAGTATAAGCTGTTCTATAGCGAGTATGAGGATTAACAGCACTGGCTGCTGGGACGCTGACTGGATACAGGAGTATGAAGATCCAGACGGAATTGGAGAAGTCATAGACTGGGCATATGAACTGGCCGGGAAGTGGGTATTTGAGAAAAAATATAAAGACGCAGAATTTATTTACAGCAGGCTGAATCAGATGCTGGTGTACGCGCGGGGCGGCGATGGTGATGTAATCGAGCTGGACGTAAGAGATTTGGAGGAGGAAGGGATTGTCAGCACAAATCTGGAAAAGGTGGCAGTTCTTACGATGTATACGCTGTATCAGACACATGCAAATATGAAAGAACGGGTGGAGGCCATATCCTTCTGCTTTCACTGGGAGCCAGCTCGAAAAATAGGAATTGGGGATATGCTGACGGCAGGACCAGAGGAGCTGCCGGATACGGAAGGTTTTTTGGAAGCATGGATTCCCTGGCTGGAAAAGCAGAATACTCCCAGGGATTTGGAACTTCTGGAGGATGCGGTTCTGTGCCGGGATGGAGAAAAAGGTCTGCTGACATATGCCCGTGAAAATGTCCGGGAGCATCCCTCTTTTATCCAAAAGGAGCTGCAGAAATTATTTGACCAGGCGGACTATCCGAAGGTCTTAAAGCTGGGCGCGGAAGCTGTGCGAAAGATGCACAGTGACTGGGAGATTCGGGGAAGAGTGGCAGAATTGGCATTTCGGGCGGCGAGACAGGCGGGGAACAGGGAGGCAGAACGGGAAATGCTGTTCTGCGCCTGCTGTTCCAGGCCAACGATGATGAATGAGTTAAGATGGTTCGCAGAGGATGAGAAGGAGAAAGAAAAAACGCAGCTGCTGGTGGAGCGGGTAAAGCGTATAAAAGGCTGGCGGAAGACGCCTTGTTCTTTTCGGGAAACCGATGAGAAGAGACGATATTATAGAAGCGGAAAAGAGGAAATGTTTGAGGAGCTTCTTCTGGGAAATTATACGAAGCTTTTGGAATGGTGTAGAAATCCGAAGGACTCCCAGGAATCGTCCTCTCTGCATCATCCAGCTGAGCTCGGAGAGCGCCTTCTTCTGCTTGGTCTGTACCGGGGAGAAGAGTTTGGAAAAGCCCTGCAGGCGCTGTGCGGCAGCCTGGCGGGTGACGCAGGTCTTTATGATGAAGAGAGGCGCGCGGAATTTCAGGATCTTATTATAAAATGGAAAAAGAAAAATCCATTTCCGGTAGCTCAGCAGGCGGCCTGCGCGGCGTATCTGGAAAGAACGGTAGATATCCGAGTATGTGGGATCGTTTCCGAGCAGCGCAGAGAAAGCTACGCCAGGGCGGCGCTTTTGGCAGCGTCTCTGGGAGCGGTTCTGAAGAGCCTTGGAGACAGGAAAGATATCGTACAGCTATATCATAGAAAATTTCCCAATCACAGATTATTTCGGTCAGAACTGCGAAAATATGAATAAACCTGTAATACCTACGGGGTTAGAGCGTCGGTGTACCAAGGGTGTATTTCCCTTTGTACATCGACGTTATTATTATCAGGAACTTATTATCAGGAACCCTGCAGGCAAAATGACAAGAAAAGTTGTCAAAAAGGTGTTGACAAATAAAGTTGTCAATGGTATGCTGTATTTGACAAGAAAAGTTGTCAAATTTCCATGGAAACGATTAAAAGAACCGAAATTATCAAAAGCAGCAGGGGGAATGCAGATTGCCATTGATGAATTATTTGAAAGAACACCGATCCAGGCTGGGGATTAACCAGACGGAGCTGGGGAAGCTGGCGGGCGTGTCCAGGCAGACTATCAGCCTGATTGAGAGGGGGGATTATTCGCCGTCCGTCACGCTGGCCCTGAAGCTGGCCCGGATCTGCCAGGCCACAGTCGAAGATATTTTTGTGTATGAGGAGGATGATGAGAAATGAAGAGCCGGATATCAAATGCCTACGTGAAAATTTTTCTGTATATGCTTGCAGGCGCGGCGGTCGGGGCCGTGGCTGGAGCAGGAATCTATATGCTCCTGGACGGAAGGGGACAGAAACTCGAAGGAGCAGCTGTGCAGGCTTTCGGCGCGCTGCAGGGAGAGATTCTGCCGCTTTTGTCTGCGCTGCTGGTGCTTTCCGTGCTGGCAGGAGAATTCACCTGCCGGAAGCTGAAGGCGGCAGCAATCCGTCTTCCGGAGGCGGACGACGAGGAATCCGATCGGCTGGAGTATGAGGAGGAAAAATGGGGAGCCCTCTCCTTAAACCTGAATATTGTCTCGCAGGTATTGAATATCATCATCCTGGCGGCCGGATATTCCTCCAATTATCTGGGGAGCTCCGACGCGGCCAGAAGCAGTTTCCTCTATGCCTGCGTGGTCTTCGTCATCTGCATGGCCTATGACGGCATCTGGCAGATCCGGTATGTGAAGCTGGTGCAGCTGGGACACCCGGAAAAGATCGTAGATCCGTCCGATAGGAATTTTCAGAAGGCGTGGCTGGAAAGCTGCGATGAGGCGGAGCGGGAGGTGATTTACCGCAGCTCTTATAAGGCTTATCTTGCCATGGGGAAGCTGGTTCCAGCTCTGCTGATTGTCACCATGCTGGGAAACCTGTTCTTTAACACAGGCATGCTGGCGGTGGTGATCGTGGCGGTCATCTGGCTGGCGGTTACGCTGACCTATACGCGTTCCTGCGTGGCCCTGAAGGGGGAAAAGGCGCTGCTGAAGTAAAGAAGAAGGGCAGGCTGCTGCCCTGGCTTCGTACAACTCAGCTTTCGGGACAGCGTTTGGACATATAGGAAATAATTTTTCCGCAGTATCCAATTTCAGCAGGAAAATGTGGGCTTATGTGGCAAAAAAGGTCTACATGACGGGTATATTTTCCATATACAGAAAAAGTTGCTGCGTATATCCAAAGATCAGCGAAATTTTGGACATGGCAGACTGAAAATTTTCCATATATACAATTTAGGCATTATTTCCTTGAAAAAGAGGGGTTCTGGGCCTGTCGGCACATGATTTTGTATATCAGAGCAGAAAAAAATTGTATATGTCCAAAATGGGGCAGCCGCACGAATCTGCGGCCGCCCCATTTGGCTGCGTCACAGGAAAAATCCCATCAATCGGAAAGACTCTCCCGCTCCTTCCATCCGCAGGAGATTGCCCCGGCGGGGCAGGCCTTTTTGCAGAGTCCGCAGCGGATGCATTCTGGGTCGTTGGAATTTTTCACAGGATCACAGTTCATCTTGCAGGCCCTGGCGCAGGCCCCGCAGCTTACGCATTTGTCCGGGTCTGTCCGGTACCGGAAGACCGAGATGGGGTTAAACACCGAGTAGACCGCGCCCAGCGGGCAGAGATACTTGCAGAAGGGGCGGTAAATGACGATGGAGGCTAAGATGATAGCGCTCAGCAGCACATTCTTCCAGGCGTAGAGCCAGCCAATGGCGCTTCGCATGGCAGAATTTAAGAACACTAAAGGAATGCCGCCCTCCAGCGTGCCTGCGGGGCAGATGAGCTTGCAGAACCAGGGAGAACCCTGGCCCAGGATGTCTGTGAGGAACATGGGCAGCAGGATCACAAAGAGGATCAGGATGGCGTATTTCAGCTTCCGCAGCAGCCTGTCACTCCGGAAGGTCCGCAGCTTTTTCGGGAAAGGGATCTTGTGAAGCAGATCCTGGATGAGGCCAAAGGGGCACAGGAAGCCGCAGACGAAGCGCCCCACGAGGGCTCCCACGAAAATCAGGAAGCCGGATACGTAGAAGGCCCACTGGTAATTCCGGCTCCCGATGACTGCCTGCAGGGCGCCGATGGGACAGGATCCCAGGGCGCCCGGGCAGGAATAACAGTTGAGGCCGGGGACACACAGGTTTTTCAGTTTTCCCTCATAGATTCTGCCCTGGAGAAAGCCGGCCAGGTAGCTGTTGGTGATAAGGGCCCAGAGAAGCTGGATCCCGTGGCGGGGCCATTCGCTGGGCTGGCGGCCTGTTTTCCCAGCCAGCTTTTTCTTCTGGTTTCCTTCCTTATCTGATTTTTTATCCCACTTCTTATTTGACACTTTAACTGATGTCTTATCAATGTCCTTGTTTAATTCTTTATCCAATTCCGATACACTCCATACAGATTCTTACCGCTTTTTCAAAGACGATGTCCATCTCGCCCCGAAAGACGCCGTATCCCATCAGGCAGAGGCCGGCAGCCGCCAGAAGAAGGCCGATCCGCCGGGAACGGCCTTGAAGACCAGGGCGGCTCACTGGGCCGCCTCCAGAGCTTCCAGCTCCTGATTTACGATTTCCGTCCAGTCCTCCAGGGAACGGCTGCCTGTGTAGACGTTTCCTACCAGGTTCCCGTCACTGTCCACGAAAAAGGAGGTGGGAACGGCCTGGACGCCGGTGAGAAGGCCATTCATCAGCCCGGCGTCTGGGATCAAGAAGGGATAGGTGGCGCCCGTCTCCTCCGCCAGAAGCTTGGCGGTTTCCAGGGCCTCCGGGTCGGCCCCGCCCTCGCCGTCAGCAGTGTCCAGCACGATGCCGACCACATTGACGCCCTTATCCTTCATGTTCTGGTGGAGCTCCTCCAGGTCGGGGATCTCCCGGATGCAGGGAGAGCACCAGGTGGCGAAGACATTCACGAAGGTCAGGTCATAATCGGCGAAGCTGTTTTCGGTGAAGAGATTGCCGTCGATATCCTCCATGGAAAAGCTTCCAAGAGGGATCGGATCCCGGCTTTCGGTTTCCGCAGCGGATTCTTCCTCTGCGCCGTTTTCCTCTGCGGAATCGGCAGAAGAATCTGTGTCAGCTGCGCTTTCGCTGTTTTCTTTCGCTGCCGGACTGTCTCCGGAGCCTTCCTTAGAAGAGCAGGCGGCCAGGAGCGTGCCAAAAAGCAGGATGGAAAGGAAAAGAATCAGGTTTTTTCTCATTTTGCGTTTCATAGTCGTCTTTCACCTCAGTTTCAAAATTTGATGTATGTCTATCATACCAGAGAGCGGAGAAAATTTCAGTAACAAGATCACGAAAAATATAATTTTATGGATTTATCGACTTATTCCTTTCTCTGTGTTATGATAGAGACTGTATGGCTCTTGTTTGGGCTAGACATAAATGATTTGGAGCAGCTGTGTAAAACATGATTCCGTCGTGAGGTGAAGTCTGTGAATTTTGACATTTCTCAATTTGATTCTTATCGGGAAGATAACCGCAGAGAAGTTAAAAAGGCCCAGGGAGGAATCCCTTTGTCGCTGTGGGAAACGTATTCTGCTTTTGCTAATTGTTATGGCGGAGTCATTATCTTAGGCGTGAAAGAAAATAAGGACGGAAGCTGGCAGATGACAGGTTTGGAAAACGCTTCAAAGCTTCGGAAGGATTTCTGGGATACAGTTAACAATAAAAATAAGGTTTCAGTAAATCTGCTGACAGACAATGATGTGGAGATATTTGAAGAAAACAGCGGCGTCATAATGGTTATCCACGTACCAAAGGCAAAGCGTGAACAGAAGCCGGTATATATAAATGGAGATATGTTTAGCGGCACTTTCCGCAGAAACTGGGAGGGAGATTATCATTGTGACCGCGGCGAAGTGCTTGCTATGCTCCGGGATCAGCCGGAAGAAACCACAGACATGAAAATCTTACAGGATATGCCTCTTGATGTTCTTAATTCAGAGACCGTACATGCCTATCGCAACAGGCATATGGCGTATCGGACAGAACACGTGTGGGAAAGGCTGAGTGATGAAGAGTATTTGGAGAGAATAGGGGCTGCGAAGCTGTCTGCCAGAGACCATACTTTACATCCCACGGCTGCCGGCCTTCTTATGTTTGGAGAAGAGTATAAGATTTTATATGAATTTCCTGAGTATTTTCTTGATTATCGGGAAGATCTCGATCCGACAATCCGTTGGACGGACAGGCTGCAGTCCAGCTCAGGCGATTGGACGGGGAATCTGTTTGATTTTTTCTTCCGGGTTTACGGGAAGATAGTGAAAGATCTGAAAATTCCTTTCAAGCTGGAAGGAATAACCCGTATAGATGATACTCCTGTACACAAGGCGTTGAGAGAAGCTTTAGCAAATTGCATCGTAAATACAGATTTTTATTTTCCGAGAGGGATTGTGATTCGGAAGGACACGGAGTCTATTGTAATGGAGAACCCGGGAAGCATTCGCACTGGGAAACAGCAGATGTTGAAAGGCGGTATTTCAGATCCGAGAAATAAGGCTTTAATGAAGATGTTTAATCTTATCGGCATTGGAGAGAGGGCTGGCAGCGGGGTTCCAGATATATATGCCGTGTGGGATTCGCAGGGATGGAAGGAACCGGAGGTAGTAGAAGAATATGGGCCTGATAGAACAATCCTGAAATTATCTTTTTTGAAAAAAGCGGCGATAAAAAATGGCGATAAAAAAATGGCGATAAAAAACGGCGATAATGATTCTGTAAACCCCAAGACGGCGCAGCAATTAGAAAGAATTCTTAAGTATATGGAATCAGAACGAGAGTATAGAACAAAAGAAATGGCAGAAATCCTTGGTGTAAAGGAGTCCAGAGCGAGGGCGCTGATAAGTGAACTTGTCAAAAGGGGAAAGGTACAAGCGATAGGGAAGAATAGAGGCCGCAAATACAAAAAGACGGAAAGAGGCATTTAGATGGCACAAGCATCTTTGAAGCATAAACAGAAAAACTTCTCCCGCCGGGTGACGCTGGGTATCATCGCTCACGTAGACTCCGGGAAGACGACCCTGGCGGAGGCCATGCTCTACCAGTGCGGCAGCATCCGCCGGGCCGGGCGGGTGGATCACGGAGACGCCCATATGGACAGCCACGAGCTGGAGCGGGCCAGGGGAATTACGATCTTTTCCAGCCAGGCGGAGCTTGTCCTGGAAAAGCCGGGGAAAACGCCGGGCTGCGAAGAGGAAGAGCCCATCCGGGCCGCACTTCTGGACACGCCGGGCCATGTGGATTTCTCGGCGGAGATGGAGCGGACCCTGTGGATTCAGGACTACTGCATCCTGGTCGTCAGCGGGGCGGACGGCGTCCAGGGTCATGTGCGGACGCTCTGGAGGCTTTTGAAGCAGCAGCGGATCCCGGTCTTCCTTTTTATTAATAAGATGGATCAGCCGGGGACGGATCGGGAAGCCCTGATGCGGGAGCTGCGGGCGGAGCTGGACGAGGGCTGCGTGGATTTCTCAGCGGAGCGGGCAGACAGCGAGCTGTGGGACGACCTGGCAGTCTGCGACGAGGAGCTTCTGGAGGCTTTTCTGGAGAACGGAGAGCTGACAGACGTCGAGATCGCCCGCAAGATCGCGAAGCGTCAGGTCTTTCCCTGCTATTTTGGGTCGGCGCTTCGGGGCACGGGCGTGAAAGAATTTCTGGAGGGGCTGGGGCGCTTCCTGATTTGCCCGGAATACCCGCAGGAATTCGGAGCCAGGGTCTATAAAATAGGAAGGGACGCCTCCGGGAACCGCTTAAGCTTTCTCAAGGTGACGGGAGGAAGCCTGAAGGCCCGGCAGGTTCTGACAGGAGAGACAGACGGGGAGGCCTGGGAGGAGAAGGCGGATCAGCTGCGGCTCTATTCCGGGGGAAGCTTTCAGCCTCTGAATGAAGCCCCTGCCGGAGCGGTCTGCGCGGTGACTGGCCTTTCCCGGACGCGGGCCGGAGAGGGGCTGGGCTTCGAGGCGGACGGCCCGGTTCCGGAGATGGAGCCTGTGCTGACCTACCAGCTTCTGCCGCCGGAGGGCAGCAATGTCCACGAGGTGATCGCCAAGCTGCGGCTTCTGGAGGAGGAGCTGCCGGAGCTTCATGTGGTCTGGAGGGAGGAACTCTCGGAGATTCATGTGCGGGTCATGGGCCAGGTGCAGCTGGAGATCCTGAAAAGCCTGATGGAGGAGCGGTTTGGCTTCACGGTGGATTTCGGGCCGGGAAGTATTGTATATAAGGAAACGATTACGAACGCCGTGGAAGGCGTGGGACATTTCGAGCCCTTGCGGCATTACGCGGAGGTACATCTTCTGCTGGAGCCGGGAGCGCCGGGCAGCGGCCTGGTATTTGAAAGCCGCTGCAGTGAGGATGTGCTGGATCGGAACTGGCAGAGGCTGATTCTCACCCATTTGCAGGAGCGGAGCCATCCGGGCGTGCTGACGGGCTCGGATATCACGGATATGAAAATCACGCTGCTGTCGGGAAAATCCCATCCGAAGCATACGGAGGGCGGGGATTTCCGGCAGGCCACCTACCGGGCGGTGCGCCAGGGCTTAAAGCAGGCGGAGTCTGTCCTTCTGGAGCCCTTTTATGATTTCCGCCTGGAGGTGCCGCCGGATCGGATCGGCCGCGCCATGACGGATCTCCAGAAGATGGGCGGAAGCTTTTCGGAGCCTGAGCAGGAGGGAAGGCTGATGCTGCTCACCGGCTCAGCGCCGGTATCGAAGCTGCAGGATTACGGCTCGGAGGTCACAGCCTACACCAGGGGCGAGGGACGCTTCTCCTGTGTGCTGGGCGGCTATTACCCCTGCGCGGAGGCGGCGGAGGTGATCGCGGCCTCGGGCTACGATTCGGAGCTGGACGCGGCCAATCCCACAGGATCGGTGTTCTGCGCCCACGGGGCGGGCTTTTACGTGCCCTGGAACCAGGTCTTTTCCTATATGCACCTGGACAGCGCCCTGCAGCCAAAGAGGGAAGAGGCCCATGCGGGGCTGGCATCCGCCAGGCAGAGCCGGGCGTCCCTGGGAGCTGCCGATCCCAAGGAGCTGGAGGAAATCTTTGTGCGCACCTACGGGCCCATCCGGCGGGACCGCCAGGGAGTGGGGCGCAAAGAGCGGGTCTTTCAGCCAGAGCCCCAGGAGGAGCCCGTGCGGAAAATCAAGAGCCGAAAGGGGCAGAAGGAGTATCTCCTGGTGGACGGCTACAATATCATTTTCGCCTGGGACGAGTTAAAGGAGCTTTCGGAGATCAATCTGGAATCGGCCAGAGGACGGCTTCAGGATATCCTCTGCGATCTGCAGGGTGCCCTTGGCTGCACGGTGATCCTGGTGTTCGACGCCTACCGGGTGGAGGGAAACCGGGGAGAGATATTTCAGTACCACAATATCCATGTGGTCTATACGAAGGAGGCAGAGACGGCTGACCAGTACATCGAGAAGACGGTTCATGAGATCGGCCGGAAGCACCGGGTGACGGTGGCCACCTCAGACGCACTGGAGCAGGTGATTATCCTGGGCCAGGGGGCGGCCCGGCTGTCCGCGGCCGGCCTTCATGAGCTGGTGCAGCTGACGAAGGAGCAGCTTCGGGAGACCATTTCCCAGAGAGAGACGGGCGGGAAAAACTACCTGTTCGAGCAGCTCTCCGGGGAGACGAAGCGGCTGATAGAGGAGATTTGTAAGGGAAAGGAAGAGGAGACTACCTAGATGAACAAAAAAGAGATATCCGAGATCAAAAAGCAGCTGACGCCGGAGAACTGCGCGCTTACGCGCCTCTGCGCCTGCTACGTGGACGGTGAAAAGAATAAAAAGACTGAGATGAAGGAGGCCTTTCTCTCCCAGTCGGAGGAGGAATGCTTTAAATATTTTGAGATTTTCCGAAAGAGCCTGTCGGGGACGGTGGGGAAAAACCTGATCAATCTGGAGTTTCCGCTGGACGCGGAGCTGGAGGGCGGGGCCCAGGAATTTCTGCTGCGCCTCCGGGACAGCCGCCTGAAGGATGATGAGCTTCTGGAAGAATTTTATGACAAGGTGATAGAAAGCTTCGAGTACGGAGAAAATTATCTGATTCTCCTGGTTCACGGAGCCTATGACATACCAGGGAAGGCCTCGGACAACGAGGAGATGTTCGACGCCTCCGACGAGGTCTACGAGTACCTGCTCGGCGCGGTCTGTCCGGTGAACCTGTCCAAGGCCGGCTTAAGCTACGATGCGGAGAACAACCGCTTCGGCTCCCGGGTGCGGGACTGGCTGGTGGAACTTCCGCTGGCAGGCTTCCTTTTCCCGGCCTTCCAGGATCGGAGCACGGATCTCCACAGCATGCTCTATTACTCCAAGAACCCGGAGGAGCTGCGGGAGGGCTTCGTGCAGGGACTTTTCGGCTGCGGCACGCCCCTGTCCGCCGGGGATCAGAAGGAGACGTTTAACGCCATGATCGAGGAGACCCTGGGCGAGGACTGCGATTACGAGGCGGTCCGCAATATCCACGAAAAGCTCCAGGAGCTGGTGGAGGAGCGGAAAGACGAGCCGGAGCCTCTGGTGCTCGACAAGGCAGAGGTGAAGCAGCTTCTGGCGGTCAGCGGCGTGGATGCGGAGAAGTTCGAGGAGCTGGAGGAGCGCTATGAGGAGACAGCCGGGGCCCAGACAGAATTTCTGGCCTCCAACGTGCTGAACATGAGAAAATTTGAGATCAAGACGCCGGATGTGGTGATCCAGGTCAACCCGGAGCGGCCCGACCTGGTGGAGACCCGGGTGATCGACGGCCGGCAGTGTCTGGTGATCCCGGTGGACGATTCCGTGGAGGTCAACGGGATTTCCGTGCGGGCGCTGAGCAGAAGGGCCTGCGGGAAGGAAATAGAAAAGGAAATAGAAAAGAGGGATTGGGATGCGTGAGCAGCTGACAAAGCAGGATGTGCAGAAGATTGAGCAGGAGATTGAGCACCGGAAGCTGGTGGTGCGCAAGGAGGCCATCGAGGCCGTAAAGGAGGCCCGCGCCCAGGGAGACTTAAGCGAAAATTTTGAATATTACGCGGCCAAGCGGGAGAAGAACCAGAATGAGAGCCGCATCCGCTATCTGGAGAGAATGCTCAAGACGGCGCGGATCATCGAGGATGACGCCAAGGCGGACGAGATCGGCCTCAATACCCGCGTGGAGCTTTATTACGAGGATGAGGAGGAGACGGACTGGGTGAAGCTGGTGACCTCCATCCGCGGCAACTCCATGGAGGGGCGGATCAGCATCGAGTCGCCTCTGGGAAAGGCTATCCTGGGCCATAAGGCCGGGGATCGGGTTCATGTGACGGTGGGAGACGGAGGCTACGACGTGGTGATCCGCTCCATCGAAAAGGACGCCGGGGACGAAGATGAGATTCGGAAATTTTAGAAAGAACGGGGAGAGAGGATGAGTACACCAAATACAGCAGGAATGGTTCCCTTTGTAAAATGGGCCGGCGGAAAGCGGCAGATGCTGGAGCAGCTGACGCTGCGCATGCCGGAGAAATACGGAACCTACTACGAGCCCTTTGTGGGCGGAGGAGCCCTGGCCCTTTATCTGGAGCCCAGGCGGGCCTTCTTAAACGACATTAACCGGGAGCTGGTGCATACCTACACCGAGATCCGGGACCACCTGGACACGCTTCTGGTGCTTCTGGATTCCATGGACAAGGTCACCTGCACGAAGGAATATTACTATGAGATGCGCAGCCGCTACAATGAAAAGCTGCGCCTTGGGGATTACGATCCGGAGATGGCTGCTCTGTTCATCTATCTGAACAAGCACTGCTTCAACGGCCTGTACCGGGTGAACACCCAGGGCGAGTTCAATGTGCCCTGGAATCAGAAGCAGCTGGTGCGTTCCATGGACATGGAAAATATCAAGCGGATATCCGCTTTTCTGAAATCGGTAACCCTCACTTGCCAGGATTTTGAGGCGGCTCTGGAGGGGATTCAAGAGGGAGATTTCGTCTATTTCGACAGCCCCTACGCGCCCTTAAATCCCGCTTCCTTTGATTCCTACACCAAGGAGGGCTTCGCGGAAGAGGAACACCGCCGCCTGGCCGGCCTGTTTCGCCGCCTGGCGGAAAAAGGCGTATACTGTATGCTGACGAACCACAATACGGAGCTCATCCGGGAGCTGTACGACGGCTTCCTGATCGAGGAAATCGACGTGCGCCGGGCTATCAACTCCGATCCAAAGAAGCGGACCGGCAAGGAGGTCATTATCCGCAGCTACGGAAAAGCCATAGATGACACGGAGCAGCAGGCATGAAGGCAGTTCTGGATGAGGAGCTGATTTATGAGATCCTGTCCGTGGTGGAGGAAATCCCGGAAGGAAACGTGGCCACCTACGGGCAGATCGCCCGCCTCATCGGCCGGGAGCGGAATTCCCGGCTGGTGGGAAGGGTCTTGAGCATGGCAGAATACTATGGAAGCTATCCCTGCCACCGGGTGGTGAACCATGCGGGCCGGCTGGTGCCTGGCTGGCGGGAGCAGGAGGAGCTCCTGGCAGACGAGGGCGTGGAATTAAAAGGAAATGGCTGTGTGGATCTGAAGAAATATCAGTGGGAGTGCTGAAGGCAGAGCGGGGGAGACGATCTGAAGGGATCGTCTCTCTTTCTATATGCTCATTTTCCTGTTCACAGGATGGAGATAGGCTGCATACCTTAGTCTTGAAGAATGTACTTTCAGTTGATAAGGAGATTGTATGGCGACAAAAATCGTAGTAGACGCCGGACATGGCGGGAGCAATCCGGGAGCCACCTACCAGGGCCGCCGGGAGAGCGACGACGCCCTGCGCCTTGCCATGGCGGTAGGGCAGATTCTGGAGGAAAACGGCTACGACGTCATTTACACGAGAACCTCGGATGTGAGCCAGTCCGTCGGGCAGAAGGCGGCTATCGCCAACGAGGAAGGGGCGGATCTCTTCGTCTCGATCCATCGGAACGCGGCGGAATACCCCGGAAAATACAATGGCGTCCAGACCCTGATCTATGACGATTCCGGCATCAAGAAGGAAATCGCCCAGAACATCAACGCGAACCTGGAGCGCCTGGGCTTCCGGAACGCCGGGATCAGCATCCGGCCCAACCTGGTGGTGCTCAACAGCACTCAGATGCCGGCCCTCCTGGTGGAGGCAGGCTTCATCGACAGCGACAAGGATAACCAGCTTTTTGATTCCCGTTTTCAGGCTATGGCCCAGGGAATCGCGGACGGCATCATGGAGACACTGGAAAACCAGAATGTATCAGGAGGAGGAAATATGAACGGAAACTCTATGGGAAATGGAATGGGAAACAATGCCGGAAACGGGATGGGAGGCGGACATAACTGCCCCGTATGCCCCTCCATGCCGGAGGACGGCGGACAGGAGGAGCTTTACCGAGTGCAGGCAGGCGCCTTCCGCGACCGGCAGAACGCTGACAATCTTTTGAGCCTTTTGGAAAATGATGGCTTCCCGGCCTACATCATCTATCAGGACGGTCTGTACAAGGTACAGGTAGGCGCTTACGCCCGCTTGAGCAACGCCATCGCCATGGAGCGGGAGGTACGCCAGAAGGGCTACAATACTTATATCACCACCTAAGCTTAAATTGTAAAAACTTCCTTTTGGAAAGAACAGAGCCGGCGTACCAGAGGCACAATATGCCCTTGGTACGCCGGCTTTCTGCAGTCACGCGACCTTTTGCCGGATTTACAATCTATGTTTTTAATCTCCGTCTTGTGAAAACAAAAAAGATCGTGTATAAATAAATGGAAAATGTGCAACAGAAAGGATTTGTATAGAATGAAAGCAAAATGCGCGGTGATCACGGGGGCTTCCCGTGGAATCGGGGCCGCCGTGGCAGAGCGGTTCGCGGCCGGAGGCTGGAGCCTGGCGCTTTCCTGCCGCCGCTCGGCCGAAAGGCTGGAGGAGCTGGCGGCCCGGCTGCGAAGGGAGTACGGCGTCCAGTGTCTTACGTATGCCGGAGACATGGGGGACGAGGCCTGCGTCCGGGAATTTTTCCGCCAGGCGGAAGGGGCTTTTGGCGGCGCGGACGTGCTGGTGAATAACGCCGGGATTTCCCGGGTGGGGCTTCTGCAGGACATGCCCCTTAGCGAATGGGAGGAGCTGATGCGGACGAATGTGACCTCCGTTTTCCTGTGCACCAGGGCTGCCCTTCCCTTTATGATCCACCAGAAATCTGGCTCCGTCATCAATATTTCCTCGGTCTGGGGCTGCGTGGGGGCCTCCTGTGAGGCTGCCTATTCGGCCTCCAAGGGAGCGGTAAACGCCTTTACGCAGGCCATGGCGAAGGAGCTGGCCCCAAGCGGCGTCGCGGTGAACGCGGTGGCCTGCGGCGCGATTGATACGGAGATGAACGCCTGCTTTACCACCGAGGAGCGGGAGGCCATCGCGGAGGAGATTCCGGCGGGCCGCTTCGGGCTTCCGGCGGAGGCGGCAGAGCTGGTGTGGGCGCTTGCGGCCCAGTCCCCCTACCTGACGGGACAGATCATCCGCCTGGACGGCGGCTGGATCTGAATTTCAGGCTCCAAACCTATGAAAAAGCTTTGCCGCCGGGGACGGCGGCGGGAGGGAGATACGTTATGAAAATTATCAAACAGTTTGGGATTATCTTTTCCCTGTGCTGGCTGGCCACGGTGATCGAGGGTCTTTTGCCTATCGCGTTTCCGGCCAGCGTCATTGCTATGCTGCTGCTTCTTGTCTGCCTGCTTGCAGGCGTGCTGAAAATCGATCATATCCGGGAAAAATCCGATTTCCTGCTGGCGAATATGGCCTTCTTTTTTATTCCAGCGGGCGTCAATATGATCAACTATCTGGACATCCTGAAGGAGAACTGGCTGCCCCTTCTTCTGATCTGCGTGATTACGACGGTGGTTACCTTCGCGGCCACCGCTTACAGCGTCCGGCTGGCGATGCGTCTGCTGTCCGGGAAGAAAGGAGTGGAAAAATGAGTAATATGAGCGAGGTCTTTGCCTCTCCGTTTTTCGGAATTGCCTTAAGCATCCTGGCCTTCTGGCTGGGAACCCTGATCCAGAAAAAACTGAAATCCGTGATTTTTAACCCGCTGCTGATCGCGATCCTTCTGACGTCGGCCGTGCTGCTGGTGTTTGACATTCCCTATGAGAGCTACAATGAGGGCGGGGCTGTGATCAACATGTTCCTGACACCGGCCACGGCCTGCCTGGCAGTCTCGATTTATACAAAAATCCAGATCCTGAAGAAGAACAGCATCCCGATCCTGGCGGGCTGTACGGTGGGCTCCCTGGCGTCCATGGGCAGCGTCTGGCTCCTCTGTCGGCTGTTCGCCCTGGATGACGCCATGACGGCGTCCCTGATCCCGAAGTCGATCACCACTCCTATCGCCATGGGGGTCTGCGAGGCCCACGGCGGTATCGTGCCGGTGACGGTGATCGCCGTGATTTTCACGGGAATCCTGGGAAGCATCCTGGCCCCCTTCCTCATCCGCCTGTTCCGGGTGGAGGATTCCATGACCGCAGGCCTGGCCATCGGCGCCTGCAGCCATGCGGTGGGCACCTCCCGCGCCCTGGAGCTGGGAGAGACGGAGGGTGCTATGAGCGGTCTGGCCATCGGCGTCTGCGGGATTATCACGGTACTCGTGTCTATGGTGCTTTTGCCATAAAAAAGCCTGGACAATATTTATCTATAAATTTGTATCTAAAGGTTTCTGTTTACAGATGATTCAGAAATAGGAGTTGATTTTTTGGAGAATAAATGGCTTAATATCGGAAAAGACCGTATTATGGACGGTTATGTGAAAACAAATGATATTTTTAAAGATATGTGCGGGATTATCGAGTCATCACAG
>CALWBB010000004.1 GCA_944375885.1 uncultured Merdimonas sp.
CCCAGCGCCAGCGTATATTTTACGCCGCCGTCTTCCAGCTCCTCCTTTACAGCCCGGTCAAAATCCTTCGGGTGCTTGCTCTTTACATAGGCCTCGATGTCATCCAGCTGCATTTCTGTGATGCTGGTCTGGGGGACGTTGCTGCCGCCGCAGGCATTGGTGATCTCCTGAACTACTTCATATTCTTTCATTGTGCGACCTCCATTCTTTTTCGTATTCCATTGATATTCCATATGCGTTCCTGAAAAACACGGGACGCTGTTCCTGTGTCTTTATTATACTCCAAAATTTTGAAAAATCAAAGCTGACAAAAAAGAAATATTTTTGTAATACAATCGTAAAAATTAAGAAAAATTTAAGAAAGGCGTAACGTGGACGAAAGCTTCCTGAGATATCATAAAACCAGTGAAATCATCGTTTACATACAGCCGGGCGAAGCCCCGGAGACAGGGAGCGTTTATGAATAAAAGTATGATTGCGGGAAAAGAAGGAAGGAACGGCCGCCTGCAGGTCTACCAGTCCAGAGAATTTTATTTTTCTTTTAAACGGATGGAATTTTCCAGGGGAGACCGGCGGCTGGAGCTTTCGGCGGCAGAGCAGAAGCTCTTGCAGCTGCTGGTAGAGAACCGGGGGCGTACGCTGTCCGGGGAAGAACTGATAGCGGATCTTCGGGCCGCCGGATATGCGTATGTGGATGGAGCCGTCCTGCTGACAGCCATGCGCGCCCTCCGGGACAAGCTGGAGGAGAATCCGGAAATCCCCTGCTACCTCTTATCCGTCGGCGGAGGCGGGTATACCTGGGCGGACGGCAGAGGAGGGATGGGGAGCCTGAATGTTAGCCGATGCAGGAATACAACTGAAAAATAGCGATTCTGCGGTAGTTTGCGATTTTAAAAATAACGATTTTGCAAATATTTTGAAATTTAAAAATAACGATTTTGCGGACAATCACCTTGTAAAAAACAGCGATTTTGGATATAATGATAACAGAAAACAGTCTTATTAATGATTTTCAAATCGGCTTGTTTATTTATAAGGAAGGAGCCTGCGCGTGTTTAAAAGAAAGATTTATGACAGACTGCTGCAGTGGAAAGAAAACTCTGGAGGAAGAACGGCGCTTTTGCTCGAAGGGGCGAGACGCGTAGGAAAATCGACGGTGGCAGAGCTGTTTGGAAAACAAGAATATGAAAGCTATATTCTGATTGATTTCTCTGTCGCGTCACGGGCAGTGAAAGAGCTTTTCCTGGATATGTCCGACTTGAATTACTTTTTCCTGCAGCTGCAGCTTCAGTATAGAACAGATCTGATAGAACGAAAATCGTTGATTATTTTCGATGAGGTGCAGCTTTGGCCGCTGGCGCGGCAGGCTGTCAAGGCGCTGGTAAAGGATGGCCGGTATGATATTCTGGAGACAGGATCGCTGATTTCTATAAAGAAAAATGTAAAAGATATTTTGATTCCCAGCGAAGAAGAAAAGGCCAGTATGTATCCCATGGACTATGAAGAGTTTCTGTGGGCGCTGGGTGATACCTCCACGATCCCGCTGCTGCGGACGGTTTTTGAAAGCAGGAAACCGCTGGGAGAGGCTGTAAACCGCAGGCTGATGCGGGATTTCAGGCTGTATATGTTGATTGGAGGTATGCCGCAGGCGGTAGACGAGTATCTGCGCACGAATAATTTCCGGAAAGTAGATTTGGTGAAAAGGAATATTTTAAATCTGTATGAGGACGACTTCCGGAAAATCGACGGGACAGGAAAAATCTCCATGTTGTTTGACGCGATCCCGGCAGAACTGAACAAAAACGCTTCCCGGTATCAGGTATCCAGCGTACTGACAGGAGAGAGGGCGGACAATATTCTGGAGCTGATAGCAGAATTGAGGGATTCCAGGACTGTGATTGCGGCGTATCATGCAGACGACCCGAATGTGGGAATGTCCAACTACCGGGATTTGAGAAAGTTCAAGCTTTTTCTGGCTGATACAGGACTTTTCACCACACTGGCGTTCAAAGATCAGGATTTTACGGAAAATGTCATATATGAGAAGCTTCTGAGCGGGAAACTTGGCGCAAACCTGGGTTATCTATATGAAAATGTGGTGGCGCAGATGCTGACCGCCAGCGGAAAGGAATTGTTTTACTATACCTTCCGGAATGAGAAGACAAACCATAATTATGAGATAGATTTTATTTTGCCGAAAAAGAATAAGATCTGTCCGATCGAGGTAAAGTCATCCGGTTACAAGACCCATGCTTCCCTGGATAAGTTTTCTGAAAAATACTCGGGGCGTATTCTGGAAAAATATCTGGTATATACAAAGGATCTGCAAAAGGACAGGGACGTGCTGATGCTCCCGGTTTATATGGTTCCGTTTTTGTAAACTCCATACGTTTGCCTTATTCTTAATCGTTATTTTTTCTCTTTCAGCTCTTCCGCGATCAGCGCCAGGAACCGCTTCAGCACCGGATAGTCCGAGGAGCTGCGCGGGTAATAGACCCCGAAGCGGAGCCGGGGCAGATCCGTGACCGGGATGTAGCGAAGCCCGCTTTCCCGGCATTTCGGGATGTCTGGGTACAGGGTAAAGCCGATCCGGGCGCGGGCCAGGGTGAGGGCGCTTTCGATGCTCTGGGTGAAGTATCTGCGCTCCGGCGGAAAGGATGCGATCAGCTGGCTCTGGGGGGTGAACACGGCGTCGGAGATGTGCCGGGGCGAGCAGCTGATGAAGCTTATCTCCGCCTGGTTTCTGGCCAGCTCCCGGAAGGTCAGGGATTTGTGCTGGGCCAGAGGATATTCCGGGGAGCAGACGGCAGCCATGGGGGCCAGGGAAAGCTCTTTAAAGGCGAGAGGGCTTTCCCTGCGCCCTTCCTTAATGCCGAGAGCCGCCTGGATCTGGCCGTTTTCCAGCATCTGAAAGATAGAAGGAAAGGGAACCAGCGTAATGGAGGGACGCAGCAGGGGAAACTCCTCGGTCAGTTTTTTCAGCGCCTCCGGAAGCAGGTCAAGCTCCATGTGGTTGTGGCAGCCCAGCTCAAAAGCGGTGAAGCGCTCCCGGGTGCCCAGACGCTCCTTGGCGGAAAAGGCGGTCCGCAGGATCAGGCGGGCGTCCGGAAGGAAGAGAAGTCCCTCCTGGGTCAGGGCGACGCTTTTGCTGGTGCGGGTAAAAAGCTTTACATTCAGTTCCTCCTCCAGGGACTGGATCTGGTGGCTGACGGCGGGCTGGGTGATTTTTAAGACCCGGGACGCCTTGGAGAAATTCAGATGCTCCGCTACGGAGACAAAGCATTCCAGCTGGATGGTGTTCATGGGAGGGCTCCTTTCCTTCTGTCGATTTTTTCACAGGCCTTTCCTGTCCGGCATGCGCATTTTGTATAAAAGAAATCCATAGCGTCGGTGTACAAGGGGCAATACGCCTTGGTACACCGACGCTAAAAATCTATAAAATCTGTTTATCTAATATAGCATGGTTTTCCCACCCCTTCAAGAACTTTAAAAATAAAAAACAAACATAAATATCTATAAATAACATTTATCGTTTATAACAATTTTTGATTTCACAATCTGAAAATTCTGCGGTAGTATTTTTCCAGAGCAATACCCTCGGTTTTCCACAGGAACGTGCGCGTCCCTGTGCCGGCTGGGGGTATTAATAAGTAAAAAAGAGGAGGTTTCTACATGAGAAAAGTACTGCAGCAGCTAAAGCAGTATAAGCGCGATACGTTCCTGTGTATCGGGCTGACTGCCCTGGAAGTTATTATGGAAATTCTGATGCCATTTATTACCGCCATTATCATAGACCGGGGACTGGAGGCCGAAAATCTTCCGGTGGTCTACCGCTACGGAGCCCTGATGGTGGGCATGGCGTTTCTGGCCCTTTTGTTCGGCGCTTTTGCCGGAAAGAACGCGGCGGGAGCCGCGTCCGGTCTGGCGGCCAATCTGCGTGAGGCGATCTACGCCAATATCCAGACATTTTCCTTTTCCAATATCGACAAATTCAGCGTTCCCGGCCTGGTGACCCGTATGACGACGGATATCACCAACGTGCAGAACGCCTTTATGATGGTCATCCGCGTGGCGGTCCGGGCCCCCTTAAACCTGGTGTTCAGCTATGCCATGTGCCTGATGATCAGCCCGCGTTTAAGCCTGATGTTCCTGATCGCCGTGGTCTTCCTGGTGCTGGTCATCGGTTCCATCATGGTGGTGACGCTGAGGATTTTCAGCCAGGTATTCCGCCGGTACGACGACCTGAACGCCAGCGTTCAGGAGAATGTCTCCGCCATCCGCGTGGTGAAGGCCTTCGTAAGAGAGGATTATGAAAATAAGAAGTTTTCCAAAGCCTCGAAGCTGCTTTATGACCTTTCGGTGAAGGCGGAGGGACTTCTGGCCTTCAACAACCCGGCCATGATGGTCGCTGTCTATTTCTGCATTATCTCGGTGTCCTGGTTCGGCGCCCAGTTTATCGTGGGCGGCTCCATGAGCACCGGAGATCTGACCAGCCTGTTCAGCTATATCATGTCCCTTCTGATGAGCCTGATGATGCTGTCCATGGTGGTGGTCATGATCAGCATGTCTCTGGCCAGCATCCGCCGTATCAGCGAGGTGTTGAATGAGAAGGCGGACCTGACCGATCCGGCAGATCCGGTCATGGAGGTTCCGGATGGCCGCATTGATTTCAACCATGTGAACTTTTCCTATAAGCACGGAAGCGGGGAGCACTCTCTGTCGGATATTGATCTGCATATAAAAAGCGGCGAGACCATCGGCGTCATCGGCGGCACCGGAGCCGGCAAGAGCACGCTGGTGAACCTGATCTGCCGCCTGTACGATGTGGACGAGGGCTCTGTCTGTGTGGGCGGCGTGGATGTCCGTAAGTATGACACGGAGGTGCTGCGAAACCAGGTGTCTGTGGTACTCCAGAAGAATACGCTGTTTTCTGGAACGATTCTCGACAACCTGCGCTGGGGCAATCCCGACGCCACGGAAGAAGAGTGCATCGAGGCCTGCAAGGCGGCCTGCGCTGACGAGTTCATCGATCGTCTGCCGGGCGGGTACCATGCCATGATCCAGCGGGGCGGCTCCAACGTCTCCGGCGGCCAGAAGCAGCGTCTGTGCATCGCCCGGGCCCTTCTGAAAAAGCCTAAGGTTCTGATCCTGGACGATTCCACCAGCGCCGTGGATACGGCTACGGACGCCAGCATCCGGGCGGCCTTCGCTCGTGAGATCCCGGGAACCACCAAGATTATCATCGCCCAGCGTATTTCCAGCGTCCAGTCTGCCGACCGGATCCTGGTGCTGGACAACGGAAGGATAGACGCCTTCGACACCCACGAGAAGCTGCTTGAAACCAATGCCATCTATCAGGAGATTTACACATCTCAGCTGGAGGGCAGCGGAGACTTCGATCAGCCCGCGTAAGACGGCTCCCCGTAAGCGGGGACGCCAGGAAGGAGGAGAATGAATCTATGAACGAGAAGAAAAAAGCAAGACCGGAAGCAGGCGTCGCGTCGAAGCTCATCAAACGGGTCGTCCGCTATATGCTCCATTATTATAAAGTTCCGTTTTTATTTGTTGTTCTGTGTATCCTGATCACGGCCATCGCCACGGTGGTGGGGGCGACCTTCCCCCAGAAGCTGGTGGACAATTACATTACGCCCATGCTGGCGAGCGGCTCCAGGGATTTTAGCGGCCTGGCGGCTGATCTGATCCAGCTGGTCTGCGTTATGGGAATCGGCGTAATCACGGCCTTTACCTACAACCGGATCATGGTCAATGTCAGCCAGGGCACCATGCTCCATCTGCGCGACGATCTGTTCCGCGGGATGGAGGCCCTGCCCATCAAATATTTTGACACCCACGCCCACGGCGATATCATGTCCGTCTACACCAACGACGTGGATACCCTGCGGCAGCTCTTAAGCCAGAGCATCCCGCAGATTATCAACTCCATCATCACCATGACCGCTACGCTGGTAACCATGATTATCCTGAACCCGGCGCTGACTGTGATTTCCCTTCTGACAGCCGCCGTCATGCTGATGGTTACTTCAAAATTCTCACAGCTTTCGGCGAAATATTATGTCCGCCAGCAGATCGATCTGGGCGCGGTGGACGGCTTTATCGAGGAGATGCTGGACGGTCAGAAGGTGGTCAAGGTCTTCTGCCACGAGGAGGCCGCCATGGCTGATTTCCATAAGGTCAATGAAAAGCTGCGGGACAGCTCCAACAAGGCGAACGGCTACGCCAACCTGCTGATGCCGGTGAACGCCAATATCGGCTGGATCAGCTACGCGCTGGTGGCCATCGTCGGAGCCATTCTGGGAATCAATGGCCTGGCCGGCGTCACCATCGGCACAGTCGTCACCTTCGTGGGCTTGAATAAGAGCTTTACGAACCCCATCACCCAGGTAAGCCAGCAGGTCAACTTCGTAGTGAACGCGGCGGCAGGCGCCCAGCGTGTCTTCGACCTGATGGATCAGGAGCCGGAGAAGGACGAGGGCTATGTGGAACTGGTAAATGCCAAAGAGGATGCGGATGGAAATCTCACCGAGAGCGCGGAGCGCACGAACCTCTGGGCCTGGAAGCATCCCCATAAGGCGGAAGGAACCGTCACCTACACGAGGCTGGAGGGCGGCGTGGTCTTCGACGACGTGGACTTTGGCTATACGGACGACAAGATCGTCCTGCACAATATCAGCCTGTACGCGAAGCCGGGCCAGAAGATCGCCTTCGTCGGCGCCACCGGAGCCGGAAAGACCACCATCACGAACCTGATCAACCGCTTTTACGATATCGCAGACGGCAAGATCCGCTACGACGGCATCAACATCAATAAAATCAAGAAGCCGGATCTGCGCCGCTCCCTTGGCATTGTGCTGCAGGACACCCATCTGTTCACAGGCACCGTCATGGACAATATCCGCTACGGCAAGATGGACGCCACGGACGAGGACTGCATCCGGGCCGCGAAGCTTGCCAACGCGGACGGCTTTATCCGCCGCCTGCCCGACGGCTATGAGACTATGCTGACCGGAGACGGGGCGAACCTAAGCCAGGGCCAGCGCCAGCTTCTGGCCATCGCCCGGGCCGCCGTGGCCGACCCGCCCGCCCTCATCCTGGACGAAGCGACGTCCTCCATCGACACCCGCACCGAGAAGCTGGTGCAGGCCGGCATGGACGCCCTGATGAAGGGACGCACCACCTTTGTCATCGCCCACAGGCTTTCCACAGTCAAGAATTCCGACTGTATTATGGTCATGGAGCAGGGCCGGATCATTGAGCGGGGAACCCACGACGATCTGATCGCCCAGAAGGGGAAATATTATCAGCTGTATACCGGAAATTTTGCGGATTAAGATGGCGAATGGCGCCGGATAAAACAGAGCGGTTCTGGATTCTATTTCAGGAAATAATCTACGATAATATCTGTATAATCCAGGCCGCTCATCTCATTCAGGGCGTCAATCACCAGCCGCAAAAACATTAAGGCGTTACAGTTGGACCAGGTATAGACTTCGGAAACATCATTACATTTAAATCCCCCGTTTGTTCGATCCTGGAGGGAAAGAAAATATTTAATCAGTTTTACTATTTCATCAGATGTGAATTTTGATTTTCCGGAATTGAGAAGGCCTATCCCCATCCAGGCTGCGCCAAAGTGCCGGAAAGTAAACAGGGTTCCCCTTCGGATTCCTACCTCAAAAAAAATCTCGTAACCGGAGGATAAGTCGAGGTTTTTTAAATAACTGACGGCTCGATGGATTTCTTTTCCGTACATATACTTGTTCCGACAGGACAGCGCCCACAGAGCGTATCCCGTAGCGGAGAGAGACGACAGGTATTGATCTTCTACGATTTCCTGTTCGACGCCGGCGTAGTACGCAAGGATATTTTTTGTTAGATTCGAGCGCAGAACATTGCCGAATCCGCCGTCCTCGTTTTGCAGCTGGAGAAGCCATTTGGCTGCCCGATCCAGGGCTTTTTCCAGCTGCGGCGTCTTTACCTGGGACTGGTTTTCCAGGAAAATAATAGATATGGATGTCCGGAAGGCTGTGGACATGTCATGCCTGTAGTCACCCCAGCCTCCGTCTGGGTTCTGCAGAGATAGAATGGACTCCACACAGGTTTCGATGTCTTTATGAACAAATTCTATATCAAAATCTGGAGCGTATGCTGTAAAATGATCTGCATATTTTGACAAGGCTAGGCCGACCCAGGCCCAGTCAATGGTAAGAACGGCATGCTTTTCAGGCAGCAGCAGCCATTTGCGCACAGCTTCATTGATTAGCTGCTTCTGGCTGGAGGAAAGAATATTACTGAACAGAGAAACGGCGTATACGACCTCCGCTGTATTTTGCTCGTTTGGGGAGATATTCTGAACCCAACTCCAGCCAAAGCTTTCACGATCCTGCGTTTCGAAAAGCCAGTTGATTGCTTTTTCGATTTCTTTCTGATATATCATGATCTTATTTCCACCTAACTTAATAAAATTCGGCAGGTCTTTGTGATATCTGCGTTATTGTTTTCGAAGGCTGCGCATTCCCGGACATTTTGTGAAAGGGCGTTCGCGCCAAAAGAATTCAAACCGATTAAAACTTTATCTTTCCGTGCTTTTAAGGTGTTTGCAAATTCTTCGGAGATATTTAGGCAGACATCGGACCAGAAAAGCACGATTTTGCGCCGGGATCCGAATTCAGGCGAAACAGGAGAGCCCGACGGAAGGAGCCGGATGTCTGTTTTTACATCGTAGGCGTCCAGAACATCGTGAATTACGTCACACATATAATAAGCGCCGTCATATTCTTGTCCGTTTGAAAGAATCCACAATCCGATTTCACTGTCTTCGGAAGAATTCTGAATCTTGCATTGAAAGCTTGCAAAAGCTTCTTCTGCCAGTTTCCTGGAATAAGAAAGGTTGAGATGTTTAAAATCCCGGTAATGGCGGCTTAAGAGATACGAGGCCAGAGGATTTTGTTTCTTCCTGATGATTTCTTCCAGCCCTTGGATGTATGTTTCAAAGTCACCGCCGTTTATATATCTGCTTTTCAGGCAGTAGGCTTCGTAATTGTAGAAAGGGCTGCTCAGAGGACGGTCTATATAATCCAATATATCCGTGTTTCCGAACAGGCCCCAGTAGGCATTGAGAAAATCACGTTTGTCCATACCATTTTCTGTGGAGGCCGGCAGAGTTTTTAACCCGTTGGATAAATGTGAAATAGCGGAATTAAAATCTTCAAAGCACTCGTATGGGCGAAGAAAAGGTGGCAGGCTGGAAGTATCCTTGTTGATGGAAAACATGTAGATGCTTCTGCCTGGATCCTTCATCAGTAGATTTAGAAACGTCATCCATTCTTGGGCCACCCAGCCGGATGCGATATATTCGACACGGGAATAGACGACAAGTATTGCTCTGGATTTTTCAAGAGCATTCTGGATTTCCAGCATATAATTAGCTACTCCGTTTTCTGACAGAATGGTATTGGAAAAGAAAACTCGGAAGCCAATGTGACTTAAGGCTTGATAAAATCTCTGAGCATATTCCCTGTCTTCAGTGAGTCCAGAGCTGGTCGAATTTTTAAATGAGATAAATAAATCATATTGATAATTCATGCAGTTTATCCCTTTTTGGATTTTACAATCAGATAGGCGGGGCGATGTAACTCATGGACAGTTTTGGGTACCGCTTTCATCAGCGCGTCAGAAGGAGAGGGCTCGATGATTTTTTCCAGAATAAAGCCGGCGTGAATCAGGGCATTCAGGACAGTGTCCGTTTTATGGTGATATTTAGTTACTTCCTTGCCTAACCAGCGGATATGGCGCATCCCTTCCTCTCCGTAATGATCTGTAACAAAACCGATTACTTTGTCGGTAACAGGATCTGTAACCCATTGCTGGGAATACAGACTTGCCGTGTACATGGGATGCTCCATGGAAAAAACAAAACTTCCGCCAGGATTCAGCAGACTGAAAATGTTAGAAAAAAGATTTTCAAAGTCTTTTATGTAATGAATGGCAAGGCAGCTGACTATCAGATCAAAAGTCTGTCTAACATCCAAAATCTGTTCTGCGGGCATGACCTGGTACCTCACGTTTTCCCGTGAGTTTTCAGCTATTCCCTTTTCAATCATTTTTTCTGATATATCTATGCCAAGCACACTTTTTGCGCCGCTGTCTGCGATTTTAGTGGTCATTGCTCCATATCCGCATCCCAGATCCATGACTGTCTTTCCATAAAGATCACCAAGCAGTTCAAAGACAATCGGCTGTTCAATCAAATCATTATAGTTGTTTGCCGCTTTTCGCAGATCGATATAATTATCAAAAAAAGCAGCGTCATCATAAATGGCGGCATCTTTCTTTTGAGTCATTGTGAATCTCCTTTCCAGGCATTTCCAACCAGTGTTGGCAGAGAAACATCTCTTCCTAAAATAATACACCGAAGTTTCAAATACGGTCAATCTGCTGCAGAAAAACAGGAAGTCTGTTTATGTCGGAAAAAGGGTTAATTATGAAAATATAAAGAAAAGTATCTGTCGAATTTAGTATATTAATAAAATAAAGATACAAAGTCAGATGTTATGAAGGGGATATGCATTTATTATGGTAATCAAAGGTTGGTTAGGGAAGCATGCGGACAGGGGGATGAAAAAGATTTTTTCCAGGTGTATGCTTTTGGCATTTCTGGCAGGGCTTTTGCTTCTGCCCGGCATGGACGGCCGCGCAGCAGAGGTGGAAGAGGCCAAGGCCAGGGCGATTTACGTAGTCTTTGACAATTCGGGGAGCATGTATGGGCCGGGAAACATGGCCTGGTCCCAGGCTACCTACGCGATGGAAGTCTTCGCGGCAATGATGAACTATGACAGCGGGGATCAGATGAAGATCTTTCCCATGCATGACGTGACGACGGGAGGGGGCGAAGCGGTTTCCTCCATCACAGTCCGGTCTATTTCCGATATTGCGCAGATCCACGAGATGTATACGCCGCAGCCTCTGGGGACTCCCTATACGCAGGTCAACGCGGCGGCGGATGAGCTGGCGGCCCTGCTGGACAGCGGCGGGGCGGCGGAAGGCTGGCTGGTGGTGCTGACGGACGGAGATTTTGACAGCGATCTTCCTGCCACGGATCTCCAGACGGATCTGGAGCAGAAGGCTCAGATGCGGGACGGCATGTTCGTCCAGTACCTGGCTATGGGAAGCGATATCCGGACGGTAGCGGATGCCAATGAAGAAATCGGTCTGTATTCCCAGAAGGTGGAGAACAGTTCGCAGGTCATCAATGAGCTGGCTGTGATCAGCAACCGCATTTTTGAGCGGAATGAGTATACGGGACTTCAGGATGACGGTTCGCTTTCCTTTGATATTCCTCTGAACCGGCTGATTGTTTTCGCCCAGGGCGGGAACGTAAGCGTCAACAGCCTGAAAAACAAAGAAGGCAGTGAAATCAACATGGAGAGCAGCTATGAGGTCTCCTGCAGCAGCACAGACGGAGGCGGGCTGACCAGCTATGTGACAGAGACGCCTGTGAAGGACACTTCCCTGAAAGGGCAGGTGGCGGTGTTTTCTGACGCGTCCGCCATTGTGGAAGGGGATTATACGCTGGACGTGACAGGGGCCGATTCCATCAAAGTATATTATGAACCCGACGTCCGCTTCGGGGCGGTGCTTTACCGGGGGGACGAGAGGATGGATTCCGATACGATTGAGGGCGGGACCTACGATGTCAGGGTAGGCTTTATCAACCGGCTGACCGGGGAATTCATTGAAAACACCTCCCTTCTGGGTGAACCACAGTACACAATTACGGTGAACGGCGAAGAGTATGGGCTGGGAGGCGGCACGGGAGCCGTCCAGTCAGCCACGATAGAAGTGGACGGCGAGCTGCTGGAGATTTCCGCAGACGTGACCTATCTGAACAATTACACGGATCATATAGAGCTTTCTTTTCACGTATGCACGCTGGATATGGAGGTGAAAGCCCCGGCAGAGGCCGCCTTGAAAGAAATCGGGAACGGGGCCGGAAGCATCACCGTGTCAGTGACGCAGAACGGGGCTCCTCTTTCACAGGAGCAGTGGGAGAACGCTTCTGTCACTGCAGAAAGCCGGGACGAAGAGGGCGCAGCGTTTCCGATGCAGTGGAATGTACAGCTGGGCAGCCAGGTTTCCACCTGGGTGGTTACGCCATCCTATTATGACGGAGATATGTTCGCGACCGGAACAGGAATGGCGGATATTTCCATCCGGGTATCCACAGAAATTGATGGACAGCCCTACGGCAGGTCGCAGAACGTGGCTATGGAGATCCGGGATGACAGGAATTTTCTGGATTACCTGAAAGAATACTGGCTTCAGCTTACCATAGGCCTTGCGGTTCTGGCGGTGATTCTGGGATACGTTCCCCCGATTAAAAAAAGATTTTCAGGAAAGATGAAGAAGAGGCCCAGCATCGACTGCCAGTCTCAGAAAATCGGGGTCGCGGACAGCATTGTGAAGGGACGTTTTGAGAAGAATCTGGTTTCCGTCCTTCTTCCTTACATACCGGAGACGGGACGCCTTACCTTTTCCCCTACGCCGGTGAAGATGACGGCGAAGCTGAAGGCTTCCGGAGGAGGGGGCATGGTGATCTTAAATACCTCGTCCTACGCCGGAAAAGAGCATGTCACCTTTAACGGGATGATGATCCCGGAGGGGTATAAGGGGCATTACCGGATTTCCGCAGGCACCATCATCAATGTGGATACGCCGGATATCATTTACACCTGCATCCCGAATACCCAGCGCACCGCGGACGGACAGATCAAAAAGAGCAGAAAGCATAAATGATAGAATGAAATACGAAATCAGGAGGGAAAAGAAATGATCGCACCAACACTCTTAATCGGCCTTGGAGGAACGGGATCCAAAATCGTATGCCGCGTGTCAAAGATGGTCACGGAAGAACAGCGCAGGCATATTGGCTTCGCCGTATTTGATACGGATATCAATGAGCTGCGTGAGATCCGTGAGGAAAATCCGTTCATCCGGACGATCCAGACATCGACGAAGCTGACCGTAGGCGAGTACCTGAATATTGATACGCACGCCAAGGACACCTGGTTCCCGGTAAACGGAATCCTGAACAGCAAATCGCTGACGGAAGGGGCCGGACAGGTCCGGGCGATTTCCAGGCTGGCCCTGGATACGGCCATCCGCGCAGGCAATATGGAGCCGCTTCACAACGCGGTGGAGGATCTTTATAAGCTGGAAGGCGATTCCGGAGAACAGGCCCTGCGGGTAGTCATCGTCAGTTCCCTGGCGGGCGGCACAGGCTCCGGCCTGATCCTCCCGGTGGCCCTTTACCTGAAGAATTACCTCGCTACGAAATTCCAGGCAAGCGCCAATATTACAAGAGGCTTTTTCATCCTCCCGGAAGTGTTCTACGAGGTCATCCGCGGGCAGACGGAGCGGAACAATTTAAGGTGCAACGCTTACGCCGCTTTGAGGGAGCTGGACGCCTTCCTTATGAAGGGCGATAAGACCCTCCCGGACAAATATGAGAAGACGGTGAAGATTGAGTTCCCGCGTGTGGGCTCCAACGATGTGGAGGAGTACGATGTGCGGCCCTATGATTTCTGCTTCCTCTTCGATGCCCAGAATACGGAAGGAAAGAAGCTGAACAACTTCAACCAGTACCTGGATCATGCCGCCAACTGCATTTATTCCCAGTCCATCGGGCCGATGAATAAGAGAAGCAATTCCTCGGAGGACAATACCATCCGGGAGCTCTGCGCCCAGAGAGGCCGCAACCGCTACGCGGGCGCTGGTTCCGCCATGCTGATCTACCCGAACGAGGATGTCAAAGAATACATTGCCCTGAACTGGGCGAAAGAATGTGTCTCCAGGCAGTGGCTCGTCTTTGACGATCTGTATAAAGAAAAATGCCTTGCCAATTCCGAGATGCGCGCCCAGGGCTTCCATGTGCGCGACGTGGACGCTTCCACAGACTATATTGAGTCCATCAACCAGCTCTCCAAGCAAAAGGATCCCTTTGCCAAAGCGATTGAGGAGGCCTGCGTGATCTACGATGAGGGCGGCTATAAAAAGGTGGGCGATACGTGGACCGAGTACGTAGGCCAGCTCAAAAAATTCATCAAGGCAAGCACTCTGAACGGCCAGATGGATCTGGACGCCCAGAAAAAGCAGGCGCTGGGCCTGCTTAACGACATTGAAATAGGAAAAAGGGAGTCTATGGAGGATCTTCAGACTACCTTTGGAGAAATCGAGAAATATAAGGACATGGTGGTAAAGCGCAGCGAAGATACCGGCCGCACGATAGCCTACACCATTTTCAGGGCCAGGAATGAATCGGCGACAAAGGATCGGCTTGCTTACCAGATGGAGACTTACTTAAGGGATCAGAACGGAGCTTTTATTCATCCGAATGCTGTCCGCTACTTCCTCTATCAGGTACTGGAGCTTCTCAAGCAGGAGAAAATAAAGGTCGATAAGGAAAATACCAAAAAAGAAAAATTTTTTGATGATTTCCAGAATATTTTTGACGATCCAAAGACAGACGGAACCGAGACTGTGGAGCAGCTGGCGGAGAGAAAGGCTGACAAAAAGACCCAGCAGGAAATGAAGGATCAGTTCCGTTTCTATCTCAGCGAGGTGGATCAGTTCCGCACAAGCAGCGTCCTGGCAGAGGTGTTCCGTGAGGGCATTGATTATGTGACGAACCTGTGCGATGCCTTCCAGAACTTCTACGCGTCCTTCGAGGACAGAATCAGCAAGCTGGATCGCCGGATTATTTCCCTCCGGAAGAAATATGGGAACACGGCAGGCAGGACGACCAGATATGTCTGCGCGACGCCCAACTGCCTTGACCGTCTCTTAAAGGAGATGCCCTATACAGGCAGCACCATCACGATCGACCGGGAGCTTGCAGAGGATATCTATACAAAGGTGCGCAGCTATTCCATGATGAAGGACAAGCCGGAAAACGGAGGGTATTTTGAGGAGCTGTTCGAGAGCGGCATCATCGGATACTTTAAGAAATCCCTGATGGAGGTTTATGGGAATACCGTAAATATGGACGTGCTGTCCGCCCTGGAACGCGAAGCGAAATATGAGCAGAATGAGTACGACCAGGGGCGGATCGAGCAGTATGTGCGTAAAGTCATTTCTGAGACAAGAGGGCTTTCCAATCCGTTTATCGAACGCCCCTTAGGGGAACAGAAGGAGCCCATCGCGGCCTGCACCTACAGCAAAAACCTGGATCCCAAGGACGGCTCCCCCAGATCCGAGCTGATCGCCAAGGAGCTTGGCAACTACGGCGGAAACCCGGACGAGGATATTCCGCTTAACATGATCATGTTCTATCAGGCGATTTACGGGCTTCGGGCCAACGGCCTTTCCAAATTTGCCCCGGCAAGCGAGGCGGACGGAAGAGGCGAGGGAGAATATTATAAGGCTTATTATGAGCTGATCAGCCAGATCAAGCCCAAGTCCGATAAGACACCTGTTATTACGCCCCATATCGACCGGAGATGGCATATCATTTCGTACCTGCCCGACCTGGACGATGAAAATCAGGAGAGACAGGAAAGACAGATTTACCGTGCCTTTGTCCTGGGCCTGCTCTTTGACCTGATCAGCTACCGGAAGATATCGGAAGGGAAATACCTTTACCGGCTGCAGCTGAATGGAATCGAGACGGAGGAATTTGTCGTTTCCAACGGAACGCCCTGCGATAAATATTATGAGGTGCTGAACGCTCTGACCATCAATCCGGTAGTCGTCGCCACCATTCTGAGCTATATGGACAAAAAGTTTGAAAAGGAGCGCAATGATTCCGGAAAGCTCAGCTTTGAGACCAGCCTGTTCTGCAGACAGCTGAGCAAGCTAAGGAGCGATGAATATAAAAAAGAGGGCCTTACGCTTTTCGATTTGGCGCTGCTTCTTAAGGTCTCTACGCCGGGAGCTGAATTCGACAAAAAGGTGGGCAGGAGTATCATGAAGGAAGCCCTGGCTCTGAGCTACGATTACATGAAATCCATCATTCTCGGAGACGAGCTGGATCGCATATATGGCAGCTTTATCTATGAGCAGGCGGAGCTCTTTGACAAAAATGTCGGCTGGTACTATGAAAACATGAGAGACAATTTCAGCGATTATATCGATGATCTGATGCAGATCGCCGCCAACGAGATCGAGAACAGAGGATTGAGCGATCTTTATGAGAAGCTCCGTGATCTGAGCGAGGCTGCGAGAAAGAAGAGAGAATGAATTCCAGGATATAAAGGCGGTGAACATAATGCACACAGTGATCATACTGAGCAGGCACGCATCGGAACTGCTGAAGGATTACCGTTTTTTATTCAGACCGTTTATTAAGGATGGCACTGTCAGCCTTTGCGACTGGAACGAGTCAGGGACAGACGTCACGGCGTCTGTTCCCGACCTGTATAAACTGATAAAAGGGCGGCAGAAATGGCGGGCCGTCATTGTGGATACAGAGCCGGCCTTTGGGAGAAAGGACGGTCTTGTGCCGGATGCGAAAAATCCTTTTGACTATCCTGGTGAGGCGCAGGATTCCCAAGTGCCGGGGCCAAGCAGGATTCCGCTCGTGCGGCTGACCCATATGCTCTGTGGTTATCCGGTTTCCTCCGTCCAAAATTTTGAGGACGGATATGAATATACGGATGAAGACACCGGAAAGACCATGCGCGTCCGTGTTTCAGAGCTGTCGGAAAACGAGTTCTATGAGCTTGCCTCCAAATACAGAGAGCGGCTGAGCCCCATTTTTCTGCCGGAAAAGGTTTCTGAGGATACCAGGCGGGCCACGAAGGCTCTGGAGGAAAAGTACAGCTTCCTTGATGTGCGGCCTCAGGAGACATTTCTAGTCTCCACCCGCCGGCATCCGGATGACGATGAACAAATCTATGCTTCCTGGAAGGCCCCGTTTGAGATGGAGAGTTCTGATTTCTGCCGGAGAAACCATTACCCGGGAAGCTGCCGGTTTCTGTGCTGTGAACTTACCAATCCGGAGAACAGCCTTTACATGAAAGAACTCATGAAGTTCTGGCTTTCGGTTCTTACGCTTGCCGTCAATCCGATCCCGGCCAGTTCGCTCCAGGCTTATAAGCTTTACAGTCTCCGGGTAGAGCTTTCAATGGAAGCGTTGTCGGAGCTCCTCAATGACCACCTGAATAAAATGGAAGCGGCTTATGCCTTTGTGCAGAAACGGCTGAAAATGAAGCCGGAGCAGTCCTTTGAAGAGAGCGAAAAGGTCGTAAAGCAGCAGCGCGTTCCTGTCATGTTTGAGGAGATATCCGGCGCGGATCTGCTGATTGACACAGGCCATGTGGGACTGAGCCGAGGCTGCCCCGGCGACGAGCTGGTCTACTGGAATACGCAGGTGGGAGAAAAGCAGAAGACTATGGAGATGTTTCTGAAGGCCCCGCGCCGTGCGGTCGATAAGGCGGCTCAGCAGCTGAAAAGCCAGGCAGACAGTTTTTTTGACGACGAATACGAGCTGGATCGGTTTCAGCTGGCGGATCTGAAGGAAGAACTGAACATACTGGAGCTTAAGGTTTTTACCAGTGACACGCACAGCGTGATAGACGAACAGCGGATCCGAAAAGAGCTGGGAAAAGCAGACGTGCAGGTGAAAAAAGCGATTGACGGAAGGATGAGAAAGGGTGTTGCGGTGAGCGCAGGACTTTTATTTCTCTTGTTCTATTTTATTGGCTACTGTCCCTATCTTTTCCATTCCATGAGACTGGGGAGAAGCGAATTTTTCTCTGCCTTGGGCTTGACGGCAGCAGCCCTCGTGGCAGCGTCCATCGGCGGCGTGGCCGCGCTTTTCCTAATGAAGCGGCAGCTGGTTCAGATTATGGAAAGGTTTAATGGACTGATGCGCGAGCTTGCCAGAAACGTGAACGGTTCCGCAAAGAAATTTGAACAGTATTTTTCGACGCTTGCCACTTTTATGAAAGCCCAGTCGATCTATGTGGGGGCGGCAGGCAGGCGCGGCAGGACAGCCGTGAGGATATCCGGCCTTCGTACGCACAAGCAGGCCCTTGCCCTGTCAATCGAGAGAGATGAGGAGATCGCGGCCGTATTCGGCATAAAAAGAACGGCGGATTTTGAAAAAAACGTAACCCGCTTTTTTGACGAGGACAGACCTCCTCAGGAGAATCCTCTTTATTATTACGCAGTGGACAGCGACAAAACGGAGATTCCCCTGAATACAGCCGGAGATCTGATTCAGGCTCCGTACCGGTTTATCGCGGGACTTAAGATAGAACGTCTGGATCTTTATGAAAACAAGAAGGAGGGGAGCAGATGGCGGAGTTAATATCTGTAATTAAAATTTTGCTCTGTACGGCTTCTTTTGTTCTTTTATGTGTCGCTGCGTCAAAGATGAATCTGAACCGGGCAGAAAGGGCAAAGCAGGCGGCTGTTTTGCTTATCGCTCTGATTTACGGAATCCTCGTCATGATTTTCCTGAATGATATTTACGTCCTGATTACGAGGATGATTGGGCTTTTGGAGGATCGGTTCCCCGTCATTTCAGGTTTGTTTCTGAACCGGTACCTGATTTACATCGTGAACGCGTTCATGGTGCTGGGTTTTATTTTTGTCAAGGCCATCGCCCTGCCTGTGCTGAAGTATACCTGGGGAAATTCCAGGCAGCTGATGGAGACGGTGTCCGGGCACTTTTATGAATATGACCGGGAGCTGGACAAGTGGTTTGTAAAGCCCCAATACGGCCAGGTCAGATTCTATTATAAGGGGCTTTATATCGCCGCTGTCCTTGTGTCTACGGCTGTATTTGTGCTTTCTCAGTATTATCCTGAAGCCCCCTTTTTTAAGACCGCCTTTTACCCGGTATTTGGGATCCTCATTACGGGAGAGATCGTCAGCTTTTTATCGGGACTTACCAGACAGGAATTTGTAGAAGATATCTTAGGAGAGGATGAGGAGTCTTACCGGATGGCCAACTACGGCCTGTTAAGAGATGTGCTAAGAAGCCTCTTTGGAGATCATGTGCTGTTTGACGCCACCGTTGACAGCGGGCTGGGCGCGCCTGCCGCCTTTGAGACGCTGGAAGAGCTGTGCGGAAGCGAAATCCCCGCGGTTTCCAATCTGGGGAAGTATTTCCGCGCGATGCGGGAGGGCGGCAAGGAGATCGATCCAAATTACGTGAAAAGCTGTATCCGCCTGGTACAGGGGAAAAGCGTGCTGTTCTGCGATCCCTTCTACCGGGATTTGACAGAATATATTCTTGTCCCCATGCTGGGACAGCTGATACGCTGCAGAAAATGCCTGATTGTCACAGGAAGAGATTCCTCCGCAGAGGATGTAATGGCCTGGATGGAACAGAGCATTTTAGAGAAGCTGAATACCGACAGTCTCTGGAGGACAGAATTTCTTGGCGGGGACGCTCCGGATCCGGACATCGGGATTCTGAAGTTCCGCGACCTGTTTGACTTTGAAATTCAGAAAAAGCGGGAGGGCTTTCTGAAAAAAACAGGCTTTGTCTTTCTTGTGGAGCCTTCCAAGCTGCTTGCCACAGGGCAGATGGGCCTGTCGCTTCTTACCGGCCGCCTCGATGACAGAGAAACGGTTGTCTTCGCAGCCTGCGACAGAAACTGTGACGGACTGGTGGACGCCCTGTCCCATACGCTGAAAACAACCATCACAGAGGTAGCGGCCACCAGCCAGAGCGCCGCGATCACCTCCATGATGTGCTGGAACGCGGATGGAGCGTATATGCATCACAGGATTTTCTCCAATATATCCCGGTATCTCGGCATCGGAACGGAGATTAACTCTGTGGCCATGAAATATCAGATTTCAAACGCGAAGTGGATCAGCGGGGAGAAATTCCCGGTTGCGGATATCAAGTGGATCGCGGGACAGTATTACAGCAAAATCTGCCGGTACGCGAATCTGCCGGCGGGGCAGGAAAGCTTTAGCAAGGCTTTTCAGGTAGATCCCAATCTTTGGTCTCTTGGCGTGTCAGAAAATGCCTTTCTTGTGGTGGAAGATGAGTTCCAGAATCTCTTTGAGATGATCCGCCTCTTTTCCACAAGGGCGAAGCAGCAGGGCTTTGTCAATATCATCAGCGGAAATTACCTGCTTCGCGATTATATGCTGGGAAATCCCAATACCTTTCTCTCCGATCCGAAGGCGATACCGACGGTCGTAGCGGATTACGCAAAGACGGAGCGAAATACGGTGCTGAAGCTGCTGATGCGGATGACCGCAGAGCAGGTTCCGGAAGAAGATATCGCAAAAGAGCTGACGCTTTGCGGAATCCGGTTTACCTCTCCCGGCGATACGTTTAAGGAGCTGATTCAAAAGCACTGCAGCATCGACGAAATTAATTTCCGCGTGCATTTTAAAGAAGCTCTGCTGGATGACGGGTTCCGGACCAGGAGCAGGAAATATTACGCGATTGAAGAGGAGACGGAGATCGCGGAGTTTGTGCGCGGCCTGAAAAATGCCTATTACATCGCGGAGGACGAGGTCGGGGAGAAATACTATATTGGTTCCAAGCTGTATGGCCATGTATTCCAGGCATTGATCCCAGGGCAGTTCCTTGTCTACGCAGGCAGGTATTATGAAGTGGAATCGATTACGCCCCACAACGGCGTCATAGTCCGAAGGGCAGCCGATCATATTACAGGACGAAAGTATTACCGGCAGCTCCGTCATATTAAGCTGAGCGGCTGGACAGATGATACCACGGTGGGAAGCCAGCGAATCCTGGGCGATATCGAGCTGCGTAAGGGCTGCTGCCAGGTGGCTGTGCGGACGGACGGATATCTGGAAATGAACGATTACCATGATCTGAACACTGCCAGGGCGGTGTATGTAAATGGAATCCCGGACCGCGCCTACCGCAATAAGCAGATCCTGAAAATTGTCTTTCCGGACGCGCCGGATCGGGTAAGGTATACACTCTGCCTTCTCATGAATGAGATCTTTTGCACCCTGTATCCGGATGCCTATCCCTATATCTGCGCTGTCACCGCGCTGGAAGAAGGGACGCAGCTTCCGGAGCAGCTGAAATATGCCATGTATACCCTGGACTGCGGCAAAGCCGACGGCGCGGTCTACATTGTGGAGGACAGTGAAATCGATCTGGGGCTGACGGCTTCTGTGGAGCGCAATCTGGAGCGGTATCTCCAGATTATCGCGGAGGTGCTTACCTGGCATGATTCCAAGATGAAGGAAAAGCCTGAAAAAGAAGAGCCTGAAGAGGAATTCAGGCCAGAATTTCCGCCTGAGCCGGAACAGGCCGCAGGCAAAAAGAAAAAGGGCTTCCTGGGGGGAATTATGGAAACCATACGTTCTCTTTTTAGAGGGAAGAAAAAGAAGGAAGAGGCTGAGGCACAGGACGAAGAGCCTGTCAGCGCTTTCGAGCCGGAAGCCGGCGAAAAAACCGAGACAGTGTCAGAGGCCGAAGAAAAAACCGAGACAGTGTCAGAGACCGAAGAAAAAACGGGAGCTGAGCCGGATATCGATGGCGTGGACGAGGATCTGGAAGCCCCAGGGGAGGAACAGACGGATTACCAGAAATGCTGTTTCCTCAAATATGGCTATGAAGAGATTCCAGGATTCCTGGATCTTATGGGAACCGTATCTTATCTGGCCCGCTACGACTACGGACACAATCCTCTCCAGCAGGTCCGTGACAATGAGAAGACGGCGGAAGAATATGCGAAGACATACGATCCTGGAAAGGCCGGGGCGCATTTCTGCGATTTCTGCGGTGTAGAACTGGCGGGAGGAGAATATGATGTCCTAAAAGATGGGCGGGAACGCTGCAGCTTCTGCTCCTCCACGGCGCTGAAGACAGGAGAGCAGTTTAAGGAAGTCTTCAAGGTTGTGTTGAGAAACATGGAAATTTTCTACGGGATCAAAATCAACGCGGCCATTAAGATCCGGATGACGGATGCGAATACCATCGCGAGGCACTGCGGGGAAGAATTTGTGCCGTCGCCCGGCCCGGATGGAAGAACCCTCGGGTTTGCCCAGAAGGACGCTTCCGGATACAGCCTGTATATAGAAAATGGTTCACCGAAGCTTTCCGCCATGGCGACCATAGCCCATGAGCTGACACATATCTGGCAGTACCAGAACTGGGATGATAAGGCTATTATCCAGACATACGGGGCGCACAACAGGCTGGAGGTCTATGAAGGGATGGCGAAGTGGGCGGAGATTCAGTACCTGCTTTACCTAAATGAAGTTGAATACGGAAAGCGTGTGCAGATACGCACGATGCTAAGAGAGGATGAGTATGGGAGGGGCTTTATCCAGTATCTGAAAAAGTATTCCCTGTCTTATCATCAGGAAAAGAAGCGGACGCCTTTCCAGGAGTTTCCTCCGCTGTAAGGGAGTGTGGAAATGAAAAAGTTTCTGTCTGCAATCGGCTATTTTATGGCGTCTGCCGTCCTGTTTCTGGGCGGGGTCACCTTGGAGGTGATTCCGTCTGGCGGCAGTGCCTTTGAGATGCCGGGACAGTATGAAGACTGGGAGTTTCCGGATCCGGATATCCGCGATACAGGAACCTTGACTCAGGACGATACGGAAACGCCAAAAGATTCCGTGCCGGAAGACGACCCCGCCCCGGGGGACGCTCCGGCAGGAGAGGAACCGCAGGAAAAACCGCAAGAGGATCTGGAAGAGGAACTGCAGGAAGAACCGCAGGAAGAGGAGCCGAAAGAAGAACTGGCAGAAGAAGGCGCGGAGGAAGCGGAGGAAAACACGAAAAATCCAGACGCCTTATATTACTACTCCCTTTTGAATTATGAGCAGAAGGAATATTACGAGCAGATCCGGGGAGCCGCCGCTTCCGGGGAACGTTCGGTGACGCTCTTTGGAATCACCTACGAGGAAGCGGAGCCTATTGTTGCCAGCGTACAGTATGATTATCCAGAATATTTCTGGATTGAGAATTCCTATTCCTACCTGGACAGCGGCAATTCTGTAGAAATTATTTTTAATTATAATTGTGAAGGAAATGAATTAGCCCAGAGGCAGCGTATCATCGAGGCAGCCGCTTCAGAAATTCTTTCAGCCGCCCCTGCCTATGGGAGTGACTATGACAAAGTGGAATATGTGTTTGAAACGCTGATTGATCGGACGCAGTACGATCTGACGGCTCCGGATAATCAGAATATCTATAGTGTGTTTGGAAACTGGACAACCGTCTGCGCAGGCTACGCAAAGGCAACCAAGTATCTTCTCGACCAGCTGGGCGTAGAATGTATCTATCTGACTGGCATGGGCGGCGATGAGCTGCATGCCTGGAATATTGTCAACTGTGATGGCAGCTATTACTATGTGGACACTACCTGGGGGGATCCCACTTACCAGGGAGAAATCGGCGAAAATATTGATACGACGTCGTACGAATACCTCTGCTGTCCGCAGGAGATGCTGTTCCGGACGCATACGCCTGATGCTGCTTTCCCGCTTCCGGAATGCACAGACACATCATTAGAATACTACCGGATGCAGGGCAGGTATCTGGAGACGGCAGAACAGGAAGCGATTTTGGAGATCATGCGGTCTGATATAGACAAGGACAGGGCCAGGACGGAGATCCAGTTTTCGACCCCGGAGATTTTCAGCCAGGTGATAGGAGGGCTGGAGCCCCTTCTCCAGACGGCGATGGACTATGAGATGGCGGCGAAGAATTTAAGCTCCAGCAATATCAGCTATCAATACCGGGAACCGGGCTGTGTGCTGATCGTATACTGGAGCAGGCACTGAGAAAATCCGGGCTGTGCAGGCCTGCTGGCCGTCTCCTGGGATAAAAGATAACGGAGGGCATAAAAATGCTGTGGTTTGTTTCGTTTTTTACCGCTTTGGCACTGGCTGGCTTCGGCGCCGTCTTTGCCCTATTTAAAAAGCATTTACCTTTTGGAAAATCATGGAATACCACGTTTATCTTAGGATCCGCAGTGTTTTTAGCCTGCGTTTCCCTGACCTTTCCGGTGTTCCTTCAGACGGATGCTCCCGGGTATGCTGTCTTAAAAGCGGCTTCCCACAGCATCCGCATGTTTGTGGTGGATACAGCGGTAAGCGACATTACTGACGAGCTTTGTGCCATAAGCTCTCCCATACTGTATACATGCTATAAAATTTTTGTCTGCGTGATGTATCTGGCGGGCCCGGTATTCACCTTAGGCGTAGTGGCCGAGTATTTTGGAGAGATCCGTGAGATCTTATATATCCGCTTTTTCCAGGGAAGGAAAAAATACGTCTTTTCCCAGTTAAACGAGCGTTCCTGCATCCTGGCGGAAAGCATCGCCGCCAGCAATCGGAAAGAGAGAGTCCGCGCGCTTTACATTTTCTGCAATGTGGACGAGGAAAAGGCGGACGATTTCGATACCCTGAAAAGACGCGCCTGCGCCCTGGGCGCAGTTCTTCTGGCGCGCAATGAAATGGAACTGCCCTTCTGGAAGAACGGGAAGGCCGGCAGGGAGGATCTGTATTTTGAGATCGGGATGGACGAAGACCGGAATCTCCAGAATGCCATACACCTGATCGAGAAGGCAGAAAAGAAGCTGGCTGTTTCTGAACAGGCAAGGGTAGGCATCTATGTGTTTTCCAATAAGAAGGAGGCGGAAATCGTCCTGGATACAGTAGAGAAGGGCGAGATGAGAGTGCGCCTGATGGATCCGGAGGAATCCGCCATCTATCAGCTCTTATTCCGTTATCCGCTTTACCGGAACCTTCCGGAGGGAGCAAAGGCAGTAAAAGTATTGATCGCAGGCTGCGGGCGGACAGGGACGGAGGCCTTAAAAGCTGTCTTGTGGTGCGGGCAGCTGCACAGTCTGGGCCTGGAGGTCTATGTGGCAGACAGCAGGGCAGGGCAGGTTGAAAAAAGAATACGGCATGACTGTCCGGAACTTCTGGACAGCGGCTGCCAGATTGAATTTATCAGCTGCGATGTCTTCGGAAGCGCCTTCGACGAACTTTTGCAGGGCAGGCTGTCGGATGTGACTTACTGCATCCTTTCTCTGGGAGGAGACGAGGAAAATATCTGCACCGCCATAGATCTGTGGAGGACCTGCCGCTATCTGCACATGGATTATGTGCCGACGATCGCAGTGCATGTCAGGGGAAAAAAGACGCCCCATGCGGTCCGCACGCTCAGCGAAAAGTCAAATGTCCAGGAAAATACCTATCTTGGCTATGGGCTGATTCCCTTTGGCTGCGAGGCGGAATTTTACAATTCCGATCTGCTGGGCACGACGGGCTATGAGGCTCTCGCCCTCAATATCCATCTCCAGTACAGTTCAGATAAAAACGGGGTTTTGTATGGAGAGGATCCGGAAAAGGCAAAGAAAGACGCCATCCATGCCTATTACAGCCGGCAGAGCAATATCCGTTCCAGCCGGGCAAATGCCCTGCATATCCGCTACAAACTCTGGGAACTTGGCTATGAACTCACGGAGGAAAAGCCGGAAGGGACAAAGGGCGAGGAAGCCTTCCAGGATTTCCAGGAGCTTGCAGGGCAGGAAGAGACGATGGAATGGCTGGCGGATACGGAGCACAGGCGCTGGGCCGTCTTCTATTATACGGAGGGCTGGCGCCGTTCCAGCCTTGAACAGTACCGGAAATACTGCGGCTGCTTTAAGGGCTATGACCCGCTGTCCAGAAGCCATCCCTGCCTTGTGCCCACAGAGGAACTTGATCAGCTGGGAGAGGATATTTCCAGGATTTTCGGGGAAGAGACAGGAAAGACATACCATCCGGATTATGTAGAAAGCGACAAGAAACTGATCCGCTTTATTCCCAGGATTCTCCAGGATTACTGGCAGGTAACGGGGCAGAAATACTGGATCGTGAAGCGCCAAAGCTGACAGGCGTGAAAGTCGGCGGATCCGCTATGGAAGAAAAAAAGATATTTTTCAGTTATGGACATGACTGCACCGGCAAGGTGCTGCGCGTAAAAAAAGATTTAGAACAACTGGGCTACCGGATTTGGATGGATATGGAAGGAATCTTGCCGGGTGACGACTGGAGGAGGAAGATTACAGAGGAAATCCTTTCCAGCGACCTGATCGTGGCTTTCTTATCGTCCCATTCCCTGAGAAAGGACAGTGTCTGCCTAAACGAGCTGGCTATCGCTGTCAGCCGCAAAAGCAGCTTTATCCGAACGGTTCTCCTGGAACCTGGCTTGGAAAATAGGATACCTGCTACCATCAGCGGCATTCAATACTGCGATATGGGGGAATGGGACGCATATGAAGCCCGCTCTCCCGAAGATTTCGCAGGCTGGTACCGTGAAAAGTTTCATGCGCTTGTAAATTCTCTTGAGCGCGGCAGTGATAAGGGCAGAGACGCGCAGCTTAACTGGCTGGAGCAGCTGCTGTCCCCTTCCGCAGAAAGCAGCCGCAGGAATATCGAGCTGCAGAAGCCTTTCGTAAGCAGAAAGTGGGTAGAGCGGAGAGTGGAGCACTGGCTGGATCTTAGCGATTCCAGCCGGTATCTGCTGCTTTACGGGGGGCCTGGTACAGGCAAGAGTGCGTTTTCCGCCCACTATTTTCATTTTGATTCCCGTGCTGTCTGCAGTATTTTCTGTGAATGGGGATGCAGGAATTATTCGGATACGTCGCAGATTATCAAGAGCATCGCCTTCCAGATGGCCCGGAAACTTTCTGCCTACCGGATCCGCCTGACAGAACTTTTGGAAGGTTCGTCCGGAAAGCTGGCTTTTTATGGAGCACAGGAGCTTTTTGACCTGCTGCTGATAAAGCCTTTGTATGGAGGGATTAGCGGCGGCGCAGCCATTCTTGTGATTATCGACGGGGCCGATGAGGCGAATGAAAATGGCAGCAATGAGCTGGCGGAGCTTTTGTCCTCCTACGCGGATCGGCTTCCCCCTTTTTTGAAAATTCTGATTACCTCCCGGAATGATGCTGTTGTCCAGCGCTATTTTTCGGACTGCGAAGAGCTGCATATCGACAGGTATCAGAATGAAAACAGGAAGGATATCTACCGGTTCCTGAAAGAACAGCTAAAAGACAGGCTGAACGGCTGCCCCAGCTGGAGGAAAGAACAGATCCTGGATGAATTGGCCAGAAAAAGCGGGAGTTCTTTCCTGTACGCGGAACTGCTGGTAAAATCCATCCGCAGCTCCCGGGATTCCCTGGACAGGATCAGCATGGCGCCAAAGGGCCTGAATGGGCTCTATTTCACCTGGATGCAGCGCAAATTTCCAGATGACGCGCAGTATGAAACGGAATACTGGCCTGCCTTGAACCTGATTGCCGCGTCGGGCAGCCTGCCTGTCCGGATGCTGGAAAAGGCCCTGGGGATCCGGGGCATCCGGCTCAGAAAATTTGTGCGGCAGATGAAGACCTTTCTGGAAACAGAACGGGATGCGCTGGGGGAAGAGTGCCTCTATTTTTTCCACCGGTCTTTTGCGGAATGGCTCTGCAGTGAAAACGCCGATGTGTATGAGCTAAGCGAAGAGGACGGCGAAAGGCTTTTGGCGCAGACTATGCTCGTGTCCTACCAGGATGGGACACTTTCAGATTTTGAAGCGGAGTATATCCTGGATTATCTTAAAAAAAGCGGAATGAGAGAAGCGTACCAGGCGGTCTCTGAGGACCGGGAGTATCTCTTTCGGTTTTACCAGCTGGGACAGGCTTATGAGTCCATACCCGGGGGACTCTGGAGAGCAGAGAAAATTTACAGGCAGGCAGGGGAACTGCTGTCGCAGAAACTGCCAAAGGATCCCCGGGCGTCTTCCCTGTATGCCGGTTCCCTGTGCGGAAGGGGCCGCTGCCTTTTTGGCCTCGGATGCTATGAGGAGGCGCTGGAGGTTCTGCTCCCGGCTGCAGAGAGAATCTCCCGATACGGGACGGCAGAAGAAAACATGCAGTCTCTGGCAGTGATTGGGGCAGTCTATGACTGGAAAGGCGAGAGAAAGAAATCCACGGAAATTTTTAAGGCGCTGCTGGAAACCGCGCAGCGGGAAGGAAATCCGCATTTTATCCTCCAAAGCTATGAAGGGCTGATTTGGAACGAACATTTTAATGATATCAGCCAGGCGGAAGAGACGTTGTATGCCATCAGCACGCAGGAGCTTTCCGACAGCGAAGAAATCCTGTGCAGCTTGTGCCGCGCCCGCGTCATGCAAAGCGAGGGAAAGCTAAAAGAGGCCCTGGAGTGCTATGACAGGTGCCTGGCAGCCTTTGATTTCTCTGCCTGCGGCAATCTGTACACCATAAAAAAGACGAAAATGCTCCTGTTGGAAATCCTGCCGGCCTGTTTCGACAACCAGCGGTATCTGGACGGCGTCCGCTGCGGGCTGCATATCTGGGCATTCATTAAAAACCAGGGCTGGCTGGAGGAATGCTACTGCGCTTCCTGGATTGCTCTGAATTATCTCCGCCTGGGCGATATCGGAGCTGCAGAGGATTATCTGAATCACGCCCAGGCCTGCAACAATACCATATCTGCTGTGGCGAAATCTTCCTGGATGAAGATGCAGCTGTTCAGCGTGGAAGCCTTTCTCTGCTTTGAGCGCGGGCAGTATGAAGCGGCCGCAGGCGCCCACCAGCAGGTGATTTTACTGGCCCGCCAGTGCCAGGACGCTTGGATGCTGGGAGATGCCTGCTTTGAACTTTTGGTCATCCAGATGCTGTTCCCTTTCCCTGGCGGGGTATACGGCGGCAGAACGCAGGAAGACACCGCGCAGGAGCTTGAAGATACCGGGACGGCTTCCGGGCTTAAGCACCTCAAAGCGAAATCCCTGCTTGTCAAGGCGCTTAAGGCAGCCGGGGAAGACAAGGAACATGCCCTTGCCCTGGCAGGACAGGCGCGGGAACTGTCCGGAGACTATCAGCTGGCAAGCATGGATCCGCTGGAAATGTATTATATTGAATACCGGATTGCCTGCCTGGCGGATCCGGGCAGAGTCAAGGCCGCAAAAGAGCGGCTGGCGGAGGTGATTGCTGAGATTGATTTTAAGAACCGTCCGGACAGCCGTTTCAAGAGGCATGTAAGGCCGTTTGCGGAGCGTATCAAAAAAGAGGTATGGATTCATGAAGACAAATATTGAGTACTGCGATCCGTTTGACGGAGAGCCGGAGAATTTTTGGATGAAAATAGAACACTGCGGCCGCTACCTCTGGGCCGCAGAACGGCTGAGCGGGGAAGGCTGCCAGAGCGTGGCGGATATCGCCTGCGCGACGGGATATGGCAGCAGAATTCTGTCTGAAAAAATAAACCAGGTGATCGGGATTGACCGCAGTACGGATTATATCGAAAGGGCGCGGCGCAGCACACGGGAACGCCATATCGATTACCTCTGCCTGGATCTGGACCAAAGCCAGCTCTCCCAAAAGCTTTCGGATATAGACGCGGTGGTGTGTTTCGAGACGCTGGAGCATCTGCAGCATCCTCTTAAAGCCCTGCAGGAATTTCACCAATGCCTCCGTGCCAAGGGGCTGCTGCTGTTGTCTGTCCCGAATGAACGCTACGAGCAGCTGGATGAAAACGGGCAGAACCTGGATCCCTTCCACCTTCATATTTTTTCTCCGGATGATGTGAAAAACCTCCTGGAACAGGCGGGGTTTTCCATCCTGGAGACTCTCGGACAGGATATCTGCAACCGGATCGTCACCCGGATCTCAAAGCAGGACAAGGCGGGCCTTCTCTCCAAAGAACAGGCCGAAAAAATGTGGCCCCACGATGAGGCCGGCATCCGGATGCTTTCCAGGATTTTCGGCTGCCCGGACGCCAAAAATCCGGAGGAATCGTATTCTTATCTCTATGTATGCCAGAAAAAGGAGTTGCAATAATCTGTCTTTGATAATACAATATCTTTCAAAGATGGAGGAAACAGCTATGAGCAGTTACATGAAGATAAAAGCGATGGCCCCGGCCGGCGAGCCAGAGCGCCAGTATTATTTTATAGAAGCCTGCAGGAAAAAGGTAGAGGAGGAAAGCAGAACGCTTGGCCGTCCCCTGACCTTTTGCGTCACCACCTTTGGCTGCCAGATGAACGCCCGGGATTCGGAGAAGCTGGCGGGCATCCTGGAAAAGACCGGATATCAGCCTGCGAAGGAGGCAGACGCCGATTTTGTGATTTATAATACCTGTACCGTCCGGGAGAATGCCAACCTGAAGGTCTACGGCCACCTGGGCCTTTTAAAGCACCGCAAAAAAGAGCGGCCTGGCATGCGGATCGCCCTCTGCGGCTGTATGATGCAGGAGCAGGAGGTCATTGAAAAGCTAAGAAAAAGCTACCGTTTTGTAGATCTGATTTTTGGCACCCACAATATTTTCAAGTTCGCGGAGCTTCTGGCAGAAAGCCTGTATGAGGGAGGCCAGGTGATCGACATCTGGCAGGGAACCGATCAGATTGTGGAAGATCTCCCGGCAGAGCGCAAGTATTCTTTCAAGTCCGGCGTGAATATCATGTTTGGCTGCAACAATTTCTGCAGCTACTGTATCGTGCCCTATGTACGCGGCAGGGAACGGAGCCGGAAGCCGGAGGATATCGTAAAGGAAATCGAGGCTCTCGCGGCGGACGGCGTGACGGAGATTATGCTGCTGGGACAGAATGTGAACTCCTATGGCCGGACGCTGGATCATCCGGTTACTTTCGCGGAGCTTTTAAAAAGAGTGGAACAGATCGAAGGGATACGCCGCATCCGTTTTATGACTTCACATCCAAAGGATCTTTCGGATGAGCTGATCGCTGCCATGCGTGATTCCAGGAAAATCTGCCGCCACCTTCATCTGCCCCTCCAGTCTGGGAGTTCCCGGATTCTGAAGGCTATGAACCGCCGCTATACCAAAGAACAGTACCTGGAGCTGGCTGAAAAGATCCGAAGCGCTGTTCCGGATATTTCGCTGACCACAGACATTATTGTAGGGTTTCCCGGGGAGACGGAGGAAGACTTCCAGGAGACGCTTGACGTGGTGCGCCGCGTGCGCTATGACAATGCCTATACGTTTATCTACTCAAAACGGACGGGGACTCCTGCGGCGGCCATGGAAAACCAGATTCCCCCTGAGGTGACAAAAGACCGCTTTGACCGGCTTCTTGCCCTGGTGCAGAAGCTGGCAAAGGAGCAGGCGGCCCGTTTTACAGGTACCGTGCAGGAGGTGCTTGCAGAAGAGGAGAACGATCACATGCCTGGTTTTCTGACTGGGCGGATGAGCAATAACCTGCTGGTGCATTTCCCGGGGGAAAGAACGCAGCTTGGACAGTACCTTAAGGTGCGCCTGGAAGAGTGCAGGGGCTTTTATTATATGGGAAGATGTGATATACTCAATTCCAGAGACACCGAAGAGAAGTGAGGAAACGAGTATGGAAATGAAGCGCTGCTGCCTGCGGTATCCGTATTTGTCAGTTAAGACCCAGGATGGGCTTTCTTTTGGCGGAAGCCAGGCCTGGTGCAGTTCCCGTATGATGCGCAAATATGGCTGCGGCGTGGTGGGAATGGGTGATGTGCTCCTCTATATGGGGCTGACCCGTCCGGCCTGCAGTACAGATCTGCAGTATGGACTTCTAAGGGAGGATGGGAACCTTTCTTATCCGCGGTATGAGCGCTATCTGCGGAAGATACGCCGCAGGTATCTGGGGATTATCCCCGGCCTTGGCATTCCAGGGTTTTTCGTTCCTCATGCGATGAACCGGTATTTCCGCCATTACCGGATCGGTTTTCGCGCCAGATGGTGCGTCAGCCAGGAAAAACTCTACGGGCGTATTGAAGAAAGCCTGGCCCGGGATCTCCCTGTATTTCTGGCCATCGGCCAGAATATTCCTTTCTGGAGACGAAAAAAGCTCTGCCTGTACCGCCAGGAAAATGGCGTATATCTCCCGGCCGCACAGGTGAAGGCCCATTTCGTGGTTGTGACGGGCCTGGAGAACGGATACCTTCAGATCTCCTCCTGGGGAAGGGAGTACTATATTTCCTGGCAGGAATATCTCCAGTATGCCAAAAAATACAGCAGCTTTCTTGTCAGCAATATCTGCCTGGTATATGAGAAAAAGCGGAACAAGGACAGGATAGAAAAAGAAAGAGGCGTTCTATGAACAGTTTTTTCGCGATGATGTCCCGGATGAAATACATTGACCGCTGGGCCCTGATGCGCAATTCCCGGCAGGAGAATGTAAGCGAGCACAGCCTGGAAGTGGCCATGATCGCCCATGCTCTGGCGGTGATTGGGAACGCCTGCCTGGGGAAGGAGCTGGATCCCTGGAAGGCCGCGGTATTTGGCATGTACCATGACGCCACGGAGATTATCACCGGCGATATGCCTACGCCGGTCAAGTATTACAATCCCCAGATCAAGGATACCTATAAGGATATTGAATACCAGGCGGCGCAAAGCCTCCTTTCTATGCTGCCGGAAGAGATGGAGACGGCCTACCTGGAGATTTTTGAGAAGCGCGAAGAGGACGCGTATCTCTGGAAACTGGTAAAGGCAGCGGACAAGCTTTCCGCCTATATCAAATGTATTGAAGAAGAACAGGCGGGGAACCGTGAATTTACAAGCGCCAAAAAGATGGCTCTTGGCACGCTGAAAAAACTGCAGCTTCCTGAGACAGAACTGTTTCTTCAGTATTTTATAGATGCATATGGGAAAAATCTGGATGAACTTACAGGAGGAGAGACATGAGTGAAGACAGAGATTACGGCTTTTGCCCCCGATGCGGAGCGTTGATGCATGACGGTGTATGCAGAAGCTGCGGTTATGCAAGACATTCTATAGCGCAGCAGGCCCGGGACGGCGCGGAAGACGGACAGGTTTTCCAAAGGAAGGAGCCCTATGGGCAGCCTTACGGGCAGGGCGCCTATACACAGCCCCGCAGGGAGAAAAAGAACCGGAAAGTCCTGATAATCGTCCTGTGCATTATCTGCGCTCTGATCCTGGTGATCGGGCTGATCCTGTCATTTTCCTTCCTGGGAAAAGCCGTAGGCCGCATTTCGCAATCTACGGATATCTATTATGACGACGGGTACGACGGTTATTATGACGATGGCTATGACGATTTTGGAGATTACGGTTCTGGTTATTATGAACCAAGCAGCGACGATCCCTACTACAAGGAAATTACGGACTGTACCAGGACAGATCTGGAATATGGGATTTCCTGGATTGTAGAATCTATTACGCCGGACGACGACGAGGATTATTGTACATATTATTCTACTTATCCGCTGCTTGACGGCAAAGAGGGCGCTTACGCTTCCATCAATAAGCTCATTGAGCAGAAAGCTCTGGAATACAGAGATACCTATACCAGCTATCCGGGAGGCTGTGCCACCTATGGGTATGTCACTTATATGGATGAGGAAATGATCAGCATCGCATTTCAGCATGACATTTATCAAGAGGACGGCACCCTGCCCCGGCTGTCGGCAGTGACGTTTGATCTGGAGAGCGGCCAGGAGATTCTTCCGGAACAGATGACGGATCTGGACGGAGAGTTTGTCATGCGCTTCCGAGCCCAGAATGAGACGCAGAACGGCAGCGTGGAGTTTGTAGAGAATTCCAGTGATGAAGAGCTCCTGGCGCTTCTGCGGGATCCGGATATGGGAGTATTCTTTTACTCTCCGGTCGGACTGGAGGCGGGCTTTAACTACGAAAGTGAGGGCTACAGCAGCGGCTGGGTCACTGTCACCTTGAAGGATCAGACCTTATGATGAAGATAGGAAGCCATATTTCATCGGCAAAGGGCTATGAAGCCATGGGAAAGCAGGCCCTGAAGCTGGGAGCCAGCACCTTCGCGTTCTTTACGCGCAATCCCAGAGGCGGGAACGCGAAGGCAGTCGATAAAGAAGATGTGGAAAAATTTTTGACGCTGTGGAAGGCAAAAGGCTATGGGAAAATTGTGGCCCACGCTCCTTATACGCTGAACGCCTGCTCAGATAAGCCGGAGGTCCGGAGGTTCGCCAGGGAGGCCTTCGCAGAGGATTTGCAGCGGATGGAATACACCCCGGGAAATTACTACAATTTCCATCCTGGAAGCCATGTGGGCCAGGGGACAGAAGAGGGGATCCGCTGGATTACAGAACTTTTGAATGAATGTCTGTATGAAGAGATGACCACGACGGTACTCCTGGAGACCATGGCCGGAAAGGGCAGTGAGATTGGGTGCAGCTTTGAAGAGCTGCAGGCCATTCTTGGCCAGGTACGCCTCTCGGGAAAACTGGGAATCTGCCTGGATACCTGCCATGTCTGGGATGCAGGGTATGATATTGCGGGAGATTTGGATGGGGTACTGGAAGAATTTGACAGGATTGTGGGCCTGGACAGGCTGAAAGCGATCCACATCAATGACAGTCAAAACGGTCTGGGAAGCCATAAGGACCGCCATGCCCGGATAGGAGAGGGCTGCATAGGCCTGGACGCCTTCGTGCGGCTTATCAACCATCCGAAACTCGAGGGCCTTCCCTTCATCCTGGAGACGCCAAATGACGACGCGGGCTGGGCGGAGGAGATCGCCATGCTGCGGGATGTGTATAGAGGTGAGCGGTAAAAAACAGGATTTGAAAAGCGGCTGTCCACAAGGGACAGCCGCTCTTTGGATTATTTCTCTTCTTTTGTATCTATATTGGGCTCAGACTCCTCTTTTGGGAGCTTGGTGACGAGCACCTGCTCGATGCGCTTGTCCTGAATCTTCTGAATCTCAAAGCGCAGTCCGTCAAGTTCTACTGTCTGCAGATCCGTCTCCTCCGGGATATATCCAAGCTCATCCAGAAGAAGGCCCGAAATCGTGTCGTGGCTCTCGGATTCCAGCTCGGTGTCCAGCTCGTCATTCAGGTCGTTGATAGTCACCAGGCCCTTCAGCAGCCAGGTATGGTCATCGACTTCCTCGATCTTCGGCTCGTCATCTTCGTCTCCGGTGTCATCGATAGGCCCCATGACCTCCTCTACCAGATCCTCAATGGTCACAATGCCGGAAAAACCGCCGTACTCATCGATCAGGATCGCGATATACTGATGAGATTCCTGAAGCTCCTTGAAGAGCTCGTCGATATTTTTACTTTCCAGTACAAAATATGGCTTGCGAAGCAGAGAACGGATGTCCACATGCTCAAAACCGCAGCGCCGGGCTTCCACAATAAAATCCTTGATATACAGGACACCGATAATATTGTCGATATCTTCCTCGTAAACCGGAATTCTGGAATGGCGGGTGGCCAGCATCTCATCCAGATAGGAGGAGAGCGGCTCGTCTACGTCGATGGCGTAGACATCTGTGCGGGAAGTCATGACCTCCCGGGCCAGGATATCGTCAAACTCAAACACGGAATCCAGCATTTCAGATTCATACTCGTCGAAGACGCCTGATTCTACACCGTTTTCAATCAACGCCCGGATTTCCGCTTCCGATACCTTCTCTTCCGACACCTCATCATGCATACCGGCCAGACGGAGCACCAGTCCCGTAGACAGGGAAAGCAGCTTCACGATGGGGGCTGTGATTTTGGAAAAAACCCGGATGGGGCCAACCACAAACATGCTGAAGGCTTCCGCTTTCTGCTGGGCGATACGCTTGGGTACCAATTCGCCCAGTACCAGGGTAAAGTAGGATAGAAGCAGTGTGATGACAACTACAGATATCGTATCGCTGTTCGGGATATGTAGATTCACCAGCACGCCCTCCAGCCGCTTGGAAATACCGGTAGCGGCGGATGCACTGTTGAAAAATCCGGCCAGCGTAATCACGATCTGTATCGTTGAAAGAAAACGCGAGGGCTCCTTTAAAAGCTCCAGGACAAGGGCTGCTTTCTTACTGCCCTCATCAGCTTTCTGCGACAACTTGCTGGGGCTTGCGGATACAAGCGCCATCTCCGCGCCGGCAAAGTAAGCGTTCAATGCCGTCAGGAATACAAGCAAAAGTAACTGCAGCCATAAATTGTCAGGGTCAGGGTCCATAAAAATAAAACCTCCTAAAAATAAAATAAAATTTTGGATCCATATCTGCGGATCCAAGTATATATAACGATCTACATTCTATCACAGATTTTCATACCGCTCAAGAATTTTTTAATTTTTCTTGAATTTGTTGTTTTTTACTTTACCAGACGGTATAATAAAAATAGATTTATCCGTGCGGAATGATTATGGATGGATTCCGAGACAAGACAAAAGGAGATGAGACAATGAAGCTGACGTTTCTTGGCGCGGATCATGAGGTCACGGGGAGCTGCCACATGCTGGAAGCCTGCGGGAAGATTATACTTGTGGACTGCGGGATGGAACAGGGGCCGGATATCTATGAGAATCAGGAGATTCCTGTGGACGCCGGGCATATCGACTATGTGTTTCTGACCCATGCCCACATCGATCACTCCGGGCTTTTGCCCCTGCTCTACAAAAGAGGGTTCCGGGGCGCGGTGTTTGCGACCTACGCCACCTGGGATCTCTGCGAGATTATGCTTCGCGACAGCGCGCATATCCAGATGTTTGAGGCAGAATGGCGCAACAGGAAGGCCAGGCGTTCCGGCAAGCCTGAATATGTACCTCTGTATACCATGGAGGATGCGGACGGCGTCATGAAGCTTTTCTGCGGCTGTCCTTATGGGGAGCGCATCCAGATTACAGAAGGGATTGACATTCGTTTTACGGATGTGGGCCACCTTTTAGGCTCGGCCTGCATTGAGATATGGCTGAAGGAACGACAGGAGGAGACGAAGCTTCTGTTTTCCGGCGATGTGGGAAATGTCCACCAGCCGATCCTGAAGGATCCCAGCACGGTAGACATGGCGGATTATGTCATTATGGAATCTACCTATGGAGATCGAAGCCATGGGGAGAGGCCGGATTACATCGGAACCCTGACCCGGATCCTGCAGGAAACCTTTGACCGGGGAGGCAACGTAGTAGTTCCCTCTTTCGCGGTGGGACGCACGCAGGAGATGCTCTACTTCCTAAGGGAGATTAAAAGCAAGGGACTGGTAAAGGGCCATGGCGGCTTCAAGGTCTATGTGGACAGTCCGCTGGCTGTCCAAGCCACGACTGTCTTCAATAAAAATATGTACGAATGCTTTGATGAAGAGACTCTTGCCCTGGTAAACTCCGGCGTTAATCCGATCAGCTTTCCGGGGCTTAGGCTTTCCATTACCAGCGATGAGTCCAAAGCCATCAATTTTGATGAGGAACCCAAGGTCATCATTTCCGCATCCGGTATGTGTGAGGCGGGCCGGATCCGGCACCACCTGAAGCATAATCTGTGGAGGCCGGAGTGTACCATCCTGTTTGTAGGCTACCAGGCCGTGGGCACCCTTGGCAGGGCCCTTGTGGAAGGCGCGGCGGAAGTAAAGCTTTTTGGAGAACCGGTGGAGGTGCGCGCCCATGTGGAGACTCTGGCCGGAATCAGCGGACACGCGGACAAACAAGGGCTGATTAACTGGCTGGAAGGCCTGCGCAGCAAACCAAGGAGGGTCTTTATCGTACACGGTGAGGATCAGGTCTGCGACAGCTTTGCGCAGTGCCTGCGAAACGAATATGGGTACAGCACCGCGGCTCCGTATACCGGAGAGAGCTGGGATCTGGCGGCAAATGTGCGCATCGCGGAAGGAAGCAGGGAGAGAATCCAGAAAAAGGCAAAGGCAAGACAGGCCGCGACCGTATACGACAGGCTGGTGGAATGCGCGAAGCGGCTGATGAGCCTGATAGAGCGCAGCAAAGGACTGGCGAATAAGGATCTGGCAAAGTTCGCCGATCAGATTCAGGCTCTTTGCGATAAATGGGAAAAATAACGAGGGGAGAAGAACAAGACATGGATACAAATGAAAAGCAGGATCTGACACCGGAACAGCGCCGCCGCAGGATGGCATTGAAAAAGAGAAAGCAGCGGGAGCTGCAGCGCAGGCGGCGGAAGAAAAGAATCATCATTGGGGCGGCTGCCGCTGCCTGTGTCCTGATTCTTGCTTTTACCATCTTCCAGGTCATACGGCTGGTCGGTTCTGGTTCCGAACTGATTTCCGCCAAAGGAGATACCTTTGTGATTGCCCTGGATCCCGGACATGGCGGGGAGGATACCGGCATGACAGGGGGAGAGGCTGTGGAAAAGGACGTCGATCTGAAGATCTGCTCCAAACTTGAGATCATGCTGGAAAGCCAGGGATACCAGGTTATCATGACCCGGACAGACGATACCCGCCTTTCTAAGGAAGAAAGAGCTGCCCTGGCCAATGAATCCGGCGCGGATCTGCTGGTGAGCGTTCACTGTAACTACGCAGAGAACGATGCTGAGAAATCCGGAGCGGTAAGCTGCTACCAGGACAAAGACAAAAAGAGCCAGGCCCTGGCTGAAAATATCCAGGCCATGCTGATTGAGGAAAGCCAGGCGGCAGACGGAGGCACGGAGGCTGGAAATTATACGATCCTCAGCAGCACTCAGATGCCGGCGGTACTCATCCAGCCCGGATATCTGAGCAGCGTGGAGGAAGCGGCAAGGCTGGCGGACGATTCCTACCAGAATGATGTGGCGAAGGGGATTGCCTACGGCATCCTGGCAAGTCTGGACAGAGGTTAACGAGGTTCCCAAGCGGCAGCTGGAGGATATCCTTCTTTAATTAATTGTCAGATAAAACTGTGCAAATAATATATATTGCTTAATTAATTTTTCTTTTATGAATTGTTTATAGTTTCTTTAGAAACGTTAGCACTCGTTAATTGACAGTGCTAACAAAAAGGACTATGATATGTACTGTCAAGAGGGAAAGGAAAAGAGAAAAGGAACCGGAGCCGAAAGGAGCCGGCAGCCTGACCGAATCCGGAACCCCGGGACAAAACCTATTGTAAGAGACAGAAAAAAGGAGCGATATATATGTTGACACCGAGCGTATTTGGAAAAGATTTCTTTGAGGATTTTGATGATATGTTTAACTTCCCGTTCTGGGACGACCGCGACATGAAGAAGATCGAGAAAAAGCTGTATGGCCGCAGGGGCAGGAACCTGATGAAGACCGACATTAAAGAGACGGATACAGCGTATGAGCTGGAGATGGATCTGCCGGGCTTCCAGAAGGATGAAGTAAAGGTAGCTCTGGAGAACGGATATCTGACCATCAGCGCCGCGAGAGGACTGGACAAGGATGAGCAGGACAAGAAGACCTCGAAGTACATCCGCAGAGAGCGTTACGCGGGAGCCTGCCAGAGAAGCTTCTATGTGGGCGACACCGTAAAGCAGGAGGACATCAAGGGCGAATTCAAGCACGGCATCCTGAAGCTGACGATTCCGAAGAAGGCAGCGAAGCCGGAAGTGGAAGCGTCCAAGTATATCACAATCGAATAATGATTAAAAATTAATCTTTGAAAGAGGCCCGGCGGCAGCTGTTACCGCCGGGCCTCTTTCTATAACAGCGCGCCTGGAGGCACACACCTTTTTTGCTCAACGGGTGGTAATCAACTGCGGGGCAGCGCTTTTCGATGCAACTATCATCAAAAGAACTGTTACTTGCTTTGGCGGTGCAGATGTAATTTCGGATTTCCTTTCTGAGCAGACTGTGCTATAATGACTCCAGACTGGGAAAATCTGCGGCAGTTTTTCTCAGAAACCAAAAATAAAACCATAGAAAAGGAGCTGTTCATATGGATAAACAGGTACGGGATTTTGTGACAGAGAAGACCAGGGCGCTGCTGGCGTCCGCCACCTGCTGCAAGGAAGCGAAAGAGGCGGCTGAGAGCTGGCTGGCGGCTGCAGGCACGGATAAAGAGGCAGAGGAGACCAGAAAATACCTCGCGGAGCTGGAAGAGGATATCGTGTCCATCGATGATCTGATCGGGCTGGCTGAGTCTGAGATGGGGCAGAAGATTTTCGGGGAGAACGCAAAAAATGTGGCAGAGGAAGGCCGCCAGGCGAAGGCTGCCGGGGCGAAATACTGCTTCTGCGACGCCTGCAAAGCAGTGGAGGCGATTCTCTCCAAAAAAGCGGAGATGCTGGCATAACTGGAGATAGACCGTAAAAACGCATTCAGTTTACGTAACTATTTTATGCAAACCAAATGCTGAAAGGAGGCTTTTACATGAGCGAGACATTACAGGTTATCCGGGAAAGACGCAGCTGCAAAAGCTACAAGCCGGATATGATTCCAGAAGAAGTCATCCAGACGATTGCAGAGGCAGGCACCTGGGCGCCCAGCGGCATGGGGCGGCAGTCCGCTATCATCGTGGCCATTACCAACAAAGAACTGCGTGACAGGCTTTCCCGCATGAACGCGCAGATTATGGGTGCGGAAATGGATCCCTTCTACGGCGCTCCGGTGGTACTCGTAGTGCTGGCGGATAAAAAGGTGCCGACCCACGTATACGACGGCGCTTTGGTTATGGAGAACCTGCTGCTGGCGGCGGCGGATCTGGGAATTGGAAGCTGCTGGATCCACCGGGCGAAAGAAGAGTTTGAGAGCGCGGAAGGAAAAGAGATTCTAAAAGCTCTTGGAATTGAGGGCGATTACGAGGGCATCGGCCACTGCATTCTGGGCTACCCGGCCGCGGAACCGAAGGAAGCGGCGGCCCGGAAGGATTCGTATATCTATTATGCCAGATAATTCGTGAAGTTCCCGGTTTTCTTTTTCCTGGATATGCTGTATAATATATACAAGAAATACTGGAAAGGAGACGGAGGTATATGGCAAATAACACAATCATCACCATTGCCCGCCAGTATGGGAGCGGCGGACACGACATCGGCAAGAAGCTGGCAGAGGAACTGAAGATTCCTTTCTATGACAAAGAGCTTTTGGAGAGGGCGGCCAAGGACAGCGGCTTCTGCCAGGAGATATTCGAGAACTACGACGAGAAGCCGACGAACAGCTTTCTGTATTCCCTTGTGATGGACACCTATTCCATGGGATATTCGACGGCTGCTTTCGCGGAGATGCCCCTGAACCATAAGATTTTCCTGGCGCAGTTCAACGCCATCAAGGACATCGCCAAAGAAGGCCCCTGCGTGATCGTGGGCCGCTGCGCGGACTACGCGCTTGCGGATTTTCCGAATGTGGTGAACGTGTATCTGTACGCGGATCTGCAGTCCCGCATCGCCCGCATCGCCCGCCGGCATGACGTGACGGACGCCAAAGCGAAGGATCTGATTCAGAAGACGGACAAGAGCCGCGCCAGCTACTACAATTATTACACGAATAAAAAGTGGGGCGAGGCTACCGGCTACGATCTCTGCCTGAACACGGCCAGCCTTGGCATCGACGGGACGATCCACATGATCCGGGAGTTCGCGGCCTACAAAGAGCGGGAGCATGAAAGGATCTGACAGACAGCAAAGGAAAAGCAGATGAAACTTGTAATACAGAGAGTTTCCCGCGCATCGGTGACGGTGCGCGGGGAGGTAATTGGACACATCGGCCAGGGCTTTCTCGTCCTGGTGGGTGTGGGCCAGAAAGACACGAAGGAGGACGCAGACCGTCTGGCGCGCAAAATGATCGGCCTGCGTATTTTTTCGGATGAAAACGGAAAGATTAACAAGTCCCTGAAGGATGTGGACGGACAGCTTCTGCTGGTGTCCCAGTTCACGCTGTACGCGGACTGCCGCCATGGCAACCGCCCCGGATTTACGGATGCGGCAGATCCCGGACTGGCAGAAGAGCTGTATGAATATCTGATCGATATCTGCCGCCGGGAGATCCCCGTGGTGGAGCAGGGAGAATTTGGCGCCGAAATGAAGGTAGAGCTGGTCAACGACGGCCCCTTTACCATATTGCTTGACTCAGAAATGTACAGGGAGAAAAAATAAGAATGAGTAAGAGACAGGATATTCACAAGGTATTGATTATCGGATCGGGCCCCATTATCATCGGACAGGCCTGCGAGTTTGACTATTCCGGCACACAGGCCTGCAAGGCCTTAAAGAAGCTGGGCTATGAGATTGTGCTGGTAAATTCCAATCCGGCTACCATCATGACCGACCCGGGCACGGCTGACGTGACCTATATCGAGCCGCTGAATCTGGAGAGGCTGACGCAGATTATCGAAAAGGAAAGACCGGACGCCCTGCTCCCGAACCTGGGAGGACAGTCGGGTCTTAATCTCTGTTCCGAGCTTTCCAAGGCCGGCGTGCTGGACAAATATAATGTAAAGGTCATCGGCGTGCAGGTGGACGCCATCGAGCGGGGCGAGGACCGGATTGAGTTCAAGCATACCATGGACAGTCTGGGCATCGAGATGGCCAGAAGCGAAGTGGCCTACAGTGTGGACGAGGCCGTAGCCATCGCGGAAAAGCTTGGCTACCCGGTGGTGCTGCGTCCGGCCTACACTATGGGTGGCGCCGGCGGCGGCCTGGTCTATAATGTGGAAGAGCTGAAGACCGTCGTGGCCAGGGGCCTGCAGGCCAGCATCGTGGGCCAGGTTCTGGTGGAGGAATCCATCCTGGGCTGGGAGGAGCTGGAGCTGGAGGTGGTCCGCGACAGCAAGAACAATATCATCACCGTCTGCTTTATTGAGAATATCGATCCGCTGGGCGTACACACGGGCGATTCCTTCTGTTCCGCGCCCATGCTGACCATCCCGGAGAACGTCCAGAAGCGTCTCCAGGAGAAGTCCTACAAGATTGTGGAGGCGATCCAGGTCATCGGCGGAACGAACGTACAGTGGGCCCATGATCCGGTGACGGACCGTGATATCGTCATTGAGATCAATCCCCGTACCTCCCGCTCCTCGGCGCTGGCGTCCAAGGCCACCGGCTTCCCCATCGCCCTGGTTTCCGCCATGCTGGCCTCCGGCCTGACCCTGGACGAGATCCCCTGCGGGAAGTACGGAACCCTGGATAAATACGTTCCCGACGGAGATTATGTGGTAATCAAGTTCGCCCGCTGGGCCTTTGAAAAATTCAAGGGCGTGCAGGATAAGCTGGGCACGCAGATGCGCGCCGTGGGCGAGGTCATGAGCATCGGAAAGACCTATAAGGAAGCCTTCCAGAAGGCCATCCGAAGCCTGGAGATCGGCCGCTACGGCCTGGGCTTCGCCAAGGATTTCCATGAGAAGAGCAAACGGGAGCTGCTGAAGATGCTGGACGTGGCCACCAGCGAGCGCCAGTTCATCATGTACGAGGCGATCCGCAAAGGCGCCACCACGGAAGAACTCTATGAGCTGACGAAAATCAAGCCCTACTTCATCGAGCAGATGCGTGAGCTGGTGGAAGAGGAGGAAGAGCTTCTGGAAGGAAAGGGAAGCGTGCCTTCTGCGGAAGCGCTGACAAAGGCGAAAAAGGATGGCTTTTCCGACCGCTACCTGGCAAAACTTTTGGAAGTATCGGAGGATGAGATCCGGAATGCCAGAAAGGCCATCGGCGTTACGGAGGCCTGGGAGGGCGTCCATGTGAGCGGAACGAAGGACAGCGCTTACTATTATTCCACCTACAACGCGCCGGATAAGAGTACGGTCAACACCGACCGCCAGAAGATCATGATCCTGGGCGGCGGCCCGAACCGTATCGGACAGGGCATTGAGTTCGACTACTGCTGCGTCCACGCGGCGATCGCCCTGAAAAAGCTGGGCTTTGAGACCATCATTGTAAACTGCAATCCGGAGACGGTTTCCACAGACTACGACACCTCCGACAAGCTGTATTTCGAGCCGCTGACCCTGGAGGATGTGCTGAGCATCTACGAAAAGGAGAAGCCGGTGGGTGTCATCGCCCAGTTCGGCGGTCAGACGCCTCTGAACCTGGCGGCGGATCTGCAGAAGAACGGCGTGCGCATCCTGGGCACCAGCCCGGAGGTCATCGATCTGGCAGAGGACCGCGACCGTTTCCGCGCTATTATGGAGAAGCTGGAGATCCCCATGCCGGAGGCAGGCATGGCGGTGGATGTAGACGAGGCTCTGGCCATTGCCGAGAAGATCGGCTATCCGGTCATGGTACGCCCCTCCTATGTGCTGGGCGGCCGCGGCATGGAGGTAGTACACGATCCGGAAAGCATGGCTGAATATATGCGGGCAGCCGTAGGCGTGACCCCGGACCGCCCGATCCTTATCGACCGTTTCCTGCATCACGCCACCGAGTGTGAGGCAGACGCCATCTGCGACGGAACCCACGCCTTTGTCCCGGCCGTTATGGAGCATATTGAGCTGGCGGGCGTGCACTCCGGAGACTCCGCCTGCATCCTGCCGTCCCTGAACATTTCGGAGGAAAATGTAAGGACAATCAAGGAATACACGAAGAAGATCGCGGAAGAGATGCATGTCTGCGGCCTGATGAATATGCAGTACGCCATCGAGGACGGCAAGGTGTTCGTGCTGGAGGCCAACCCGAGGGCATCCCGTACGGTGCCGCTGGTATCCAAGGTCTGCGACATCCAGATGGTGCAGCTGGCTACCCAGGTCATCACCGAAGATCTGACGGGAATCCCGTCCCCGGTACCGGCCTTAAAGGAAAAGAAATTCCACCATTACGGCGTAAAGGAGGCCGTCTTCCCCTTCAATATGTTCCAGGAGGTAGACCCGCTCCTCGGGCCGGAGATGCGTTCCACCGGAGAAGTGCTGGGACTTGCGTCAAACTTCGGCGAAGCCTTCTACAAGGCTGAGGAGGCCACGCAGACGCCCCTGCCGCTGGAGGGAACCGTGCTTATCAGCGTCAGCGACCGGGATAAGCCCGAGGTCGTGCAGGTAGCCCGGGGCTTTTACGAGGACGGCTTCAAGATCATCGCCACAGGCCGCACCTGTGATCTGATCCGCGAGGCAGGAATTCCTGCCGAGAAAGTAAAAAAGGTTCAGGAGGGACACCCGAACGTATACGACGCCATCGCCAATAAGCAGGTTCAGCTCATCATCAACACGCCCTCCGGCAAGGAGAGCCGCTTCGATGACAGCTATATCCGCAAGGCTGCCGTAAAGGGCAAGATTCCGTACATGACTACCATGGCGGCTGCCATCGCCACCACGGAGGGCATCCGCAAGGTAAAGGAAGAGGGCGGAAAGCTGGGCGTGAAATCACTCCAGGAATTCCACAGTGAGATAGAAGAGTAGATACGATTTGCAAGGGGGGTATTATGAAAATAATCCCCCCTTGCGGAAATGATTCGAAATTAATAGATGGAATGATAATAATATTACGTCATATGGATAGAAAAATAATAGTTCTTACGCTGTTTATTTCTGTTGCTGCGGTAACTATATTAATTTTAGGATTGAAAATTCTTTTTACCAAAATAGCAAATAATTACATAAAAAGAAATAGAGACAGCTTATTCAAGGACGTGGAAGAAAGAGCCACCAAAAATAAGAATGATGGAATAAAACTGCTAAAGAATATTTCTGTTTATACGGAATATATAGAAGAACTTGGCATTAACCAGGAATATGAGTGTTCCAGTTCAATTGTGGCAAATGCATCCAATAATCATATTAAATATCTTATAAAATATTCTAATATTGATAGTTCAGAATATTGTTTGGAATGTATTGACTTTTGCATTTGTTTTATGAATGCATTAAAAAAATTTCAAGCTAACATGAAAAATTTGCAAGTTCGTATAAGCCGCCGCCTTCCTTGGTTTGTACGCATATTTGCCACAAAGGAAGCCATACCATACATGGTCTGCGGTGTAGATTATAAATTGGCTGAAATTGAAAATCCAGAGTTTTCCTTTCTTTATGTAAGTCCAGCGGGAAGAAGCAAACGTTCTTGTGATATTGAAATCACTCCAAACATTTTAAAAAATATTCAAGCTGAAATAAGCAAAAAAATTGAGCGTTCAGGGCATTCTAAGCTGCAAAGAAATGCTATGACAAATGACTTAAGAGAAGCCATTAAAAAACGTGACAATTATACTTGTTGTATATGTGGAAATAGCATTTATAAAGAACCTAATCTGCTTCTGGAAGTAGATCACATCATTCCAATTTCAAAGGGCGGAAAAACAGAAGCTAATAATTTGCAAACATTATGTTGGAGATGTAACCGCAAAAAGTTTACCAAATCAGAGCCATCAACTTAAGTGATGGCTCTGATAGCATGATCAATTAACACGCTTTCATTTTTGCTGTGCTATAGAATTCTAGTTTTGTTCACGCAGCTTCCGCACATATTCCAGCTCCCGGTAAGGGCTGTAAATCCCCTCCACCACGGCCCGGAACATCCGCTCCTTGGCGCCTGGATTTTCATGGCAGAGCCTCTGGAGAAGCTCATGGGCGTATTCCCGCTTGGTGTGGCCGTCGGCGGGGCAGGGACTTTTGCAGACCGGAAGTTCATATTTGTTCTGGAAACCGATGACGTCTGCCTCGTCCACATACATCAGCGGGCGGATCACCGTCAAGTCCATGCGGTCGAGATAAGTGACCGGGGCGAAGGAATGGAAACGGCCCTCGAAAATCAGGGAGAGCAGCATGGTTTCCACCACGTCGTCCTTGTGATGGGCGTAGGCGACCTTATTGCAGCCCGTCTCCTTGATAGCCTGATTGAGGGCGCCCTTTCGCATTTTCGCGCAGAGGGCGCAGGGATTGCTTTCCTTTCGCACCTCAAATACCACCTCATAGATATCCGTCTTGACAATCGTGTAATGAACGCCCATTTCCTGGCAGAGCGCCTGAATCGGGCTTAAATCAAAGCCAGGGAAGCCCAGATCCACCGTAATCGCTTCGATTTCAAAGGGAGCGGGGTAGAAGCGCTTCAGGCCGTGCAGGGCGTAGAGCATGGTCAGGCTGTCCTTTCCGCCGGAAATCCCCACGGCAATCTTATCCCCGGCCTCTATCATATGAAAATCGTCCACGGCGCGCCGCGTGTAGCTTAAAAGCTGCTGAAGCTTCATATTCTAAATAAGTCCTTTCATCAAAGTTTTTTCTGTCGCAATTCCTATCCATTATACCCATCTGGCTTGTCTCTTGCAAGGGAAAGATCTGCCGCATTGACTTTTGGGCGCAGCCGGGGTAAGATACCCTTAAAGTTACTCAAACATTTAAAAAGGAGGCAGCTATTATGGCAGCAGTATATAAAAACATTACAGAATTTATCGGAAATACGCCCCTGATGGAGGTGGAAAATCTGGAAAAGGAGCTGGGCCTTTCCGCCAGAGTGCTGGTGAAGCTGGAGTACTTAAATCCCGCCGGCAGCGTCAAGGACCGGGCGGCGAGATCTATGATCGAGGACGCAGAAAAGAGAGGGCTTCTGCGGGAGGGCTCCGTGATCATCGAGCCCACCTCCGGAAATACCGGGATCGGCCTGGCAGCTATCGCGGCCGTCCGGGGCTACCGCATGATCCTGACCATGCCGGATACCATGAGCGAGGAGCGCCGCAATATTCTAAAGGCATACGGCGCGGAAATCGTGCTGACGCCCGGTGCGGAAGGGATGGCGGGCTCTATCCGGAAGGCAGAAGAACTGGCGGCAGAGATTCCCGGAAGCTTCATTCCCGGCCAGTTTGAGAACCCTGCCAACGCACAGGCCCACAGGGATACTACAGGCCCGGAGATCTGGCGGGATACCGATGGACAGATTGATATTTTCGTGGCAGGCGTCGGCACAGGCGGAACGCTGACCGGCGTGGGAGAGTACCTGAAGGCGCAGAATCCGGAAATTCAGGCCGTGGCTGTGGAGCCGTCGGATTCCCCGCTGCTTTCCCAGGGGAAATGCGGCCCTCATAAGCTCCAGGGAATCGGCGCCAACTTTGTACCGGAACTTTTAAATACTTCCATTTATGACGAGGTTATTACCGTAGAGAGTGAAGATGCCTTCGCCACGGGCAGGCTCCTGGCCAGGAAAGAAGGCGTTCTTGCCGGAATCACCTCCGGAGCGGCTCTCTGGGCAGCCCTGGAGCTTGCGAAAAAGCCGGAAAACCAGGGAAAAACCATCGTGGCTCTGCTTCCGGATTCTGGCGACCGCTATTATTCCACGCCCTTGTTTATGGAATAATCCGCAGATGTAACGCAGCCCAAAAGCCTTCCCTAAAACCGAACATATTTTCCGAACATATGTATTGACAAACGGGTGTTCGTGTTCTATAATACAGTTATGGAGAACGGTTGTTCGAAAATAGCACATGTATGGAGAGCATGGTTTTGGGGAGGCGCATCTTATGTACGAAAGGAAGAACACCTGTACGGGCAGGAGGTACTGCAGAAGACAAAGGAAGCTGGCGATTCTGGTTTCATCTCTTTGCCTCGCTTTGGCGCTTGCGATACTTTTCGGAAGCTTTTTGTCAGAAGCTGAGGCAAAGGAACCAGAAGTTACTTATTATAAATATTACGCCAACATAGAGATTCAGCCTGGCGATACCATTTGGGATCTGGCGGCGGATTATATGGATGTGAATTATGAATCCCGTGAAGCTTATATCCGTGAAGTAAAGGAATTGAACTCGCTCTCGGATACAGATTCCATAGTCTCTGGACAATATTTGATTCTTCCATATTATTCGACAGAGTATAAGCTGTGATCGATCTGGTCACAGCTTTTATTTTTCTTATGTTTTGTCGGGAAAAATCCCCGGTATACCGCGATAGAGGCATGGCGAGATCTATGCGACAAATCCATGTTTTTCTCATAAATTGACAGGGAATATCCAAGGTGTTATACTATTGGCAGGCGGATCTATAAAGTTGAGGCGCATTACCCCTTGTACCCTGGCGCCATATACCTATTACCCATATACACATACCATATACATAATACATAGAAAGGAACCCTGCTGAAATTATGGAATACAGAAACTATCACGAACAGACAGACATGGCGAATATCCTGAAACTGCGGGAACTGCTGAAGACGCTTCCTCCCTTTGCAAAAGATTATTTCCGCGCCGTGGAGCCGACGACATCCACACGCACCCGCATTTCTTACGCTTATGACATCCGCATTTTTTTCCGCTTTCTTATAGAGGAAAATCCTTCCTACCGGAATTACCAGACTACCGATTTTCAGGTGTCGGATCTGGATAAACTGCAGGCCGTAGATATTGAGGAATATGAAGAATATCTGAAGCTTTACCAGAAGGATGATGAGGATGGCGCGGCAGTTTCCGTGACGAATGGGGAAAAAGGGCTGAAGCGGAAAATGTCCGCGCTCCGAAGCTTTTACGCCTATTATTACAAACGTCAGATGATTGAGACGAATCCCACTGTGTTTGTAGATATGCCAAAGCTCCATGACAAGGCTATTGTACGCCTTGACGCGGATGAGACGGCCAGGCTTTTGGATTTTATCGAGCACGGAGGCGACAACCTGACAGGCCAGAAAAAAGTTTATTATGAGAAGACAAAAGAACGGGATCTTGCGATAGTTACATTGATGCTTGGCACAGGGATCCGCGTGTCAGAATGCGTGGGCCTGGACATTACAGATGTGGATTTTCAAAATAATGGGATCAAGGTAACGCGAAAGGGCGGATCGGAAATGATCGTATATTTCGGCGAAGAAGTGGAACAGGCTCTAAAAAATTATATCGAGGGCAGCCGCAAACTCGTTCTCCCGCTGGCTGGCCATGAGCGCGCACTCTTCTACTCGACCAGAAGCCGCCGTATCAGCGTCAGCGCTGTGGAAAATCTGGTGAAAAAATATTCCAGGCAAGTGACACCGCTGAAGAAGATCACGCCCCATAAGCTCCGGAGTACTTATGGCACGACGCTCTATCAGGAAACAGGAGATATTTATCTGGTCGCGGATGTCCTGGGACATAAGGATGTAAATACCACAAGGAAACATTACGCGGCGCAGGATGACAGCCGCAGGCGCAGGGCGGCTAAGGCTGTAAAGCTCCGGGAAAACCTGGACTGAGAGGTTCCTGTAAAATGTCAAAGCCGCAGGCAATACGAGACTGCCTGCGGCTTTGACATAGGTTTTTCCTTTTTTATTCGATTACCAGCTGATCCCATACTTCGTCAGCTACAAACGCGATATAAGTTTTTCCCGTATTGATCGTGATCTCATTGCCTTCCATATCATAGTAGATGGTGCGGTCTGTATCAGAGATCTTGCTCCAGGTAATGGGAATCGCCTGGCCGTTGGTGATATAATATCCATCCATTCCCGTGGCAAGGCAGTTCCATACCATGTATCCGTTGCTGTCCAGCTCACTGTAGCTCATTTTCTGGAGAATCACATTTTTGAATGCCAGCTGCTGGTTTCCATTGCCCGGATCCACATGCGCGGAGCCATATTCGGAATAGAGATATGTTCCGGACGCTTCGTCATAATTCAGCTCGGAACCATTATGCGGGAACGGAAGATCAATCAGCGCGCAGGCTATGCTTCCGGCCTCTGAAGATAAGTCCACAGGATTGCTCTCAGAAGCAAACTGGAAATGCGGCTCGGTAGGCGCATATTCATTGTAATTGCGCTCTACGCTGGAATTCTTAAAGTTCTTATCCATGTCGCCCGGCAGCATATACTCTGTAAATTCGCGGGGCTTTCCATTGTCCACGCGGGAGAAGGTTCCGCTGAAATGATCGACATACGGATTCTCAAGGAAACTGTTAATATAGAAGGGGCCGCCGTCATGGCAGACAATCGCGTTCCACTCCGGAGCGATCATAAAGTTTGTCGGACGGACGCTGCGGATGCTGCCCAGCTGATCAATGCTGTCATAATCCTTTACCATAACCATGAACCGGGTGATCTGCCCATTTTTTGTGCTGTTCATCATCTCATAGACGATATCCGCCTGTGTCAGGCCGTAATGAGGAAGCGCTGTCTTCTCATTGTCTACCATGACAGCCAGAGGGCGCTGATCCTTCAGGTCTTCACTGATCCATTCATTGGTCAGCTCGCTTCGGTACATTCCTTCCGGGGCCACTTCTTCCACCGGCTCCGCTTCCGCTTCCTCTTCTGTCTCTTCCGGGACAACCTCTTCCTCTGTAGAGAAGGTGTCCGCGGCTGCCACCTCTTGCTCCTCTTTGCTTCCACAGCCAGTCATGCCTGCGATACACACAACACTCAATGCCAGCAGAAGCCATCTTACATGTTTTTTCATTTCGAGATTCCTTCCTGTGTATGTTTTCCCCCGGCATACAAAAACACCTGTAGCTAGGCGCCGAGGGTGTAATCATTTGATATTGATTATAGCATAAACGCAAAGCAGATACCAGTGCTAAATCAGGTTTTTTAAAAGCGGATTCAAAACATTTGTTTGCATCCAGAGCGAACATATGTTATACTGTTCACAGAAATATTTTAGTTAACCGGTCATTAGGAGGAGGCTACGCAGCATGGCATACGGAAAGATTTCAAAAAAACAGTCAGAAATTCTTGAATATATAAAATCTCAGATTATCAATAAAGGATATCCCCCCTCGGTTCGTGATATCTGCGAGGCGGTTGATTTGAAATCCACCTCCTCCGTCCACTCTCACCTGGAGACACTGGAAAAGAACGGGTATATCCGCAGGGATCCCACGAAGCCCAGGGCTATCGAGATCATTGATGATAATTTCAACCTGTCCCGCCGGGAAGTAGTCAATGTCCCTGTTGTGGGAAAGGTGGCTGCCGGCCAGCCGATTCTGGCCGTAGAAAATATAGAGTCCTATTTTCCGGTTCCGATGGAATTCATGCCCAACGAGCAGTGCTTCATGCTGAAGGTGCAGGGCGATTCCATGGTGAACGCAGGTATTTTTGACGGGGATACCATTCTTGTCGAGCAGTGCCAGACTGCGAGGAACGGAGACATGGTCGTGGCTCTTGTGGATGATTCCGCGACTGTGAAGACCTTCTACCGGGAAGCAGATCATATCCGCCTGCAGCCGGAGAACGATACCATGGAACCGATTATCGTGCCGGACTGCCAGATTCTCGGCAAGGTATTCGGCGTGTTCCGCTTCTTCCGCTGAACTGGCCCAGCGCCCTTCACGGGCAAGGCTGCAGTTTGAATCCTATGAAAAAGAGATAAAGAGACCTTCCGATGATGCGCAGGAACTCTGGCCAAGCGCCAGAATTGATTTCATTCGGAAGGTCTCTTTGAGATCAGTCACCAGATTCTCTCAGACAGGGAAAGGTAGGGAGCATTTTCTTCCCGGCTGCGTTTCTTTGCCGCCTGAGCCCTGCAGTAATCCAAAAGTTCTCCTGCGTCCGCCCAGAAAGCCTGCGTCTCGGGGTCTGCAGGGATGAGCGAAAAGATTTTTTCAAAATAGGGAATGGCTTCTTCCTCCCGGTCAAGCCAGTAAAGAGCAAAACCCATGCGGAAGTTCCAGTTGGGGTCATCCTCTTCTACCGCGCTCATAAGAAGCTCAATGGCGTGGAGATGATATTCCGGACGCTCGGTACCATTTGCCGCATTTTCATAAGCCCTGGCCAGCAGGCCCGTAAACGCATGGCTGCGCTCTGAAGCAGGGATCTTTTCCAGCTCTTCGATAATTTTCTGGTACTCATTGTTCTGGTGCCAGATTTCCAGTTTTTCTTCCAGCGTCATTGTTCTACCTCCAGAAACCCAAAAGGATCCGAAATGTCTGCATGCAGGAAATGCATCATCATGTAGGCACACATCAGAGAGACATTTTCTTCCCGGAGAATTCTGCGGATTTCCACGCGATCTGCCAAAACGACCTCTATCTCCTCGCTGTCCTCCAGCCCTTCCCGGGAAATACTTCCATCTGCCGTCCCGTAGACGGCAGCGCAGGATTCATCTGTCATGCCGATGGTAGTAAAATAGGGACGGGAATAGATAGGATCTACCTCGAGGGGATGAAAGTCTAGTCCTGTCTCTTCTTTCAGCTCCCGGATCCCGGCAGCGTGGAAATCCTCGCCTTCATCCACAAGCCCTGCTGGAAATTCATAGATATATCCCGCGATGCTGTAGCGGTACTGCCGGATCAGAACGACCCGATCCCGCTTCTCGCCATACAGGGCGTAGATAATGACCCCATCCGCCTTGTTCTCTTTTGTGGAAAGCTTCAGCTCCTCAATACTGCGGGCGCGGGAAGCCACGTGGTAAAGACCCGGATCACCGCCGCGATGGATGACATCCAGATCAAACATATTCAGGAAACGATTGTGGGTAACCTGCGTTACCTTTCGGATACTGCTCATAAGGAACCTCCGATTTTTGATTTTACATGATTCTGCACAAAAGAATCGGCAGAAGCACAGCAGGAATGGAATTCATAACGCGGATTTTATTCTTAAAAAGCATATTGATGCCGATGGCAATAATCAAAAGCGATCCCACACAGGTCATCTCGTTAATGACAGAATCCGTAAGATACGGCCCGATAAACCTGGCGCAGACCGTGATAGTTCCTTCATAGAGGAAACAAAGAACTGCGGAAAACATGACGCCGATTCCCAGGCTGGAAGCCAGTACAATGGCCGAAATCCCATCAATCAGCGACTTTGCCGTCAGGGTGCTGTGATCCAGGGAAAGGCCGCTCTGCAGGGAACCTACGATGGCCATCGCCCCGATACAGAATAAAAGGCTTGCGCTGACAAAGCCCTCTGCCACAGAGACGCCGCTTGTGGAGGGGCGGCATTTGGACTGGATAAAGCTGCCCAGACGCTCCAGACGCTGCTGGAGGGAAAGCGCCTCCCCGATAATCGTGCCGGCTGCCATGGAAATAATGGCGATCAGAATATTCTCCCCATCCATGGATCCGCTGATGCCGATGTAAATCACGCACAGGGCCATGGCCTTCAGGACGGATTCGCCCATCCTGTCCGGAATTCCCTTTTTCAGCAAAAGCCCGGCAGCGCTTCCCAGAACGATAGCGGCGAAATTGATCAGGACGCCTGTCAATATCATTGGTATTTACGCCTCCTTCAAAGCCTCCAAAGAAATGACAGAACCATCTCTCCAGATACGCTCCAGATCATAGAAAAGCCTGTTCTCCTCATCAAAAATGTGAACGATGATATCGCCGTAATCCAGCAGAATCCAGTTGGCAGTCTGGTAGCCCTCGATCTGCCGGGGAGAAAGGCCTGCCTTGTGAAGCTCCTCCTGTACGTTGTCCACCATTGCCTGAACCTGATTCTTATTAGAGCCGCTGGCAATCAGAAAATAGTCTGCCAGGACTGAGATTTCCGAAATGTCCAGGATACGGATATCCCTGGCCTTTTTTTCATCCAGCGCCTTGTATGCCAGCCGCGCCATTTCTTTGGACTGTTTCTGTGTCATAAGGTTTCCTCCTTCTACCGTTTGCTTCCCGGCTCCTGCCGCTTTGCTTTATAATATTCGTAGGCTTTCAGTGTCATCCCGTCGATCTCCCCGGCTCCCTCATCCAGATATTCCAGCGTGTCAGACAGAATTTTATAGAGAGCTTCGTCCAGATCGAGAAATGCCAGCCTGCGGACCTCTTCCAGGTTCGGCGCCTTATTGCGCCGGGGCTCGATATAATCCGCCACATAGACGATCTTGTCCAGCAGGGACATGGCGGGTTTTCCAGTGGTGTGATTTAAAATGGCGCTTATGATTTCCGGATCCTTTACGCCATACTGCTCCTTCGCTAGAAAAGCGCCCAGCTTCGCGTGCAAAAGAAAGGGGTTGCGGCGCTCCACATCCGTAATCAGAATGTGGTTTTTCTCGCAGAGCTTCAGTTTTTTACCGTTGGGAATACATTTCGCGCAGTCGTGGAGAAGGCCAGCCAGCTGCGCCTTCTGGAGGTCGTAACCATAGCGCATGGCCAGGGCCGCGCAGGTATACATGACGCCAAGCGTATGCTGGTACCTTCCGTCGTCCATCTCATGCTTTACCTTTTTTTGGTAAGCTTTCATATCATAATTCTTCATCTGCATTCTCCCCTCCTTCACTGTTCAAACCGAGCTCCTGCTTCAGATAAAGCCCTTCTGTATAGATATACGCCTCCACCGAAGCCGGAACGTAATAGCGGATGCTGCGGTGGTTCTGTACTTTCTCCCGGATCATATTCGAGGAAATGTCAATGTTGGTAGTGGAGAGAGGATAGATTCTGGCTCCAAATTTTTTCGTCAGGGCTTCGATCCAGCTTTCAAGCTCCAGCGGGCGCATCCCATCCCGGACGGCAGCCAGAATCGCGCACTGATCGCAGATTCGCTGCGGTTCTTTCCAGGTATGGAACTGCATCAGGGAATCTGCCCCCAGAATAAAATAATAATCCGTGTCCGGGTTCTGCGCGGTCAGAAATTCCAGTGTCTCATAGGTGTAGTGGTAATCCTGCGGCGTCCGTTCAAAATCCGACACCCGAAGATGCGGATTATCTGTCACCGCCAGCTCCGCCATCCGCGTACGCTGGGCCATGGAAGCGTGTACCTGCCCTGCCTTATGGGGCGGATTCCCGTTTGGCATAATCAGCACATAATCCAGCGAAAAAGCCTCGCAGGCCTCTTCCGCCAGAATCAGATGTCCTGTATGAATGGGATCAAAGGTCCCTCCCAGGATCCCTACTTTCTTACGCCGTCCCCTCTCCATAAACACTCCGCCCCTTTTATAGTTCCCGTCATACGGGAAGCAGAATTTTCTTCTTCCCGTTCTTCTCGTCCTTGTTCTCACGGTAGAGAACAATCTTCTTTCCAATCACCTGCACCACCTGGGAACGGGTGCGGTCGGCGATCAGCTCCGCGATCTCCCGCGGATCGTCGGCGCAGTTCTGCAGCACGCTGAGTTTAATCAGCTCCCGGGCCGCAAGCGCCTCCTCGATGGCCTTCGTAAGCTCCGGCGTGACGGAAGCTTTTCCCACCTGGAAAATAGGATCCATCGTCATAGCCAGGCTTTTCAGGTAAGCCCTCTGCTTGCTTGTCATACAGTTCTCCTTCTATCTTCTATCCTTATCGATAATAATCAAAGGCCAGCCCGTACATCCGTACCGTATCGCCTTCCTGGATCCCGGCTGCCTCCAGCTCATCCAGGATTCCCGTCTTTTTCAGGAAATTCTGGAAGAAGGCAAAGCCCTTCTCGGAATCCAGATTCGTATAGCCCAGCATTTTTTCGATGCGCGGCCCTTCCACAATATAGACGCCGTCCTCTTCCTCGGACTTGGTGACGGTGTAGGGAAGATTCTCGTACACCAGCTCCTCCTCCGGAAAATACTCGGGTTCAAACACGATGGCTTCCTGGGGAGACTGGTCGAGAAGCTCCTTCACATAATACAGAAGCTCCTTCAAGCCCTGTCCGGCCACCGCTGAAATCGGAAACACCCGGATGCCCCGGGGCTCGAACTCGGCTTTCAGCCGCTCCACAGGCTCCAGATCGCCGCCCAGCACGTCCACCTTATTGGCCGCGATCACCTGGGGACGGGCCGCGATCTCTGCGTTGTAGG
>CALWBB010000005.1 GCA_944375885.1 uncultured Merdimonas sp.
GGAAACGGAAGGCCCGACATCCTGCTGAAATATCCCAGCGTCCGGGGCAAGGCCGTGATTATCGAGATCAAGGTCTCGAAGACCTACCAGGGGCTGGAGGAGAAATGCGACGAGGCCCTGCGCCAGATCGAGGAGCAGCGGTACGAGGAAGAGCTCCGGCAGGAGGGCTACCAGAATATCATGAAATACGGAGTCGCCTTTTACCGGAAGGAGTGCATGGTGAAGCTGGGAAGGCAGAGTTAAATCTGTAAGTCAAATAATACATTGAAAGCTTTGAGGCGGTCTGATTCAGACCGCCTCCGCCTATATACACATCGCATTTTTTCCTGTACCTTGTCTTTCCTAGCCCAGCCGGAACCGCTGGCTGTATTTCCCCTGTCCTACACAGATAAGCCTCCCTTTGGGAATGTCCTCAAAGACGCCTGTGCGGATGGCGCGGACGCCGTTTTCAAAGGTGTGGCCGTCTGTCAGATCCCGGACCTGCCAGCAGCCCCGCCTGCTGTCATAGCGGATGGAGCAGTGGATGGGCGCCGCGCACTCCGCCGGGAGTACGATCTGGCACACGGAAGGATCGCTTCCGATCGCCAGCTCCTCATCCGCCTGTACCGGGAAATCCGTGCCGGCGAAGATACCGGTGACGCCGGTAAGCGCCGGACGGGCAGCCTCCACCGCCTTCTGGGAAACAGGCTGTGGGACTGGCTGGCTCACCGGCGAAGCAGCGGCAGGACGGGGTGGAAGCGCCGCTTCCGGGCGCACCGTGTCACTCTGATTAAGCTCCTTTTTCTCCAGGCGGATTTCCTGAATCCCATACCATACGCCGGGAATCCAGCACATTCCAATATGCCAGGATACGCGGAACACAAAATAAATCCATCCCCAAAAGCCCCATTTTACGTTTTCCGTCAGGCAGGACAGAATGATTCCGATTCCCAGAACCGCTCCGCCCTCGATGGCCCCGCGCTTTGTCTTTTCCGCCACCAGCCTCCAGTTGGCAAAGGTAAAGCCAAATCCATAGATCGGACCAAAAAGCAGATAGATAAGCGCATAGGCAAAGCTCACCTGCGCTCCCGACGCCGCCACCAGAATGAAAATGACGATCATCACGGCCTCTCCGGCTATCGCCCCTGTAATCCCCCGTCTTGCCGCTGTCACCGGCTTTTTCTGCGTCTGATTATCCATGAATCACCATTCCTCCTTGTCCCGCGAAGGTTCTTTTCCCCGCCGCGGATATCCGCTTTAATCTATTACTGTACAGTCAATGTTGACATAATCCACGACCACGTCGGTTCCCTGGGCCATCTTTCCTGTATAAATATACACCTGCGTCATACCGCTTGCGGACACCTCATCCGCACTCAGATAAATCTTGAAAGGCTGGCCCTCGAACCAGTCGCCCATCTGGGCGTTGATCCCAGCCGGCGTATGGCAGATGCAGCCGCCGACTGCGCTGGTGTAGAAAGTGACCGCTACCGAACCTCCGCCCCTTTTCAGCGTCACCGAGGTGGTGCTGGCCTCCAGAGTCACGCTTCCCCGGGAGGGAACGCCCGCGCTGGTATCATAGTAGATGCGGCTGCCCGCCTCCACCTCAGTCCCCGGATTCAGATGCTGGTAGGCCACGGTTCCACGGCTGTACTCGCTGTAAAACTTTTTGTCACTGCGCAGCACTGCCGTAAGGCCTGCGTCAGCTGCCGCCTGCTGGGCCTCCTCCTCGCTCATGCCTCTGAGATCCGGAACCGCCACATGCTCCGGGCCGTCGCTCACGACAAGCTCTGCCCGGGCGTTTTCCATATCATAGGTGCACTCGATGACGCGATCCTTTTCCACGCCGTCGGAATACCGGCGTTCCACGGATACCTCAAAGCCCAGCTCAGAAAAGCACTCCTCCGCCGACGAAAGCTCCTGGCCCGCCACCTCCTTGACTGCCACAGTGAGCGTAATGTCCGCGCCCTCTCCTGTGATCTCTCCCGGAGCCAGGCTCTGGGAAAGGATCTCTCCATTTCCAGCCGAATCGTCTGCAGAGACTTTGGAAAACTCCATATGTACCTGGAAATCCGGCTCCAGCTCAGCGCGGGCGTCTTCTATAAAAAAGCCGGTTACATCCGGGACCTCCGCGCTTGGGCCCTTGCTGACATAGATCTCCACGTTACTTTTTTTGGATACCCGTTCTCCCGCTTCCGGTGACTGTCTGAAAACAAGGCCCGCCTCCGTGTCGTCGTTATATTCCTGAAAAATCGTTACCTCAGCTTCCGGTGACAGTTCGGATCCAACCGCGTAAATGGCCTCCTCCTCTGTCATCCCTGTCATGTCAGGAACCTCAGCGGAAGACCATTTCCCGACAGAATAGATGAACACCGCCGCGAAAATGGCCAGCACAAGCACCACTGCCATCACAATACTTTTGGTTCTGGAACTCTCCTCCTCTTCCTCCTCCGGCGCGGACTGCCCGGTCTTTCCAGCTTCCTTTCTCTCTCCGGCTTTTTCTGCGCCGCTGATATCGATTCTGGAAGGCTCCGGATCCTCTGCCACGCTCATGTCGATCTCCGGCAGCTTCTCCTTCCGGTACTGCTGTACGGCTGCCAGGGCAGCCGCAAGCTCCGCGTCTTTATTCCCCAGAGATTTCTTCCGCTTTTCTGCCTGGGACTCCCGGGGAACGCTGCCCGGATCATTTTTCTCTGCCTTTTCTGTCCTCGCAGCCTTCTCTTTTTCCAGCTTTGCCCGAAGGCTTCCATCCGGATCCAGATCCGAGAGAAGCTTCCCGATGGAGGAATACCGCTCCGTGGCGTAGATCGTCATGCCCTTTTCGATGGCCCGGGCAAAGCCCTTCGTCACCTCCAGCCCCTCGATCTCGTCCAGCGGGAACAGTCTGTCCTTCTGCCTGCGGCTGGCGGCGTCCTGAGGCAGAAGGCCGCTCACCATCTGGTAGAGCACCGCGCAGCAGGCGTAAAGATCTGTCCAGGGGCCCTGGCGGCTGCCGGAGTGATACTGTTCGTCCGGCGCGTAGCCGCGCTTTAGGATGACCGTCAGATTTTCGTCCTCCTCCAGGGAATACTCCCGGGCCGCGCCGAAGTCGATAAGGGTCAGCGTCCCGTCCGGCTTTAGGATCAGATTCTCCGGGCTGATATCCCGGTGAAGGACATTTTGCCGGTGCATGGCGTCCACGGCCAGCAGAATCGGATACAGAAGCGCAAGCGCCTCCTCCTGAGAAAAGGGCGCCTCCATCCGGCGCATTTTCTGCTTCAGGTTCTCCCCCTCCACATACTCCATCACCAGGTAGGCCGTCTCGTTTTCCTGCACATAATCCAGATACTGGACGATGCCCTCCACGCCGCCAAACCGCGACAGCAGATCCGCTTCCTTGCGAAAGCTCCGCAGGGCTTCCCGGAAATACCGTCCATCCTCTCCCGGCAGGGGGATGACTTTCTCCTCCCGGCGCTCCGCCAGGCTGACCGGGAAAAATTCTTTGATGGCCACAGGCTTTTCCTCTGCCAGATCAAGCCCCAGATAGATAACGCCAAAACCCCCTGCGCCGATCCGCGTTCCCAGCAGGTACCTTCCCGCCAGGATCGTAAAGGGCGGCAGCTCCCTGGGACTGTGGTTTTCCGTCTCCCAGGAAAAGCCGCAGCGGGGGCAGGGCTTCTTCGTATCCTCCCAGCGCCCCATACAGCCGGGACAGAGATGCTCTACATCTATCATTTATGGTTCTCCTTTATGTCTCTTTTCGTGTCTCTCTTCCTACTTTATGCTATCTCTCATTCCTGCGGAAGACTCTCTGGAAGCTTAGGCTCCGCCGTCCCCGAGGTACGCCCAGTGAGCTGAAACACGCCGGTTTCATCCGGAGCGAACTCACTGTAAATGTAGCTGTTCAGCGTCCCATAGCCGCTCTGGGCCGACCAGGTATAATCGATCAGCTGGTTGCCATATTCGTCGTAGGTGTATTCCGTAACCTTAAGGCCCACCTGGCCCTGGGGATCCGTATAGGTCTCCAGCATGCTGCCCGCGCGCCCATCCTCATCTGGCTGGAAGCTGTACTCATAGGAAGCCGTCTCTTTGGATCCGTCGCCGTAGAACAGCTCCATCGTCCTCTTCGTCAGCGAGCCCTTCGCAGTATAATACGAGGTTGTCACCCCATAAAACGTCTCCTTCTCATAGCTGGTCGTCACTGTCTCCACCTGGCTTCCGTCCTCCAGGTACTCCATCTCTGTATGCTCCAGAATATTCTGCCCAAGCTCCGGCGCATAAGCCTCGTAATCGCAGGAAACCAGACGCCCGTCCTCGTACTGCAGCTCCTCGGTGGCGGTCACATTTCCCGCCTCGTCGTAGGTCCGGCTGACGCCCGTATCGCCCTGGTATTCAAATTCCTGCCGCTCCCCGGCCTGTTCTCCTAAGACCTTGCGCCCTTCTGTGTCATAGATCCAGAAGCTGGAGAAGGTTCCATCCGTTCCCTCGTAAGTGGTGAAAACGGTGATCTCTTCCGCCGAAAAGGTATACTCTGAGGACAGTTCTGCCGCTATCTCCCAGTCAAGCGCTCCGGAAGCGTCCGGAATGCTTTGATAGCTTTTCACCGCCGTGTTGATCCAGGTGGCGCCGTCCTCCTGTACATTTCCATAAATCAGCGGCAGGGCCTCCTGCTGCCCCGTCTCTTCTATCTCATCGGCGTCCTGTCCGGCGGCTGGCGGCTCCTCCGCCGTCCCGGAAGCCTGCGCATCCTGCGCATTTTCTCCGGCCTGCGCGTCCTCCGCCGCCTCTGTGCCTGCCTCCTCCGGCTGTTCGGAAAAAGAATCGGAGGCTTCTGCCTGTGTCTGCGCTGTTCCCAGAGCGCCGTCCGTCTTCCGAAGGCCGAACCAGTCAAGCCCGAAGGCCAGCGCCAGGAGAAGGAGCACGGCTGCGCCCGCAGCGATAGGGACAAATGGAAAATGCCTTTTTCCGGAGGAAGTCCCTCCGGCAGAAGCCTCTTCGGCGGAAGCCATCCCGGCAGGCGGCTGCGGCTCTTTTCTGGGATCCGGCTGAGGCGCAGGTTCCAGTTTGGGTTCTGGTTCCGGCTCAGCTTCTGCTTCCGGCTGGGCTTCCAGTTCTATCTCTGGCCCGGCTCCGACCTTCTCTTCTGGCACGCAGGCCTCTTCCTCCTTTGGATACAGATCCTGCATCAGCTCCCGAATCGACGGATACCGGTCAGCCGCGGAAATCGTCACGCCTTTCGCCACCGCATCTGAAAACGCTTCTGTCACCTGCAGATCCTTCAGGTCTTTCAGAGGCACCAGCTCATCCCCTTCCCGTCGTCCCGCGGCGTCCTGGGGCAGAATCCCGCTGACCAGCTGGTACAGCACCGCGCAGCAGGCATAGAGATCCGTCCAGGGGCCCTGGCGGCTCCCGGAATGATACTGCTCCTCCGGCGCGTAGCCACGCTTCACTATGACGGTCAGGTTTTCCTGTTCCGCAAAGGAAAATTCCCGGGCCGCGCCGAAATCAATGAGCGTCAGTGTCCCGTCCGGCTTCCAGATCAGGTTCTCCGGACTGATATCCCGGTGGATTACCCATTTCCGGTGCATGGCGTCCACCGCCAGGAGAATCGGCTTCATCAGCTCCAGGGCCTCCTCCTGGGGAAAGGGCCTGCCTCTCTCCCGCAGCGTCTGCTTCAGATTCGGCCCCTCCACATAGTCCATCACCAGGTAGGCCGTCCCATTTTCCTCCTGGTAATCCCGGTATGTCACGATTCCATCCGTGCCCGCAAAGCGCGCCAGCAGCTCCGCTTCCCGGCGGAAGCTCTCCCTGGCTCTCTGATAATCCTCTTCGTCCGCGTCCTCCTCCGGAACGACCTCCGCGCCCTTGCGCTGCGCCATCCCAGCCGGAAAAAATTCCTTGACCGCCAGAAGGCTCTCCTCCGTAAGATCCAGCGCGATATAGGAAATGCCAAAGCCCCCCGCGCCGATTTTCTTCCCCAGAAGATAGCGTCCTCCAAGCACCGTAAACGGCGGCAGCTCCTTCCCGCCCACCTCACCGGTCTCCCAGGAAAACCCGCAGCGGGGACAGGGCTTTTTCGTATCCTCCCACCGGCTCATGCAGTCGGGACATAGATGTCTAGTATCAAGCATTCCAATCCTCCCTCCTCTTCTCAGCCAGCCTGGAACAGCACCTGACCGGTATGTCCCTCCAGAAACAGGCTTCCCGGCTTCACCTCGACGCTGCTGTTGCCCGGAAGGGGCCGCCCGTCCTCATAGAGAAGCCCCGAAAATACATAGCTGGTGACCAGATAGGTATTGCGCGCGCCCAGCCAGCGCACGCCGCAGAGGCAGGGCTGCCTGCCAGGCAGTTCCAGTATCAGGTGGCAGTAAGCGGCGTCGCTTCCCAGACGCAGCTCCTCTCCGTCGGGAAGGCTGATCTGCTGGCCCACATAGGGCTCCGCCAGCAAAATCAGGCTGCCGGACGGCTCCGGTTTCTCTGCTTCCTGTGTGTCCTCTGCTTCCTGCGGAGGCTCCGCAGGCTCCTTCGGCGCTTCTGCGCTTTCTTCCCTCTTGGCTGCCTGCCTGGTTTTCCTTCCCGCCGACGCAAATCCCATTCCGGCAAGGAACAGCACAAATCCATAGCTGACGTATGCCGCCGGGGTCGTCCAGCTGAACCGGAAGCCAAAGACTGCCCGCAGCAGCACGCTGCACGCGCCCAGAAGCCCCGCCGCAAGGGCCAGGGCAAAGCTCTTCCTCACCGGGCGAAAGGCGCAGACAGAAGCGGCTGCCGCTCCAAAAAGCGCCGGTACAGCGATAAAGATAAGCACGCTCATCCAGAGTCCGCTGGCGGCCTCATCCTTCCAGAGCAGGAGCAAAACCAGCGTAAGCAGCAGCGCCAGCGGAGTCCCATAGCCGGAAAGAAGCCCTGCGAAAGCAGCCTTCCGGCCCAGAATCATTCCCGCAGCCGCCGCTGCGGCCAGCAGTATGACACCAGCGCAGGTTACGATAAGTTCAAACAAAGCCATGTCTGTCATCCATCCTTTTGTTTTTATTCATTCTTCGACGCCGTTTCTCCGGTATTTCCTTACATATTGTCTACGGTGTCTCCCCGGGAATTTCTCATTTCCCAGTGGTTTCCAGTTTTTTGGCCCCAGTATTCCAGATATTGCATCCTCAGCTTATCCTGAATGATTCCTGTATAATTGATCGAAACCTTCTCAAGCAGTTTTTTATCCTGGGTATCTCTCAGGAAGGTCAGAAAGGAATACATGGAATCCTCATCATTATAATAGCCTTCATCCATTAACAGTATGGTAATCTCCCAACACAAATCCATATCTGCCGTGACGAGAGAATTTACTGTAAAATCGTCGATAAACCACTCATCTGGAGGAGCTATCACATACAGGCCCGAAGCGCTGCCTGTAAACTCCGCATTGATTTCCGCATCTCCAAGATCCGGATCTGCTGCCGCCTCCACTGCAGCGCAATCCAGCTCTCCTGACTGCAATGCTGACAAAACTGTCTCTCCATTATAGAAATTCATCGGATTTTCCATGGAATCGGCAAATATCCCATGACTTTCCAAAAGCTCTATCAGTTCTTCTGGTTCATATTCCCGATGTACACTCTGTGTGGATGGCTCTGTAGCTGCGTTCATCTCTGTCCCATTCTCCGGCAGCACTCCGGAGATCCTGCCTGTGGGCGTGTAGATGCCGTCCTTTATCTCATATTCGGCGTAGCTGCAGGTCATTCCGTTATGCTCCAGGACATTTCCATACTCATCCTTTTCGCCGCTGGAATCCGGGGAAAGCGTTCTGTAGTATCCTTTTACCGGGCTGACAGTCATTTCCGCACTGCCTGCCTCTTCCTCGGAATAGACACGTTCTCTGATGGTAACGCTCTCCCCATTGTAATAGAAATAAATATTTCCGTCATAAGAGCCGTCCGGCGCCTCAACCTCTTTCAGCCGTCCTGACTCATCCAGATAAAACGTGCTGTCCACCCCATTTTCTGATATCAGAACCTGCCGGGGCAGCTCTCCCGTCTCATTCCAGTATACATACTGGCATTGGTACTCTTTCCCTTCGTCTGTCTTCTGCACGGAGGATAGGATGCGGTTATTTTCGTCATATTCATAGGTGAAATCCGATACGATTTCCCCAAAAGAAGAATCTATTCCAGCAGAACCTCCTAACACATTTACATAATTGTGCGCCGAAATTCCATAGCTGGTAATCCGGCTGTAGCAGCCTCTCTCATTATATTCATACAGATACTGTACCGGCGTGTCATAGGAAGCATCTGTCTGTCCGGTCATCAGCCAGACCAGGCCATCTGTTTCTCCTGCAAATTCATAAACACTGCCTCCGTCTTCGGATTCATATTCCCCGAAACCTTCTGTCTCTGCGGTCTCCGCCGAATACTGTTCCGGCCAGAGCAGCAGACTGGCAATCACAAAAAACAGGATCAATACAACGCCTGCAATCAGAAAATATTTCTTTTCTGGCAGAGTTTCTCCCTGATGTTCTGCCTCCTGCGCATTCACAGGAAAAGCTTTCTCAATTGCAGCGGCTTCTGCTGTCTTAGCCGGACATTTTTCTGTCTGTCCTTCATCCATACAGCTCCGCCATCAGCGCCCGAATCGAAGTGTACCGCTCCGTGGCGTGGATCGTCATGCCCTTCTCGATGATCCGGGCAAACCGTTCCGTCACCTGCACGCCCTCGATCTCGTCCAGCGTCAGCAGATCGTCCTTCCGGGCGCGGGCCGCCGCGTCCTGGGGCTGGATGCCGCTGACCATCTGGTAGAGCACCGCGCAGCAGGCGTAGAGATCCGTCCAGGGGCCCTGGCGGCTGCCGGAATGGTACTGCTCCTCCGGCGCGTAGCCGTGCTTCAGGATGACTGTGAGATTTTCTTCCTCGTCCAGGGAAAATTCCCGGGCCGCGCCGAAGTCGATAAGCGTCAGCGGCCCATACAGCCCGGACAGAGGTGATTCACATCAAGCATGGCTTCCAGCCTCCCTTTTCTGAGCGGTTTCCAGCCCCCGGATCAGCTCATCCAGAAGCTCCAGCGTCTTTTCCTTCGGATAGACGAATTTACTCTGGGGCAGGGACTTGATGAAGTCGCAGAAGGAGCGGCCGATGCTGCTCTCGCCGATGTGGATGTTGCAGGCGTACGCGCCGCCGGTAAAGCCCTGCACCGCGTAAATATGCAGGCCGAATCTGGGATCGCAGGTAAAGGTCAGATAGGGAGGAATGGGCAGCTTCTCCGTATCCGCCAGGCAGCACTGGATTTTCTCCTCCTGAATATCCCGGTAAAGCTCCAGGAACAGCTCCCGGCGGGACCGGATATCAAAAGGCTCCACAAATTCCGTCGGAAGATCCACCATAATCCCGTCGTCCGCCAGCTTTCTTAAGCCTTCCTCAGAAAAAATTGTAAAATAGTTTTCCTCCAGCCCGCGCAGACGGCTGAACCGTTTGTCAGCCAGCTCCACCAGAAGCTCTCTGGATGGAAGGCCGGCGCGCACCTGCCGCTCGATCCGCTCGCGGGTGTAGTAGTGTCCCAGGCAGGGCTGGGCCATCAGCGTATAATAGCCCTCCTCGTCCGTGTTCTGCATATAGGACTGCAGAATGTGGGCCGGATCGCTCAGATAGGAATTCAGCGGCTGGCACTCCGCCTGAATCTGGCTGAAACGCCGCCGGTAAAGCTTTAGCATTTTCGGATCCGTCTGAATCTGAGCCGCCGACAGGCTGTAATCCAGCGTAATCAGCACATGGGGCGTCACGATATAATAGGCCAGCGGATTGATTCGGCCCGGAGATGTATTTTCCTCAAAATAATAATAGGCAAAATAATTTCCCTGGGACACCAGAGACAGCGGCAGAATCCTTTTCAACAGGCCAAGATTCTCTATTTTTGTCCCGTCTCCATTGTGATTTGGAAGAAAGGCCACGATCTGGCGGACCGTGAATTTCTGCCCGTTCTGCCAGAGGCGCACCAGGCTGTCCGTCAGGGCGCAGTCCTCGGGAAGGTTCAGGATCAGTTCCGCGTTCTCCGAAGCCTCCGCCTCCCACTGGAGAATCGTCTGAATCGTGGATTCCACCTGGGGCTTCCCACAGAGCAGCCCGGGGAGGCTCTTCAGATCCAGCGCGGCAGCCTCCTGCTCGATATGATGATAAGAGGAAAAATGCAGCTGCGACAGCTCAGACAGAAGCTCACAGATCGCCTCCTGAATCCGATAAATATCCTCCCCTTGCAGCAGCATCTCATAATACTGGTTCAGTTCCCGCACCTGCGGAAGGGTCAGCTGAAAATACTGAGCCAGCTGCCTGACCGCCGTATAGGACAGAATTCTCTCATCCTTCAGCGCCTTGTGAATGGAGGTGCGCTCTATTCCGAGCGTCTTCGCCACTCGGGCGATGGGCTCCCCCCTCTGGTCAAACAGCTCCTTAAGATAAACGGAAAACTTGGACATATGCTTCTTTCCTCCCTCATAATATGAAAACTGCCGCCTCCGGGCATGAACTTCCGCTAAAACTGCCCTGCGGCGCAGATAGAATTTCTGACGATATTATATCATTAAGCTTCCGATTTTTGGCGGTTTCGGCAGTAGATAAGTGTGACAAAAAACAGCCATTTTTCCGTCACACTTTCTGTCACACATTTACAGAAGCACATTTTCCAGAGATAATATCAGAAGACGGCACCGCTTCCGGCTCTCGGAAGCCTGCCGGACTCCAGCAGCTTAAGGAGGCGGCGCACTTGCTTCAAATCGCCATCTGCGACCCCAATATTCTACATAGAAATGCATTTTGCGACACCCTGGCTAAGCTTCTGTTCGACGCGGCGGACTACAGCTTCTCCTGCTTTGGCAGCGCCAAGGATCTGCTGGCCAGGCAGGACGCCGCCGCCTTCTTTCAGCTGGTATTTCTGGAAATCCATCTGGACGGCCCCATGAACGGGCTGGAGGCCGCGGACCGGATCCGCATCCTCTCGCCGGACACAGACATTATCTTTCTGACGGACGCCGCAGAGTACGTCACCGAGGGCTACCGCTACCACGCCTTTGATTTTCTCATCAAGCCCGTGCCGCTGGCAAGGCTTCAGGACGTGGTTTCCCGGTATCTCTCTGAGCGCCGGAAACGCCCTGCCGACTTCCTGAACGTGACGATCCAGCGCTGCAGCATCCAGCTGCCCCTTTACCAGATTTATTACCTGGAGAGCCAGCTGCGGAAGATCATCGCGCATACGTGGGAAAATACCACGGAATTTTATGACCGGCTCGACCACCTGGAGGCGCTGCTCTGCGATTCCGGCTTCGTCCGCTGCCACCAGAGCTACCTGGTGAACAGCCGCCACATCCGTCAGCTAAGCAGCGGAACAGTCCTGCTGGCCGACGGGACCAAGCTTCCGGTGAGCCGGACGTACTTTAAGAAACTGAAGGCCATGCCCGGCTTTGAGGCAGGGCTGAGGGAGGAATAGTATGATGAGACAAAAGTTATACGGGATATTCGTGACGGCAGCCGCGCTGGCGCTGGTGGGGGCGATCGTGATAAGTACGCTCCATTCAGGCTTTTCAGCGCCTTCGGGCGGCGACACCGCATTTGTGAAATTGCTCTGCAGCTATTCCAGAGAGACCGGCGACGGCTGGGAAATTCCCGACCTGGGCGAAATGGTAAGGACTGCCGCTCAGACTTCCTCTACGCAGGATGCAGATGAGCTTGGCCTGGCTCTGGAGGAAATGCTGGAGGACGGAGCTTACCCCACCCTTCACGTGGACTGCCGTTCCGAAGAGGAGGTACGGGAGGCCTGCCGGGAAGAGCTTTCACAGCTTTATTTCGAGGCTCTGCAGAGTATCCAAATCCCCGAGACAGAGACAGCCTGGGGTACCGTAGGAGGTGCGCAATGAGACGTCTGCTGAAATATATCACCGCATGGATGCTTTTCCTTTCTGTCTTTTCCGCTTCCGTCCTTCCGGCTTCAGCCTGGCCCGTCGATCCGGACTGGGAGGACGCCACAGGAACCGGATACGCCAAGACTGTCTCTGACAGATATCTGGATTTTCTCTCCGGAGATACCTATAAGACGCTTATGACAGACGACAATTTTATGGCAGAACTCACCTATAAGGGCGTCGTGAATGATTCCCTGACCTACTCTTCTATCCTCGTCAGCCTCTGGGCGCTGGAGGAACAGCTTGACCTGGAGGACTGCCTGCATATTCTGATGACTATCATACAGATGCAGGAAAACAATTTTACAGACTCCTACGCAGATATGGCCAGATACGATACGCTGAAATCCGGCGCAGAGTATGGCCTGGATTTTCTGTCCATCGAAACGGGAGGACTGGGGCTGGCCGCAGCCTTTTTCGATGACACGGCTACCTCCAGGATTACGACGGTGCTGGGGCTTGGAATAGGCGCCGTTGATATCCATCCATCTACTGCGGAAGAGCTGGCAGACGTTTTCTCCATTCTGGACGGATATGAAAATCACACGCTCTTCCTGGAGGCAGTCCGTGACAATACCGAATACCTGGACGAGATGCGGGAGGCGGCTGACATTCTGCTGGACGTGCTGCAGGAATCTGCCATATGGCGCCTGGAAATGGTTCATTCGGATCCGGAAGCGGTCAGCGGCGGGGTTTTCAGCGAGGCCTTTCTGGAGCATCTGAAAAATTCCGGTATCGATATAGAAGGCTTCGATAAGGAATTTATGGACAACTGGACGAAAACCGCGCTGGATGCCGGGCTGTCCATCTCTGGCTTCGGAAAGGCCGGAAAGCTGACCTTCGATATCTATGTAGCTGCCAGCGACCAGCTGTTCGGAACCACAAACATATACCGCCGTTTTGCTGAAATAGAAGCCCTTCACTGGACTGCCAGCGCCATTCAGAGAGAAATATTCTCTGCCGGAAAAATGTCCCATAATCCGGATGAAAATGTCCAGGCAGCCAAAAGAACCGTCCCTCTGATGCAGTATCTGATTCTTATACGGGCACGGGCAGAATACTGTCTGGAGCAGCTGCTCTATTTTGACAGCGGGCTTCACAATTCATCCCTTGGACAGTTCCAATATACGGATGATGTCAAAGCCTATTACGCAGAGCAGGAACTCTTTTTTAAGGATGCATGGAGAGAAGTCTCCTCCATTCTCGAATACGATGAATGGCCTGAACTTGGCGAAAACGCGGTTTCTGGCGGAAACCAGGCTCTGACAGACACCCTCGCCGGACTCGTCTCCCAGTACGGCGTCATCGGAACCGGCTCTGAGGATTACTCCGGCACGGGCTACGACGGCGGCGAGACTCTGGTGCCCGCAGAGCAGGTCACGGGACTTCTCGGCGCGGATATCTACGACTATGACGGAGACGGGCAGGACGAGCTTCTGACCGTGCGCTGCGAGCCCGTGAAAGAATACGATACCGGTGAATCAGCGGGCGGCTGGATCGAGACGAAGCTGTATCTGGCCGTCTATGAGCAGAATGCGAAGGCTTCCGGTGATTCTGTCGTGCCTGCGGATGAAAAAACCATCTCTGTCCTTGGCCTTCCGGATACTCTCTGCTCCAGCTCCATTCAGTTCATGCGGGGCGTCCAGGACGGAAAGGCGGCTCTGTACCTGGATCATTATTTTAATTTCAATACCCAGAGCTTCAGCACGATCCGCCTCACCTACGACGGAAAGCTGAATGTCTCCGGCGGCGTGGACTGCTCGGAATTCGCCTTTGCGGCCTCCTGCGATACCGGAGCGGCCGAAGGCGCTCTTGAGACCATGGGCGGCCGCCAGTCCGCAGCAGGCGGCGGCCGGCAGGGCTGGAAAAAAGGCGAAGTCTATAACTGGGAAGGCCAGTCTGCGGAAATCCCCGGAGACTATTTTGAAAGCTACCGGAACGACTGGCAGAAGGGCATGGAAGCGATCGGCCTTCAGGACTCCTCCTTCCGCACCATGTATACCTACGCGATCCCCATCATTCATGAGGACAACGCGGCCCGGACGCAGTATTATATCGATCTGTGTACCCGAAGGCCCGCCGAAACCTGCGCCACGACAGGCGGCGGCACGCTGACGGAGCTGTGCGGAATCCTCTCGCCCTCCTGGCGGGATGACTCCGGAATGTATCAGATCACATTCACCTGCTACGATTCCACAGGGCTTCTCGACCAGTACCGCGGCGGCGGAGCGGGAAGCGGTTCTTCCGATGGCAGTCCCGGGACAGGCTCCGGATCCGGGGAGACTTCCGCTTCCTCCGGTTCCCCTGCCATGAACGCAGCGCCCTCTGGCGTGGAATCTCCGGACGACCTGTTCGCCGCCTTTTCCACCGCCTTCCTGCAGCATCAGGACGGCGGTGAGATCGCGGCCCTGTACGGGCTGGAATCAGAGGCAGATCGGAGCGCCATCGAGGCCATCTGGACGGACCGGCTTGCGGAGATCACCTACAATGGCTCTATGGGCATTTCGTCCCAGAGCTTCGCCGGAGCCCAGATGCTCTCTGACGAGGAGGCCGCCGAACTGTGCAGCGCCTACCCCGCGCCACCGGAGGCCGCCTGCCTCCTGCACATCGACTCCTCTCCGGACTGGAGCGAGATCTGGCCGGACTGGATGGCGGGCGGCATCGAACTTTACGCGGCCAAGTATAACGGCGGCTGGTATCTGATTCCAGAAAATATGGATTAACAGGAATCTCAGGACGAAAGAAAAACGCCCTCGAAGCAGGTCCTGCAGGACTGCTGAGGGCGTTTTTCTCATATTACCTTATCAATTTCCAGTAGCCTCAAAAGCTTCTGCTCCTTATCAGTCACCCGAATAACCCTTTCTTCCGATGCCGTAAATTTTATCATGATATCGCCTGGATGGATCCTGCCTGTAAATCCATTACAGCACCCGGAACACCTGCTGCGGATTTCCGAAGCTGACTTCTGTCCCCGCCGGAATCTCCGAGATCGCTTCCCGGACCGGCCGCAGATTCGGCAGGAATACCGGACATTCCTTTCTGTGCGCCAGCAGATAATTCCCCCGCTCCTTCTGATAGGTGATTTCCATGTGGAGCGGGGCGGCCAGCTCAGGCCCGAAGATCAGATGGGCCAGCTTCGGATCCGAGCCAAAGCAAAGAACCTCTCCGTCTTTCATCGGGAATTCCGCCCCGGCGTACTGGCCGGAAATACAGCGGATTCTTCCGATCGCCCGCCGGGCTGCCGGCGCTGGCCCGGGAACGGCCGGCCGGGACTCCTGTCCCGTTCTGTCCGCCTGTCTGGTCTGAACTGTCTGCACAGAAGTAAATATCTGATACCAGATATAGAGTCCGCCTGCAAACAGCAGGATAAAAACAGCGAAGCGCCAGAAAGCGCCGTATCTTCCGGCAGAGCTGATTCCATAGCTCATCAAAAAGGGCAGGGCCATGTAGCAGCCCCAGAAGCCCTTTCCGCTCCGAAAGGCACACAGCAGCGTCACCAGGCCGAGCACGCAGATATAGCCGCTTCCAATCAGTCCATTTGCAATGATATTCATATAAAATCCGGCAAACGGATTTCCGCTCACGTCCGAAATCGACCGCGCCGCCAGCGCCAGCATGATGACGCCCAGACCAAGCAGCAGGATTCCCAGAATTCTTCCCACATTCCGAAAGGCAGCCGTCTCTTCTCTTTCCTGAAAGGAAACACGTTTCGCTGCCATCACCACGGCAATAATCCATGGAATGTACAAAAAGGTTCCCAGAAGCCCCAGCGCAAGACAGGCTGCTCCCGTTCCCTTCTCTCCCGCCCGGAAGCACACAGCCGCAGGCAGGCACGCGCCCAGAGCGATTCCAATCAGCAGTACCATAGCGTTCAGCGTGCCGCCTGACCAGAACGGCTCACTGGAATATAAAATCATACACATCTGTATTTTCCCCCCTTTTTACGGCCGCGGACGGCCGGCTGTTTCTGCATATTTGTTTCTGCGTTTTTATTTTCTGTATTTATCTTACCGCCTTCGGCCTGGACTTTCGTAAAAATGTAAGAAATAACATTTTTCCGGTCATAAATGACATTTTTATTCTGCGCTCAGGTTTCCTGCTATAATGAAAGACAAAAAGGAGGGGGAACGCTTGCTGTTTGGAAAACGGAAACCGAAGCTTCCGGCCGCAGAGGACTGCGAACCGAAACCGCCCGTCCTGCAGCCCGATATACAGAAATATATTCCTTCCACGCCTGGCCTCCTGGCCACTTCCATCTCTCTGATCGGAGGGCGTAAAAGCCAGCAGGACGCGCTGGACTACCGGGTTCTTCCCGGCGGCCAGTTTGCCGCCTCCGTGTGCGACGGCATGGGCGGGCTGAACGGCGGAGCCCGGGCCTCCCGGGAAGCCTGCTCAGGATTTTTCGAGGAATACGAAGCGGCTGTTCTCCGAAGCCGGGGCGCGAAAGGGCCGCCAGATCTGCCGCAGCTTGCAAGGCGGCTTGACCGGCGGATTCTGGGACTAAGAGACTCGGACGGCCTTCCCCTCGACGGCGGGAGCACGCTCACGGCGGTGGTGATCGAGAACGGCTTTTTCCACTGGCTTTCCGTGGGCGACAGCCGCATCGGCCTTCTGCGGGAGGGGAAGCTGCACTGGCTGAACCGACTTCACAATTACCGGCTGGAGCTGGACGAAGCCCTGCGAAACGGCGACATTTCCCCGGAGGAGTACCAGGCCGAGCTTCCCAGAGGGCCTGCTCTCTTAAGCTACCTGGGCTGCGGAGAGCTGAAATATATCGACTGCCGGATCCGGCAGCCCTTCCTGCCGTCCGATATCCTGCTGCTGTGCAGCGACGGCTTCTGCGAGCTCCTTCCGGATGACGCCATGGCCCGCACGCTGAACTCTCTGGATGATTCCATGACCAATCTTCCGGATCTTACAGCGCCCTTCCTCGACCGGGCGGGACGGGGACAGGATAACGCTTCCGCGGTCGTCATCCGCTGCCGCACCATTCAACAATGCAAATGAAGCACAAAATCAAATATTTATAACATGATAGAGGAGGTAACGATATATGAATCTCGTTCGATGTGAGAAAGGACATTTTTACGACAGGGATAAGAACGGAGACCATTGCCCATACTGCGCGCAGATGGCTTCCGCCGCTTCGAGCGCTCCGTCCCCGGCTCCTGCGGCTCCCGCGCCGGGCGCGTCCGCTCCCGCTCCGACTGCTTCTGCTCAGTCTGCTTCTGCTTCGGCTGCTTTTGCTCAGTCCAATCCAACTCCTGCTCCAGCAGCTCCCGCACAGAACGCAGCGGCAGGGCCTGCCGTTTCTCCCGCTCAGCCCATCCAGCCTCAGCCCGCTCCGGTACAGACAGCAGCGCCGCAGACCGGACAGACGGCTGCCGCAGACAGCATGATGGATACAGAGGATAACTGCACCATCGGCTACTATTCCCGCGTCATCGGCGTGGAGCCCGTGGTTGGCTGGCTCGTCTGCACCGAGGGCGAATACAAGGGAGAGAGCTTCAAGCTGAAATCCGGACGCAACTTCATCGGCCGCGCGGCCAACATGGACGTGGTCTTAAGCGCCGATCACAGCATTTCCCGCTTCAAGCACGCAGCCGTCATCTACGAGCCCCGGAGCCGCCAGTTCATCGTCACTGCCGGGGAATCCCGGGAGCTCTGCTACCTGAACGGCGACGTGGTCCTCTCCAATATGAAAATGGAAGCCTACGACGTCTTAAACCTGGGCAATACCAGCCTGATGCTGGTTCCCTGCTGCGGAAAGCGCTTTTCCTGGGAGAACGGCCTGGAAAAAGAACCGGAAGACAATGAATAAATTCCACATGGCGGTAAACGCAGGAGATTACGCAAACCTCCGTTTATGCAGGTCTGGCGGCCGCCTGCCAGGCGTATCGCGCAAAAGAGCCGGGGCTGTCCTATTTCAAAAGGGACGGTCCCGGCTCTTTCATTTTCGATTTTTTATTTTCGATTTTTTATTTTCTATTTTTTATTTTCGTTTTCCCGTTTTCTGCTTTTCCACTTTTCACGGCTCCAGCGGATACTGCCCGATTAACTTCCGCACCTCGGCCCCATTCTGCTCTGGATTCGCGCACTGGAGGATAAAGGCCCTGCGCCTGGCGCAGATCCTCTCTCCTTCTTCGGAAAGCTCATATTCCTCCAGGGTATAACCTGTCACCACCCCGTACTCATTCAGGATATATTCTTCCACGGCCCCAGCGTCAGCAGGATTCTCCTTTCCTTCAGATCCCTCCTGAAAGGTCTCATAATCCCTGCCATACTCTACCGAGTATACCGTCTGCCCGCCTCTGGTTTCTTCCGTAATCTGCTCAATGGCTTCTGTCTGAAAACTCAGCATTCCTGCGTAGGGCTGCAGCGTAGATCCCATGCTGTGGTCTGTCTCCTGCGTCCAGCTTCCGTCCAGCATGACATGCCACTCCAGTTCCGCGTCCCGCCAGCCCTCCCGACAGACGTCTCCCGTCACCGGATCGAGAACCGATGTATACAGATAATCCGGCGTAATCCAGTAATAGCAATGGGTAATTCCCCCGTTCTGATAGGGCTCATTTTCGTCCTCCCCGATTTCCCGGTAGAAGCACTCCAGCTTCACGCTTTCCAGCTCTCCATATCTGTCCCGGCCCTCCTTTATTGCTGCCACAGCTTCCCTCTCCTCCTCTGTCAGGCTGCCGTTAAAAACAATGGCGTTTCCCGAGAAGGTACGAAGAATCCCACAGCCTGCAAAGAGAGCAAAGACTGTAAGCAAAACTGCACAGATACCTGCAATCACCTTTCCGTACCGCACAGCCGTTTTTTCCGTCTCCTCCTCCAGGGACCAGGCATAGGGAAGATATGCCAGATGACAGAGGAACCAATAAAACAAAGCCGCCAAAACCGCCGCAATAAAGGCCCGGATATCTCGAATGCCCCAGTATCCCCAGGCGCCAAACAGCATCCAGAATCCGGCCAGTATCCCATTGCTGATAAACATTCTCCTGCCGCTCTTAGACCCGGCGCATTCCTGGGTTCCATGGTAGCAGCTGTAAAGAAAGCGCCCCAGATCAATGACAGCTATGATTCCCAAAACCAGGCCCGTCAGCAGCTGAAGGGGAACCGCCACAGCCGGACTGTCTGTCAGATAAATATTCCAGAGATACAGAGCCGCCACGAACGCATACAGAATGCCCGACAAAATCCGGTAACTCCAATAATACCCTTTCCTCTCAATTTCTTTCATTCTCTCATCGCCCGCAGTCCACTCCGGGGCGCACAAGGCGTTCCACAAAATCCATTCCCGTTTCATCCTGTCCCTCCTCCCGTTTTCTAGTCTTCCCAGAATAATTCATCCAGTGTCTTTCCCAGCACATGACAGATGCTCAGGCAGAGATTCAGCGAAGGATTATAATCGCCCCGCTCGATCATGTTGATGGTCTGCCTGGATACCCCTGCCTTGCGCGCCAGTTCCTCCTGGGACAGATCAAGCTCTGCCCGGGCAGCCTTCAGCCTCAGGTTCTTTTTCAATGCTTCCACCTCAGTTTTCCTCTTTCTACTTTCATAGTACTGTTTATCCGATATTTTGTCAATTATATTTTACATATATTCCATCAAAAAGCCCGGTGAAATCCACCGGGCAAATACATCCGATATGTAACTTGAATTAGTTATCCTAACTGATCTGTGGAAGCTGGTATTCTTCTACTTCCTTCCGATAAGGGATCGATGGCGCGGCGCCTGCTCTGGTTACAGCAATGGCTGACGCCCTGGCAGCCATCTCCATTGCCCTTTCTGCCGGCTCTCCGGCCGCGATGCCGGCGATAAAATATCCAGTAAAGGTATCCCCGGCTGCCGTCGTATCCACTGCCTTCACGCGGTACGCCTGCTGGCGGATCTTCCGGCTGCCGTCCGCATAGATGGAACCCTTGGAGCCCAGGGTCAGCACAATGACAGCTCCCGGAAAGCGTTCTACCAGTCTATCCGCCAGAACCTCTCCCGCTGTCTCCTCTGTATTCAGGATCTGTTCCGCCTCCACCTCGTTCAGGAGGAAATAGTCCACATCATTCAACGGCAGGGTTGAAATCTTCTCATCCATAGGCGAGGGATTCAAAATTACCTTCATTCCTCTCTCATGAGCCTTCTCCATAATATAAGCCAGCTCATTGATCTCGTTCTGCAGGACGATATAATCCCCTGCGTCAAACCTGGCGATGACCTCCTCCACCTGTTTTCTGGTAATGGCCTGATTGGCGCCTCCGTATAAGATGATACAGTTATCGCCATCCCGATCGTTTTGGATAATAGCGTTGCCAGAACGAACCTCTGCAAGAACCGATACCATCTCCGTATGCACTCCCGCTTCCTCCATCTGTTCCAGCAGAAAACGGCCATCCATTCCAATAGCTCCGGCATGGTAGGTATCCGCTCCCGCTTTAGCCAGGGCGATGGACTGATTCAGTCCCTTTCCGCCGCTAAATACCTGCAAAGACTGGGAGGAGATCGTCTCTCCCTTCTGCACAAAATGTTCTACCTTATAGGTATAATCGATATTCAGAGATCCAAAGCACAATACTTTCATAAGATATTATCTCCTTTTCTTAGGATTCTTCCAGCGCTAGCCTTTTACTGTCTTCATATTACACTGCCTCACTTTTGATGTCTACTCTATGTTTGCGTGATATGCTCTCATCTTTTCCGATGTCAAGCCAAGCCGATCCATCAGCACCAGCACGGCCGCGTCGCAGACCAGCTGGGCGCTCTGCTCAAAAAGGCTTCCCATAGGCTGAATAGACGCGGAATTTCCTTCTTTGCCCCTCTTTCCCGCATCCTTGTCCGGCGCTTCGATCAGAACCTTTGTGCGGGCATATTCGGAAAGGGCAGACTGTTCCATTGCTGTAGTTAACACTTTTCCCTCCACAGTTTTCAAAATTTCTTTTGGTCAGTCTATCATCTCATTCTGAAAGATACAAGAACTTTTCCCATTAAACTTGAGAATCCAATTTTGCTTCCGGCATCCATGTCCAAAAGGCTTGGGCCAGTTTCGGTAAAATATTTTACATATACTATTTTTTTTCCGCTCTGATATACAAAAACATGTGCTGATAGGCCAAAAACACCTCTTTTTCCGGAAAAACATATCAGAATTGTACATATGGAAATTTTTCAGTCTGCCATGTACAAAATTTAGCAGATCCTTGGATATACACAGCACTTTTTTCTGCATATGGAAAATATGTGAATGAACTCCGCTTTTTTCGCAGGAAAACGCCAGTTTTTCAGCAGAATTGTATAGTACGGGCGAATTTTTCCCTATATGTCTAAACGCAGAGCGTGGGAGTGCTTATGGGAGCGCAGTACCTGCCTCGCGGCCCTGAATCTGAATGTTCCGCGCATAGTCCTGAATATACGCCTCATATATTTATCAAAAACGGAACTCCGCCTCATGAAATTATCCTTTACGTCTTTCAAAAAATCCCTTCACACCCTCGGACCGCTTCTCCTCCTGCTGCTGGCCTATTTCGCCGGCCAGGCCGCCGCGTACCTGTCGGCAGAAACCGCCAGCGTCGCCACGGAAAGCGCCGCATCAGCCAGCTGGGGCCTAAGCTTCCAGGAGGAAGGAAAGCCGCCCGTGGCCAACGCCTCCGCCTCCTATCTCTCCCAATATGATGCCTACTACATAGAAGAAACGGAAGAAAAAAAGATTTACCTGACCTTTGACTGCGGCTTTGAAAACGGCTGTACGCCTGCGATTCTGGATACTCTGAAAAAGCATAACGCTCTGGCCGCCTTCTTTATCGTGGGCAACTATCTGGAGACGAGCCCGGAGCTGGTAAAGCGCATGGTGGACGAAGGCCACATCGTCGGAAATCACACCTATCACCACCCCGACATGTCCAAAATCAGCACGAAGGAAGCCTTCGCAGAAGAGCTTGAATCCCTGGAGGCCCTTTATGAGGAGACTGTCGGCCAGTCCATGGCGAAATACTACCGGCCGCCCCAGGGCGTCTACAGCGAGACGAATCTCCAGATGGCGCAGGATCTGGGCTACCAGACCTTTTTCTGGAGCCTGGCCTACGTGGACTGGTACCAGGACGACCAGCCCACGAAGGAGGAGGCCTTCGCAAAGCTCATTCCCCGGATTCATCCAGGAGCCGTGGTGCTGCTCCATAACACCTCCCAGACTAACGCAGAGATCCTCGACGAGCTGCTGACAAAGTGGGAGGAGCTGGGCTATACCTTTCATCCGTTAAGCGAGCTGTGCGGGTAACAGGAGGCTCCATGCTCACGGATGATATGAATACTTGTCGCCGGACACCTGCGCAGTCTTGTCTTGACAAACGCACATAGATCGTGTATAGTGTGCTTATAGAAACATCACACTTAATTTCCATTCATGCAAAAGAATCAAGAATTGCAGGCTGCCCCTGCGTGATTCAGGAGAAACCGATGAAAATACTGATTTCCAATACCTCTGACACCCCGCTTTACCAGCAGATCAAGGATCAGATCACAGACGCGATACTGAAGGGCGAGCTAAAGGAAGGGGATCCGCTGCCCTCGATCCGCTCCTTCGCCAACGACCTGCGGGTCAGTGTCCTGACCATCCGGCGGGTCTACGACGACCTGGAGCAGGAGGGCTATGTGCACAGCCAGATCGGAGTCGGCACCTTCGTCTCCACCGGAAACGCGGAGCTTCTGCGGGAAGCCAGACGCCGCCTGGTGGAGCAGAAAATGGCCGATATGATCCGGACAGCGAAATCCCTGGGAATCAGCAGGCAGGAGCTGCATGAGATGATGGAAATCCTTTACGAGGAGGAACCGGGAACATGAAGAATCTTCTGGAAATACAGAATCTGAACAAGACCTACCGGAATTTTGCCCTGCGGGATGTCTCCTTTACCCTGCCCGAGGGCTGTATCACCGGCTTTATCGGGCCCAATGGAGCCGGGAAGACCACCGTGCTGAAAACCATCCTGGGACTGACCCCAAAAGATTCCGGCGTCATCCGGTTCTTCGGCCGGGACGAGGACGCCGGTTCCCGCGCCGTCCGGGAGCGCCTGGGCGTCGTCTTCGACAGCGGCGGCTTCTATGAGGAACTGAGTCTGATGGAAATGAAATCGCTGGCAGCAGCCGCCTATCCCTCCTGGGATGAACAGGAATTTTGCCGCCTGCTGGAACGCTTTTCCTTAAATCCCCGGCAGAAAATCCGCACCCTCTCCAAGGGGATGCGCATGAAATATTCGCTCGCCCTGGCGCTCTCCCACCGGGCAGAGCTGCTCATCATGGACGAACCCACCAGCGGCCTGGACCCGCTCATCCGCAGGCAGCTGCTGGACATCTTAAGAGAGTACATGGAACGGGGCGGGCGGGGCGTCTTTTTCTCCACCCACATTACCTCGGATCTCGATCGGCTGGCAGACATGCTGATCCTCATCGACCATGGAAAAATCGTTTTTCAGGAGGATAAGGATTCCCTGCTGGAGCGTTACCGGATCGTGAAGGGAGACCTAGGAGCCTTAAACGACTCCGTCCTTCCGCTTCTTTCCAATCTTTCCCGGACTGCCTTCGGCTTCACCGCCGTCACGGACAGGCCGGAGGAGATCCGCCGTGCCATGCCGGACGCCCTGCTGGAGCGCGCGTCCATCGACGACATCATGCTCAGTAATATCGAAGGAGGAAAAAACTATGCTGCTTTCGCTGATTAAAAAGGATCTGCTGCTCACCTGGAAATACATCCTGCTCATGGCGGCGCTTTGCTGCTTCTATCCGCTCTTTATCCTCCACAATCTGAAAGGGGAGGCGGCGGCTTACGCCGGGAGCTTAAGCTTCTCTGTGATGACCCTTTTCGCCGTCCTCTTTTCCCTGCTGCAGGCTTTTCAGAAAGAGGCCATGTATCCAAAAGCCGCTGCCTGGCTCTGCGCCCTGCCCTACTCCCGCCGGGATCTGGTTCTGTCCAAATACCTTTATTTTCTGGGCGTCTATCTGCTCTGCTGCCTGATCTACGGAGCCGAGACGCTTCTTGTCCCGAGCCTCGGAGCTTTTGGCCCTGCGCAGATCATTCCTGTCTTCGCAGGCGCCGCCCTCCTTTTTGGAATCTATCTGCCCTTCCAGTACCGCCTGGGCTATGAATTTACGAAATACTTCTTCCTGTTCGCGATCCTGATCGTCTCTTTCCTGCTGCCCATGCTTTTCCGTCGCCTGCCTCAAAAGCTGCCCGCGTTCCGGATGAGCCCCGGCGCGCTCTCTATCCTGCTCGTACTCAGCGCCGCCCTGCTCGCCGCGTCCGCGGCGTTGTCCGTCCACTTCTATAAAAAGAGAGCGTTGCTATGAACTCAGTCCAGATCCCGGATATTCATCTTATCCAGCATTTTCTTCTTCCGCTTCTTCTCCCGGCAGATATAATAGACTGCCAGTAAAATCAGCGTCGGCACATTCAGGAACAGGAACATCAGCAGAAAGCCCACAAGTATGTTCGCGGCAGCGCCCGGCACCTGGCTGGTCCCTCCCGCGATCTGCAGGGCAAAGATCAGGCATAAAATCAGCGACCACAGAAACGTAATGCCTGGCGGCACCAGCCCCGGCCACCGGCTCTCCAGCCGTGCCAGAAAAATCTCCAGCACCGCCAGGCCCACCGGAATCCCCACTACCAATAAAAACAAAACGACCGTACTTATAAATGTTATCTCCATCCCCTACTCCTCCTTTTGGATCTTCCGGTATTCTGTAATCAGAATCTTCGCCGTGTCAAAATCCAGCTTCTCATTCACTGCCAGCCGCTTGATAAGCGCCACATAAGGATCATTTTCCTTCTCCTCACTGATCCGGATCTTCTGGATCAGCCGGTCCAGGCGCAGGCGGACCGTAGGGTAGGTCACCTCATACTGATGGGCGATCTCCTTTAAAGACCCTGACGCCAGGATAAAATTCCGGATAAACGACACATCCTCCGGTTCCAGATCCGCCATCCACTCCGGTACAACTTCTATCGCCATTTCATCGCCTCCTTTAATAATATTAAGTATATTATTTAATTTTATTAAAGTCAATATAAAATTTATATTTTCATTTTTTACTTTCTGCCGCAAAAGATATCCGCGCACCCGGGAAAAAATCATAGAAAAAATACCCGCCCCGTGCTACAATAAAAACAGACTACAGGCTCGCAAACGAGCCCTTGGTCATCGGATACCATTTCACGAAAAAGAAAGGGGAAAAGTAAGATCTATGAGAAAAGTCAAATGGGGCGTTCTGGGAACCGCGTACATCTTCGAGCGCGACACCGCGCTGGGTATGCAGTTGGCGGATAACTGCGAGCTGACCGCCATCGCCGGGAGAAACCTGGAAAAAGCGAACGCGTTCAAGGAGAAATACGGTTTCCAGAAAGCTTACGGAAGCTACGAGGAGCTTCTGGAGGATCCGGAGATCGAGGCGGTCTACATTCCGCTTCCGAATACCCTGCATTACGAGTGGACCATAAAGGCCCTGCAGCACGGCAAGCACGTCCTCTGCGAAAAGCCCCTGGCTCCCACCGCGAAGGAGGCGGAGGAAATGTTCCGCGCCGCAAAGGAAAACCAGGTGTACCTGATGGAAGCGTTTGCCTATCAGCACAGCCCCTTTGTGAAGGCTGTGAAAAAGGAGATCGAAGCCGGAACCATCGGAAAAATCCGCTATATGGAGGCCGCCCTTATCACCTCCGACTATCTGAAATCCAACATCCGCATGCGCAAAGAGACCTGCGGCGGCAGCACCTACGATCTGGGCGTCTACGCCATCAGCCTGATTCAGCGGATGGTGGGAAGCGAACCGGTCTCCGTCAAAGCCATCAGCAGCATGAACGAGGATCGGATCGACACCTACACCACCGGCATCTTTGAATACGCGGACGGCGCAAAGGCCAGCTTCGACTGCGGCATGGTGCTCGCCACAGAGAAAAACGGCTGCCTGGACCGTTTCCAGATTCACGGCACAGAAGGCTCCATCTCCTCTGTAAATTTCGGTTTCAACTGCCCTGGAAAGCTCTCTTATCAGATCAAAACCTTCGACGGCAGGGACGACATCAAGGTCGTGGAAGCGCCCCACAACTACCGCCTGGAGGTGGATCAGCTGGGGCGCTGTATCTTGGACGGCGAGGCGCCTTATGTCACAGAAGAATTCAGCGTGGCTCTGGCGCGGACTATCGACCGCGTATTAAAGGAAATCGGCTATTAAAACCGCTGTTGGAATCCTGCGCCTCCAGGCGCACTAGATAAGGCGCAGAGATCACTCCTCTGCGTCTTATCTTTGTCTTAGCAGACTGGAATTACTCCTCTACGCCGCGCGGATGTCCCTTCTTTTCAGCCACAGGATCCCAAAGCAGGTAAACGCTGCGGTGAACACGAGGGTGCTGATCCCAAAGCCCAGGAAACTGGACACCATGTCGTCAGTCTTGTTGGCGTTCATCCCCATCAGCATCAGGGAATAGGGCCAGTACAGGCCGAAGCCTCCGTTGCTGGCCAGAAGTCCTGCCACGCTTCCCAGAAGCGCCAGGGCGATGGGCACTGCGAAGCTTCGGATCACCATGGAGAGCGCCAGCTGCAGAGCCGTGACCGCCAGGGCCCCCAGGCTCCCCCGGAGAAGCCACAGGAGAATCTGCGGATCCGGAAGGCCCGGCAGGCCCACCGTCTTTCCGGCGATGAGGAAAAGCACCCACATCCAGAGCTGCAGAGCCACCGTGCAGCGGACTGCCAGAAGCAGCTTGGACAAAAAGATCTCCGCCGGCGGCACCGGCATCGTCATCAGCTGGTTCCAGTTATAATTCAGATGCTCCACCCTCCAGATATAGGAGCAGTAGAGCGCGATCAGCGGCGCGTAGAAAAAGTTCGCGTAGAACAGGGAGTGCTGGGTCCACAGGGAATACCACTCCGACTTCAGAAGCTCCAGATTATTCACATAATTCGCCGCCCCCATAAACGCCGGAAGCAGGGGAATCACCAGAAAGGCCAGCCACAGCTGCGAATGGCGCAGCTTTTTTTGTTCCGTTTTCACACAAGACCAAAGCATCCCTTCAAACCTCCTTCCTTACAAAGAGCTGCCGGCAGATGAGATACCCGAAGACCAGCAGGGCCAGCACCATGCCAAGGGCCGCCCGGCTTGGCTCCACGTCATAGAAGGTCATGACGCGGGTGGCCTCATCCCAGGTATAGCCGGTAAAATGCAGCAGGGAATAATGTCCCCACACGAAAATCCACCGGAACAGGCTGGTATCCGGGAAAAACCAGGAAAACAGCCCGATAAAGGAGCCAAAAAGCCCCGCCGCCAGCGGAATGATCTGGTTCTCGAACCGGAAGGACAGCATTACCTGCAGAAGGTAGATCACCAGGCTCACCGAAATATTCTGCAGCAGAAAATAGGCGGCATGGCGGGCTTCCATGGGCCTTCCAAAGCCCAGAAGCCTTCCGCCTGCCAGCAGGAGCAGAAGCTCCGCAGCCACATAGAGAATCAGAAAGCTTCCTCCAGTCAGAAGCTTCACGTCAAAAAGAGTTCCCTTTTTCTCCAGCGTGCAGAGCAGCTTCAGCGTATTTCCCTTGATCTCCATATCGCAGAGGCGGCTGGCCAGCATGGCAAGCATGGTGGGCAAAAGGATCGTATTGATCATGGACAGGTTGGAAAACATCCAACGGTATCCGTCCGCCAGATCCAGGGCGTCCGCGTCCGACACCACCCAGCCGATCCAGAGAAAGGTAAATCCCAGAAAGGCCAGCACCAGAAGCCCTGCCTTCCTGCGCTTCAGCTTCATCCACTCTGTCTTCCATTCCCGCAGCATCACAGACTCGCCCTCCTTCCCGTCAGGCTTAAGAAAATATCCTCCAGGCTCTTCTGCCTCTCCTCCACCCGGTAGAGGCCAGCTCCGCCCTCCGCCAGGGCCTGCACCAGGGCGGCGGCCCGGTCGTCGGAAAGCTCCGGAATCAGGATACCCTCCTCCGCCACTCTTCCTTCTATCTGCCGCATTTCCAGGAGCTTTAAGGCTGCGGTCCGGTTCATGACCTTCAAAAGGAGCCTGCTCCTGCTGTGTTCATGGAGGGCCTCCAGCCTGTCTTGGAAAATCAGCTGGCCATGGTTGATAATCCCCACATAATCCGCCATCTGATCCATCTCGCTTAACAGGTGGCTGGACACCAGAACCGTCATCCCCAGGCGCTTCGGAAGCTCGCAGATGAGCTCCCGGATCTCCTGGATGCCGGAGGGGTCGAGGCCGTTGGTCGGCTCGTCGAGGATCAGAAGCTCCGGCCGCCCGATAAGGGCGGCGGCCAGCCCCAGCCTCTGCTTCATGCCCAGGGAATATTCCCGGGCCTTCTTATCCTGCTGCCGCTCCATGCGCACCAGCTTCAGCACCTGATCCACTTCCTTTTCCGGCGCCTGCTTTAAGGTCCTTACGATCTCCAGGTTCTCCCGCCCCGTCAGATGGCCGTAGTAGGAAGGCGATTCGATGAGAGAGCCGGTCTTTCGCAATATCTCCAGCCGGTTCCGCTGGTTCATCGTCTTTCCGGCGATCGCCGCCTCCCCGCTGCCAGCCTTCACAAGGCCCAGCAGCATTTTCAGGGTCGTACTCTTTCCCGCCCCGTTCGGTCCCATGAAGCCATAGACGCAGCCCTTTGGGACCTTCAGATCCACATCCCTTACCACCTGCTTCCCCCGGTAGCTTTTGCTCAAATCCTTTGTTTCCACAATATACTTCATGACTTTGTTCCTCCTTGTCTGGATGGAACTAGGATAGCGCGCCCCGCTTACAGGGGTATGAAGCCTGCCTTACTTTTACCTTAAACTTCCGCACGGCTCATTGCCAACGCGTAAAAAAAGGATGCCCCGCTGTGATGAATTTTACGGAAAATCCATCACAGGGAGACACCCTTTCTATTTCCGGTACCGGTATATCGTCCGTCCGTTTTCCTTTTCTTCCGCAATCAGCCTCTGGCGGATCATATAGGGAAGAAGGGAATTTAAAAATGCTTTCGGATCTGTCACGGCGATCTGCTCACTGGTAAAGGGAAGCCTCGCGCTTAGATCCTTTACCACTGGCCCCAGCTCCTCCAGGGTCAGCGGCCCTTTTTTCCGCAGCGCCCTGCGGATGGCCGACACGCCCTTGGAGGAAAGCAGGTTGGACAGATCCTGCTTCTGCCGCATGGCCCGCCACAGGCCCCATCCGTAGATGAGGGCTGTGGCGGCCGCGAACAGAAAGACATACGGGAGATAATGAAGTATCTGGCTCATGCTTCTCCTTTCCAGTGAATCAGGCGGTTGTCGTGCAGGATCTCCAGATATTTTATCAGTCTGGAGAGAGATTTCTCCATACCCGGGAACTGCGCGTCCAGCTCTTTCGAGAGCTGGTGCACATCCTTCACGCCGTCGATGGCCAGCCAGACAAAGCTGCCATAGCCGTCCAGGCGGATATCGCTGACCCTGGGCCGGTGGAAAAATCTCTGCGCGATGCGGTGGTAGAAGCCCTTCCACTCGATGAACACCGTCACCATGCCGTCCCCGTCTGTCTGATACTTGATATCCGGCGCCTTCACCGGAATGAAATCCAGATAATTTCCCTTATCCTTCTTTTTCATGCTTTATTTATCCTTTTTCATGCACAGCCAGCCGAGGCCCAGAAGCAGAGCCGCGAAGATAACAAGGCTCATAAACTGCGGCAGCCCGGCGTCAAAGGCGATATCCTTATCAAGAACCGTCAGCACTGCCAGCAGGATTCCCACGAGTCCCTCTCCGGCGATAAGTCCCGAGGTAAAAAGTACGCCCCGGTCCGTCCGCGCCTTTTTCTCCGCGTCCGTTCCCTTAATGCGCTCTACGATGAAGCGGACAGCGCCGCCCGCCATAATACCCGCGCTCAGACTGAAGGGCAGGTACATACCTACCGCGAAGGGCATGACCGGAACCTTCAGAATCTCCACCGCGATGGCAATAAATACGCCAGTCAGAATCAGGCCCCAGGGCAGATCCGCGTTCATAATGCCCTCCACCAGCATCTTCATCATGGTCGCCTGGGCAGCCGGGAGATCCTCGCCGCCATAGCCCCATGCCTCATTCAGAAGGTAGAGCACGAAGCCTACCGCAAGGGCGGATACCACCACGCCGACGATCTCGCCGATCTGCTGCTTCTTCGGCGTAGCGCCTACGATGAAGCCGGTCTTTAAGTCCTGGGAGGTGTCTCCGGCGATGGCAGCCACAATACAGATGATGCCGCCGATGGCGATAGCGCCCACCATGCCTGTGGTTCCCACGGTTCCTGTAGCCTTCAGTACCAGTGTGGCAATGATCAGCGTCGCGATGGCCATACCGGATACCGGGTTATTGGAGGAACCGATAAGACCCACCATACGGGAGGATACAGAGGCAAAGAAGAAGCCGAATACCACCACGATCAGAGCTCCAATAGGGCTCACCGGGAAGGTCGGGATCAGCCAGATGGCAATGACGATAGCCAGGATCACTCCCAGAAGAAGCGGCATCGGAAGATCCTGCTCCGTGCGGAGGGTATTGGCGTCATGCTTTTTCTTCATACTGGCCATAGCCTGCCGGAAGGTGCGGATGATCAGCGGGAAGGTCTTGATAAGGCTTATCATTCCTCCTGCCGCCACGGCTCCCGCTCCGATGTACTTGATGTAATTGCTCCACAGATCGCCGGGAGCCAGAGCGGAAATCGGTTCCGTTCCCGGGAAGATAACCGCGTCTCCGCCAAACAGAGCGATGAGCGGCATCAGCACGAACCAGCTCAAGGTGCCGCCGGCGAACATATAGCTGGCAATCTTCGGCCCGCAGATGAAGCCCACGCCTGCCAGGGACGGCAGCACCTGGATGCCCAGCTGGGAACCGGCGTAGCCCTTGAAGGCGTAGCCAATCTCGCTGGGGAACAGCTTCAGGCCGTCCGCCAAAAACTTGTAAAATCCGGCAATGCCAAGGCCCGCGAATACGGTTCCGGCCTTCGCTCCGCCTTCCTCTCCTGCCAGAAGCACCTCCGCGCAGGCGGTTCCTTCCGGGAAGGGCAGGGTTCCGTGCTCCTCCACGATCAGCGCCTGCCGTAAGGGCACCATGAAGCAGACGCCCAGGACGCCGCCGAACAGAGCGATCAGGAAGATCGTCAGGATGCTCGGGAAGGCGATCTTTCCTTCCTCCGCCCACAGGAACAGGGCGGGGATGGTGAAAATCGCTCCCGCCGCCACAGACTCTCCGGCGGATCCAATGGTCTGCACCATGTTGTTCTCAAGGATGGAATCCCGGCGGAGAATCACACGGATGATTCCCATGGAGATTACGGCGGCCGGAATGGACGCGGAGATCGTCATGCCGACAATCAGTCCGAGATAAGCATTCGCGGCGCCGAATACTACCGCCAGAAGAGCACCGATAAGAACAGAGGTCACCGTAAATTCCGGAACAATTTTCCCGGCCGGAATATACGGCTTGAATTCTGCGTTCTTGTCCATGAAAAAATCTCTCCTTTTTCTTTATAATATTTTAACGCGACAAAGCAGATTATAGCATTTTTCCCAGATAAAAGGAAGGGAAAAATAGCGAAATAAAAAATTACTTCCCGAAAGCTGCCGGAATCCCTCAAAAACAGCCCACAAAAGCAGCAAAAGACGCCGGAAAACGGGGCTGGACTTTGCGTCCAAATTATGTTAAGATAGGACGCGAATCTCAGAGAACAAAAGCGCCTGTTTTCCGGCCTGTCGGATTTATCCGAATGCGAACGCCGGGCAGGGGCTGTATTTATGAAGGAGGATTTTATGAGTCAGAAATCGACCGGACAGAGTCCGGCACAGTTTATCTTTCGTATTTTTCAGGGCGCGCTGATCGGCCTGGGCGCGGTGCTTCCCGGAATCTCCGGCGGAGTGCTGGGCGTCATCTTCGGCGTATACAAGCCGATTATGGAGCTGATCTCCCATCCCTTTGCCAACTTTAAGACCCACGTACCGAAGCTGATCCCCGTCTTTATCGGCGGAATCATCGGCTTCTTAGGCATCGCCAACCTGCTGGCGTTCTTCCTGGAGAAATATCCGGATCCGTCCGTCTGCCTGTTCATCGGACTTATCGGAGGCATGCTGCCCTCCCTGTTCCGCGAGGCGGGCGAGCAGGGAAGAAGCAAGGGCTCCTGGATTTCCTTGGCAGTGTGCATGATCGTCATCTTCGTGATCCTGAACGTGCTGAACATCGCCTCCGTGACCATCGAGCCAAACTTCTTCTGGTATCTGTTCTGCGGCTTCTGCCTGGCCTTAAGCGTCATCGCCCCGGGCATGAGCTTTTCTACCCTGCTGATGCCTCTTGGCCTGTACACGCCGTTCATCGACGGCATCGGCCACTTGGATTTCGCCATCCTGGTTCCCGGCGGCATCGGAGCGCTGCTGACCGTAATCATTCTGGCGAAGGCCATCAACGCCCTGTTCACCAACCACTACTCCATCGCCTTCCATGGCATCGTGGGCATCGTGATCGCCGCCACCGTCATGATCATTCCGTTCGCCAGCTTCGCGTCTTCCGTACAGAGCGCCCTGGTAAACGCAGTCTGCCTGATCGTGGGCGTCGTCTTCGCCCTGCTGCTTGACAAATTCAACAGCAAAGTAGAGGTGCCGGAAGTCTAAAAAGAGGCGGTCCCACAGAATCCGGGCTTTTTCAAAGCCGGAATCCTCTGCGGGATCGCCTCCTTCCTTTCATACCCTCTATTTTGGACATATACAAATTTTTTGCGTTCTGATATCCAAAAACACGCGCTGGCAAGCCCAGAATCTCTCTTTTTCAGGGAAATCCCCTTTGAATTGTATATATAGAAAATTTTCAATCTGTCATATCCAAAATTCCGCAGATTCTTGGATATACGCGGCGTTTTTTTCTGTATATGGAAAATACAAGAATTGTACATGCTCTTTTTCGCCCGTATCCCTGCTTTTTTCACGGAAATTGTATACCACGAAAGAATTTATTTCCATATGTAAACGCAAAAGGTGGCAGCTAGTCTCTTTTTTAGCCTTCCGGCCTGTGCCGCGGCCAAAGCCGGCCGCAGCGCAGGCCGGAACCGCCCCTGCGGAATACCGGATGCTTTTTTCCTGTGTCTATTGCCTATTCCGCCAGCCGTCTCAGCACATCCTTCAGAAGCTCATAGAACCGCTCGCAGGAATCCAGAGGCATATTCTCCTCGGGCGTGTGCACATGGTTCAGGGTCGGCCCCACCGCGATGGCGTCAAGGCCCGGCAGCGCGTCGGAGAACAGTCCGCATTCCAGGCCCGCGTGGATGGCCTCCATCTTCATCTCTTTTCCAAACAGCTCCCTGTAGCTCTCTTGAAACACCTCGCGGATCCGGGAATCCTCTTGATAGCTCCAGCCCGGATATTCCCCGCTGCTGGAGTAAGAAAAGCCAAAGGTCTCTGCCAGAAGCCCAAGCCTAGCCTTCATCTCCTCCTGGAGAGAGGCCACAGAGGACCGGGGCGAGAATACCAGCACCAGCCTGTCCTCCTCTGCCCGGACGACGCCCATGTTCACGGAGCTTACCACAAAGCCGTCCATATGCATGTTGCGGCTCTGCACGCCGTTCGGCGCCAGGTACATGGCCGTCACGTAGTCCTTCGCGGCCTCTGCCGGAATGGCCGCAGCCTTCGCTCCCTCTTCTTTTTCCACTCTGCACGTAAAGCCTTCCTCATAAGGCGTGATCTCAGCCGCCAGCACCTCTGCCAGCTCTCCGGCCAGCTTCTCCGCCTTCGCAGCCTCGACCGCCTCCGCGTAAATCAGGGAGGCATGGCACTCTCTGGGAATGGCGTTGTCCTTATTGCCGCCCGTCAGATCCACAAGCCTTCCCTCTGTGTGCTTCATCAGCTGCCACACGATTCTCGCCATCAGGCGGTTGGCGTTCTGGCGCTCCTTGTCGATATCCATGCCGGAGTGTCCGCCCTTCAGGCCGCCGATGGCAAGGCGCAGCAGCGTCCCCTTTGCCGCCTCTCTCTGAATCGGCCTCTCACACTCGATCCGCAAGCCCCCGGCGCAGCTCACCGTTCCGATTCCCTCGTCCTCGGAATCCATATTGATCATGGTGCGGGCGGTGATCAGAGACTTATCCAGGGCGACAGCTCCATTGAGCCCCACCTCCTCCTCTGTGGTAAAGACGCACTCCACCGGAGGATGTACGAGCGTCTCGTCGTCCAGCACTGTCAGCATCAGGGCGACCGCCACACCGTTGTCGGCTCCCAGCGTGGTCCCGTCCGCAGTCAGCACGCCGTCCTTTACCGCCAGCTTCAGCCCTTCCTTCGTAAAATCATGCTCCACTCCCGCATTCTTCTCGCAGACCATATCCAGGTGTCCCTGCAGCATCACAGGCGCGCAGTCCTCCGCTCCCGGACTTCCCGCCTTTTTGATGATGACATTCCAGGACTCATCCTGGTGTACCCAGAGGCCTCTCTTCTTTGCGAATTCCACAAGGTAATCGCTGATCCCCTTTTCGTTTCCCGAACCTCTGGGAATCGCGCTGATCTCCTCAAAAAAGTGAAATAGTTTTTCAGGCTGCCAGCCTGTAATCTGATACTCCATACTGCTGTTCCTTCCTTTCTGCTGTTCACTAACCCGATTATAGCAGATCCTGCGGAAGAATTCATCCCTTTCCTTCCCTTACGTTTTCCTTAATTTTTCGCAAAACGAATGCAATTCCCCTGTGCATCGTCTATAATCAAGGCAGAATCCCAAAGGAAAGGAGCCGTTTCCGGCATGAACCATATTTACGAATGCAGAATTTTAATCATAGACGACAACCAGGAGCTTCTCTCCCTGCTGCTCTCCATCCTGAAAAAGGAGGGCTGGCAGCTCCTGCGGACCGCCTCCAGCTGCCAGGAGGCACGGGAGGCCTTCCGGGCAGAGCTCCCGGATCTCATCATCCTGGACGTCATGCTGCCAGACGGGGACGGCTTTGCCCTCTTCCAGGAGTTCCGGGCTCAGGCGGACATCCCCATCCTCTTTCTCTCCGCCCGGGATCAGGACAACGACCGCCTGCTGGGCCTGGGGCTCGGAGCGGACGATTACCTGACCAAGCCCTTTCTTCCCAGGGAGCTGACGCTTCGGCTGGCGGCCATCATCCGCCGGACCTTTCTCTCCTCTGCCCAGTCCCGGCAGACGGACAAGGCGCTGGCCCTGGGCAGCCGTCTGGTCCATTTTGATCAGGGAACCGTCACTACTCCGGAAGGCGAGGTCTCTCTTACCGCCAAGGAGCTGCTGATCTTAAAAAAGCTCTATGAAAACCGGGGAAAAATCGTCACCTTCGACTCGCTTTGCGACGCGGTCTGGGGCGACGGCTACTATACCTATGAAAATACGCTGATGGTGCACATCCGCAGGCTCCGGGAAAAAATCGAGGAGGATCCCTCGCACCCCCGCTGGCTGCTCACGGCCCGGGGAATCGGCTACCGTCTGGCGAAGGAGGAACGGGCATGAAGGATCTTCTGAAAATCTGCCGCCGCAACATCCTTACGGCGGTGCTGACCGTCTGCCTGGTGCTGGCCGTCAATATTATCTTCTTCTTTATCTATATCCTGCGGGAAAACCAGCACAAGACCGATCCCTATTACTACAGCTGGCGCGTGGAAGCGCTTTCCGCCTCTCTGACCGAGGATGGGAACGGCGGGTATCTGCTCTCCGGCGAGGCCTCCGAACGGATCGACCGGCACTGCGCCTTCGCCATGCTCATCGACCAGCAGGGACAGGTGGTCTGGAGCCGGAACCTGCCGGAGGAAATTCCTTTGTCCTATTCCCTGACAGACGTGGCCTCCATGACCCGCTGGTACTTAAAGGATTACCCGGTGAAGGTCTGGACGCGCCCGGACGGCCTCTTCGTCGTGGCGGCGGAAAAGAACTCCGTCGCCAAATACGATCTGGAGATGAATATTTCCACCATCCGCTCCCTGCCCTCCTATTTCGCGGCCTATCTTCTGTGCAACCTGCTGATGGCCTTCTTCCTCTCCCTCCTGTTCGGCGTCCGCCTCTACCGCTCCTTAAAGTCCGTGGCCGGCGGAATCGAACGCCTGCATCTGCAAAAGCCCCTCAATCTGCCCGAGCGGGGGCTGACCGCCACCCTGGCGCAGAAGCTGAACGACGCCTCCATCCTGCTCTTTCGCCAGAAGCTGGCCCTGGACAAACGGGACAGCGCCCGCACCGAGTGGATTTCCGGGGTCTCCCACGATATCCGCACGCCCCTGGCCCTTATTCTGGGACACGCGGACAGTCTGGCGCAGAACCCTTCCCTGGATGAGCAGGCAAAAAAAGAGGCCGCCTCCATTCAGGAGAACAGCCTCCAGATCCGCAATCTCATCGCGGATCTCAACCTCACTTCCAAACTGGAATACAATTCCTATCCTCTGCGAACCGCCCCCTGCTCCCCCGCCGCTCTGCTGCGGGAGCTGGCCGCCTGGCATATGAACAACGGCCTCCCGGACTCCTTCGATCTGGAGCTCTCCATCTCTCCGGAAATGGAAGGCTGTATGGTCGGCGGCGACGCGGATCTTCTCCTGCGGGCCTTCCGCAACCTGACAGGCAACAGCATCCGCCACAATCCGGATGGATGCCAGATTGAGCTGACAGCCAGACAGGCCGCCGGGATGGCAGAACTAGCCTTCTCCGACAGCGGACAGGGAATCCCTCTGGCTGTCATAAAAGCCCTGTACCAGCCCTCACCGCAGAAACATATCCCGTCTGCCCCTCATGTCATGGGGCTTCGCATCGTAAAGCAGATCGTGGAAGCCCACCAGGGACAAATCGAATTTATTCTGGAGAAGGACGCCTGCCGCCTCGTAAAAATCCGATTGCCGCTCCTTACTCAATCGTAAGTCCGGCCCTCTCCAGGATCTTCGGCACGTTCTTCTCCGCACCGATGGCCATGATATGTACGCCGTCGCAGATTCCTTCGTCCTTGATCTTCGCGATCATCTCCGCCGCCATCTCAATGCCGAGCTGGGTGGGAAGCCCTTTGACGCCTTTGGCCTTGCCCTCAGCTGCCGCAGCTGCCAGGCGGTCGATCATATCCTGAGGCACCGCGATGCCCGGCACATTCTCATTCATGTATTTCGCCATGCCGGCGGCTTTCAGCGGGATGATTCCGGCCATGATATGCGTATGGATATTCGCCTTGTCCACTTCATCCATGAACCGCTTCAGGCTCTCCATATCGAAGATGCCCTGGGTCTGGATATACTGCGCGCCTGCCTCCACCTTCTGGCGCAGCTTATTGATCTGCAGCGGAAGGGGATCGTAGACGGGCGTTACGACTGCTCCTTTATAGAAAGAGGGGGCGCCTCCCTCGATGGGATTGCCGCCGCAGTCCTTGTCTGTGGCTTCCATCGCCGTCAGCATATGCAGGATTCCCACGGAATCCAGATCATAAACCGGCTTGGACTGCTTGCAGTCTCCTACGGTCGGATGATCTCCGGTCAGCGCCAGCATCGTATCAATGCCAAAGGCTGCCGCGGAAAGCATATCGCCCAGAATTCCCATACGGCTCCTGTCACGGCCCGTCACCTGGATAATCGGATCCAGCCCTGCCTGCTTCAGCTTAATGCACAGTCCCAGGGAGGATGCCTTCAGGCACGCGGACTGCATGTCTGTCACATTGACGCCGTGTACCTTTCCCTTCAGAAGCTCGGCCGCCTCCATCTGCTCGGTAAAATCATATCCCTTGGGAGGGGCCATCTCAACGGTTACACCAAATTTTCCGCCTTCCAGCGCTTTTTCCAACATGCCCATTACTTGTTCCCCCTGATATTAATTGTTCTGGGATATGCCACCTTCTCATATCCTTTGTCCGCTCTTCTCTTCGCCAGCTTGTCCAGCTGTCCCAAAGCCTCCAGACGCCTGTAAATCATAATCCACGCACAGTCGTTCTCCGGATTGACCTCGCACTTTCCGTTCTTCTGGCCGCCGCAGGGGCCGTTCACCAGAGACTTGGCGCAGCGGGAGATGGGGCAGATGCCGCCGGTGCTTCCCAGCATACAGTCGCCGCACAGATGGCAGGCCTCCTCAAAAAGTCCGAAGCGCACCGCCTCGCCCAGGAACATGGTATTGTTAGACGGGTATACCGGAACCTGGCTGTGGTTCGCAGCCACCTGGACGCCGTCTCCGCAGGACATACAGACAACCGCGTCGGGGCCTGCCGCCGTCAGCTTCTTCATCGCCGTCTTGACTCCCATATTCATGCAGCAGTAATCTGCCATTCCGGTAGCTACCACGGTCTTGCCCTGGGATTCCAGATACGCCTTCAGCTCCGCAACCTCCTTCTCGCCGCCGGTAGCACAGGCCGTGGCACAGCTGCCGCAGCCCAGGATCGCGATCTTCTGTGCGTCGCCGATCATTGCCATCAGTTCTTCGATGGGCTTTTTCTGTGTGATAATCATGATTTCCTCTCCTTTTTCTCGTTCACGCCAGCACGGCAGGCTGAAAGCCTTCCTGACACCGGCGCTGCCTTTCCGCTCACAGCGCTATCTTTATTTTAATATATTTTCACAGAAAATCAACCCGTAATTTTCTTTTTTTAACACTTTCTATCATGATTATAACATTTTTATAAATAATTTTAACATTATGTAACACTTTGTTACGTTTCTGTTTTCCAAATCCGATCCGAGATCTCCCCAAAGTCGATCTCCAGACTGCCGCCGTAAATCTGTACCGGGATCCGATCCCGGAATGTATAAACGGAAATATAGGGCGCCAGCTCTCCTTCAAACCAGTAAGTAATGACAGCGCGCCTCTGGGCGTCCACAATCCAGTACTCCCGCACTCCCGCGTTCATATACTTCTGCACCTTGATTCCATAGTCTTTCTTCCTTGTGGATTCGGAAATAATCTCGATACAGAAATCCGGAGCTCCAAAAACTCCCTTCTCCGTAATTCTTTCTTCTTTGCAGATCAAAGTGATATCCGGCTGGACCATCGTATATCCATCCCCGTCAAGCTGCACATCCAGAGGAGACGGCAGGACGCGGCAGGGACCGTCGTGCTTCCGTATGAACAGCTTGAGCTCGAACAGAAGCTCCGTGAGAAGCTCCTGGTGGGTGAAGCCTGGCGCGTCCATGAAAACCAGCTGGCCATCGATCAGCTCTGCCCGCACATCCTCCGGCAGCTTCCGGTAATCCTCCACCGTATACTGTCCCTGCCTCTTGACGAAATAAGGCGCCGCTTCCCGCACCGCTCCCATTCTGGAAAAATCCTTCTCTTCCCCGCCATACAGGGCTTTCTCCAGCGCCTGCATCGTATCATAACGCGGAGAACGCGTCTCTCCGCTCAGGATCTTATTAATCGTACCGGCCGGAACACCGGAAAGCTGAGAAAGCTGCTCCGTCGTAAGGCCCAATTCTTTTTTTCTTCTGTTCAGCTCCTCGTACAGCATAAGCTTCCCTCCGTTCGAAAAATCCTGTCATTGTCTTTGACTGTATTATATATCCAAAAATGGAAAAAGTCAATATATTTTTGCCCGAAAACGGTTAGATATTATATGCATCAGGTCTCAATTGCCCGAAAACGGAAAAACAGCCGCATACACAGCTGACTGCCGCATACATGGCCGCTTTTTCTTATAAATTTCTGACCTTGAATTCCTTCTCCGCCTCCCGGCGCTGATCCTTTTTCGCGATATCCTGCCGTTTGTCGTACAGCTTCTTTCCCCTGGCCAGCCCGATCTCCACCTTCACCAGGCTGCCCTTCAGGTAGACGCGCAAAGGCACCAGCGTATATCCCTTTTCCGCCGTTTTCCCGGCGATTTTCCGGATCTCGTACTTGTGAAGCAGAAGCTTCCGGGGCCTTAAGGGATCCTTGTTAAAAATATTTCCCTTCTCGTAAGGGCTGATGTGCATGCCGTAGACATACACCTCTTCGTTTTTTTCCACTTTGATAAACGCTTCCTTGATGCTGCATTTTCCCATACGGACGGACTTCACCTCCGTCCCGGCCAGGGAAATGCCCGCTTCATAGGTATCGTCGATAAAATAATCATGGTAAGCCTTTTTATTGTTGGCTACCAGCTTAAAATTATCCTTCCCCATAACATGTCAACTCCTTTATGCCATCTCAAAATCTATCGTCCGGCAGAGCCGGTCCGTTCCCTTCACGCGGACGCGCACCTTCTCGCCCAGCCGGTACGCAAGGCCGGTACGCGCTCCCCGAAGCTCGCTGGCATTCTCGTCGAATTCGTAGAAATCCCCTTCCAGGGAATTCACATGGACCAGGCCCTCCACCGTATTCGCAAGCTCCACGTACAGTCCGTACGCGGTGATGCCGGAAATCACGCCGTCGTATTCTTCCCCGATATGGCGCTCCATATAGTCCACCTTCTTCAGCTTTACCGTCTCCCGCTCTGCCTCGTCGGCCCGGCGCTCTGTCTCGCTGGAATGCTTCGCCACCTCTGAAAGAATGGCTTCGTAATGCTCCACTCTCTCCGCTGTCAGGCGGCCCCGCAGATTTTCCTTGATGATGCGGTGAATCTGCAGATCCGGGTAGCGGCGGATCGGCGAGGTGAAATGGCAGTAATAAGGGGCTGCCAGCCCAAAATGCCCGCTGCAGTCCGTGGCGTACTGGGCCCGTTTCATGGAGCGTAAGGTCAGGCGGCTCAGCATGGCTTCCTCCGGCGTCCCGGCAATCCGGTCCAGAAGCTTCTGAATCTCACCGGGATGAAGCTCGTCCCCGGCCGTGCGCAGCTGATAGCCGAAATTGCGGATAAAGGTGCCAAGCCTCTGCATCCGATCCGCGTCCGGCTTCTCATGCACCCGGTACACGAAGGGCTGGGCCTGCCAGTAATAATCCTCCGCCACCGTCTCGTTGGCCGCCAGCATAAAGTCCTCGATGAGCCGTGTGGCCGCGTTCCTCTCATAGGGCCGGATATCCACCGTATGTCCCTTTTCGTCCAGGATCACCTTCGTCTCCGGAAAATCAAAGTCAATAGAGCCCCGTTTTCTGCGCCGCCTGCGCAGAAGCCCCGACACATGCTCCATCTCCAGAAGCATGGGCACCAGTTCTGGGTAACGGGCCTGCTCCTCCAGGTCGCCGTCCAGCACCTTCTGTACTCCGGTATAGCTTAAGCGGCGGTTCACCCGGATGACCGATTCCGCAATCCTGTGCCCCGTAATCCTTCCCCTCTCATCCAGCGTCATGATACAGCTTAAAGCCAGCCGGTCTTCACCCTCATTCAGGGAACAGATCCCGTTGGACAGGGTCCGGGGCAGCATGGGGATCACCCGATCCGCCAGGTACACGCTTGTCCCCCGCTCCTTCGCCTCCCAGTCCAGAGCGCTGTTCTCCTGGACATAATTGGCCACATCCGCGATGTGTACGCCCAGGATATACTGATCCCCCTCTTTTTTCAGGGAAACGGCGTCGTCCAGATCTTTTGCGTCCTCGCCGTCGATGGTCACGCAGACCTCCTCCCTGAGGTCAACCCTGCCCGCCCGGTCCGCGTCCGACACAGGCTTCGCCACCCGCTCCGCCTGATTTTCCACCCGCTCCGGGAACTCCGTGGGCAGGCCGTAGGCCAGGATAATGGAGAGTACCTCTGTCTCCGGATCCGAGGCCTCACCCAGGATCTGCGTGATCCGTCCCTCCGGGTTCCTCCTGCCCCTGCCGTAATCGGTGAGCTCTGCCGTCACCTTCTGCCCTGTGACGGCTCCTCTCGTCCGCTCCAGCGGGATGAAGATATCCCGGTTGATCCGCTGGTTGTCCGGGATCACGAAGCCAAAATTCTTGCTTCGCTCAAAGGTGCCGATCACCTCCGTGACGCTGTGGCCAAGAACCTTCGTGACCACGCCCTCGGGCCTTCTGCCGCCGTGCCCCTTGATGACCACCTCCACGGTATCTCCCAGGAACGCGTCCCCTGTATCGTTCTCCCCGATAAAAATATCCTGCTCCAGGCCCTCCACAGACACGAAGCCAAAGCCCTTGGCATGGCTTGTGAAGACGCCCACAGCCTTGCGGGGCTGGGCCTTGCTGTAGCGTCCCCGCTTGGAAAGCTCGATTTTCCCTTCGCCCAGAAGCTCCTCCAGGGCACGGGAGAGCTCCTCCCGATCCTCCTTCGCCACCTGGAGGATCACCGCCAGCTCCTTTTGCTTCATCGGCACATAATGGGGATCGCTGATGAATTCATATATAATTTTCTTTCTCTCTTCAAATGTCTTGTCTGCCATATCCCTCCGGAAACACAAAGCACCCTCGGAGTCCCCGGGAGTGCTTTTGTAAACTGCGTATCTTTAGAAAAAGCTTAAGTTCAGTACCAATGCCAGTACGATAAAGGCTACGGCAAGTACCTTGGTTGCCAGCACAATCTTTCCTTCTGCGGAACGTCCCTTATTCTGCTCCCAGAAGGAATTGCCGCCGGCGATCGCTCCGAGTCCATTGGACTTTCCTTCCTGCTTTAAAACACAAAATGTCAGCCCGGCGCACACCAGGACGAACAGCACTGTCAATATAATTCTGAAAATACCCACTTTTACACCTCCCCTACTTTCTCACAAGCAGAGACTTGCCTGTCATCTCTTTCGGCTGCTCCATTCCCATCAGCTCGATGAGCGTCGGAATGATGTCAGCCAGGCAGCCGCCTTCTCTTAAGGAATAAGCCGGATCGGCGTTTACCAGGATAAACGGAACCGGATTGGTGGAATGAGCCGTCCAGGGCTCTCCCGTGCTGTAGTCGATCATCTGCTCCGCGTTTCCATGGTCCGCGCAGATGAACATCTGGCCGCCCACTTCCTTCAGCGCCTCCACAGCGCGTCCCACACAGCCGTCCACGGTCTCGATGGCCTTCACCGCCGCCGGGATCACGCCCGTATGGCCTACCATATCCGGGTTCGCGAAATTGATGATAATCACATCGTATTTATCCGCCTTGATGGCCTCCACCAGACGGTCGCATACCTCGGGAGCGCTCATCTCAGGCTGCAGGTCGTAGGTCGCCACCTTCGGGGATTTCACCAGGATGCGGTCCTCGCCCTTGTTCGGCTCCTCTACGCCGCCGTTGAAGAAGAAGGTCACATGGGCGTACTTCTCCGTCTCAGCCAGGCGAAGCTGAGTCAGGCCATGGGCTCCCAGGTACTCTCCAAAAGTATTGTGAAGCTCTACCTTGTGGAAGGCTACCAGCTTGTTCGGGATGGTCGGATCGTACTCCGTAAAGCATACATAGGTCAGATCCAGCTTCTTCTCCCGCGGGAAGTTCGTGAACTCATCGCAGCAGAAGGCTCTGGAGATCTCTCTGGCCCGGTCCGGACGGAAATTGAAAAAGATCACGGAATCGCCGTCCTGGATGGTGGCCAGAGGCTTTCCATCCTTCATCACCACTGCCGGAACCACGAACTCGTCCGTCACGTCCTTCTCATAGGAAGCGGCGATGGCGCTCACACCGTCGGAAGCCTCCACGCCCTCGCCCTTGGTCAGGGCCTTGTAGGCCAGCTCCACGCGGTCCCAGCGGTTGTCGCGGTCCATAGCGTAATAGCGTCCCATCACGGTAGCCACTTCGCCGACGCCGATCTCTTTCATCTTATCGGTAAGCTCCTGCACAAAATCCTTTCCGGAGGTCGGCGGGGTATCGCGGCCGTCCAGGAAGCAGTGTACATAGACCTTCTCAAGGCCATGGCGCTTCGCCAGCTCCAGAAGGCCGTAGATATGCGTATTGTGGCTGTGCACGCCTCCGTCGGACACCAGGCCGAACATGTGGAGGGCGGAATCCTTCGCCTTCGCGTTCTCCACAGCGGCGACCAGGGCCTCGTTCTCAAAGAAGTCCCCGTCCTCAATCTCCTTGGTGATGCGGGTCAGCTCCTGGTATACGATGCGCCCCGCGCCCATATTCATATGGCCTACCTCGGAATTTCCCATCTGTCCGTCGGGAAGTCCCACAGCCAGTCCGCTTGCGTTGCCCTTTACAAAGGGATATTCTTTCATCAGCTGATCCATCACAGGGGTAGCCGCCATGGCGATGGCGTTGCCCTCCGGGTTCTCATTCAGGCCGTAGCCGTCCAGGATCATCAGTACTGTCGGTTTCTTACTCATTGCTCTTCTCCACCTCTGCAATCGCTGCTTTCTTCATCGGGATCCTGCAGTTCCGGTTGCTTCCGAACTCGACGATCACGTCGTCCTCGGTAATATCAATCAGGACTCCGTAGAATCCGCTTGTGGTTACTACTACATCGCCTACTTCCATGGTGGCAAGCATGGCGTTCACACGCTTCTGCTCCTTCTTCTGGGGACGGATCGCCGCGAAGTACATAAACGCTCCGATGACTACTACATACAGGATGATAACTCCAAAGCCCATCGTGCCGCCGCCGGTTGTTGCAAGTAAATTCATATTTCTTTTTTCCTCCTAAAATTCAACTGCCGTCCGGTATTTTTCAAAAAATACAGCCCTGCCCTTTTTGGCAGGCCGGATTCTGAAGCGCCGGAACGCACTATTGTTATAGTAGCATAATTCCGAATCTCCGGTCAAGAGCCAGACTTCATTTTATCCAGCTTTTCTTTTTTATACGCCTGATAACGCCCCGCGTCGATGGCGTCCCGGATCTCCGTCATCATGGTGTTGTAGAAATACAGGTTGTGAAGCACGCACAGGCGCATGCCCAGCATCTCCTTCGCCTTCAGGAGATGGCGGATGTAGGCCCTGCTGTAGCGGCGGCAGGCCGGGCACTGGCAGCCCTCCTCGATGGGCCTCTCGTCCAGCTCGTATTTCGCGTTAAATAAATTGATTTTTCCGTAATTCGTATACAGATGCCCGTGACGGCCGTTCCGGCTGGGATAGACGCAGTCGAAGAAGTCCACGCCCCGATCCACGGCCTCCAGGATATTGGCCGGCGTGCCCACGCCCATCAGATAGGTGGGCTTGTCCTCCGGAAGGTACGGGACGACCGCCTCGATGATCTGGTACATCTGCTCGTGGGTCTCGCCCACCGCCAGGCCGCCGATGGCGTAGCCGTCCAGATCCATCTGCGCAATTTCCTTTGCATGCTCCCTTCGGATGTCTTCAAAAATGGCTCCCTGGTTGATGCCGAACAGAAGCTGATGGGGATTGATGGTGTCCGGCAGCGCATTCAGCCGTTTCATCTGTGCCTTACAGCGGGCGAGCCAGCGGGTCGTCCGGGCCACGGAGGCCTCCACATAGTCCCGCTCCGCCAGGGCCGGGGCGCACTCGTCAAAGGCCATGGCGATGGTGGACGCCAGGTTGGACTGAATCTGCATACTCTCCTCCGGGCCCATGAAAATCTTCCGCCCGTCGATATGGGAGTGGAAATACACGCCCTCCTCCTTTATTTTGCGTAAGGAGGACAGGGAAAATACCTGAAACCCGCCGGAATCCGTCAGGATCGGCCTGTTCCAGGACATGAACTTATGAAGGCCCCCCAGCTTTTTCACGATCTGGTCGCCGGGGCGCACATGGAGGTGGTAGGTGTTCGACAGCTCGATCTGCGTGCCGATCTCCTCCAGATCCGAGGTGGCCACGGCCCCCTTGATGGCCGCCACCGTCCCCACGTTCATGAACACCGGCGTCTGCACGGTTCCATGCACGGTGGTAAATTCTGCATGCTTCGCGTTTCCGTCTTTCTTTACTATCCGGTACATTTATCGCAATCCTCTCGCCTTTAACTCTTCTATGATTCTGCGGCAGACAGGCATATCCACCTGGTACGCCGCCGCCATCTCCTCCACCGCGTAGACAAGTCCCGCGATCTCAGAAGGGCCGCCCTTTTCGATATCCCGCTGCATGGAGGTCCCGGCCTGGGGGCTTAAGCCGTCCAGGATCTTTAAGTTTACCTCCACCATATCCGCCGGGACTCCAAGTCCCATGGCCTCCGCCAGCTTCAGATATTCCCGATCCATGGCGGCAAAGGTATCCCGGGGCGCTCCGTCCTTCTGGAACTCCCCGGCCTGGGCGTGAAAATATTCCCCCGCCGCAGCCATGGGACTGGTGTACATGAACTTTTTGAAGGTATCCCGGCGGATATTGTCCGAGTATTCCCCGCTGATTCCCGCGTGATCGAGATCCTTTTTAATCTGTTCCAGCCGGATCCGCACAGTCTCCCCCGGCTCCTGGCCGGGCCGAAGGCCATACACCACCCGGAAAATATCGCCGCCATGGGTGATCTCTCCCGGCGCGGACACGTGGGCCGCCACATAGATGCAGCCGTCTGTCACAGTCATCCCGGGAAGCTTTGCCTGCATGTTTTCTCCCGTCCCGTAAATATTCAGGATAGGGATCACCACCGTCTCCGGCGTGCCTGTCCGCTTCGCAAGCTGGATGGCATCCTCCAGGGAGTAGCTCTTCACACAGACGAAAATCACGTCCGGCACGTCCCGGTATTCTTCCATAGTCATGGCCCTGACCGGGCAGACCGTGAAATCGCCTTTTTTCGTATGCTTCATGGAGATGCCCTGGCCTTTCAGGGCCGCAAGCTGGACGCCCCGGGCCAAAAAGGTGACGTCCTGGCCGTCCGCCGCCAGAAAAGCTCCGATGCTCCCTCCTGTGGCCCCGGAACCCGCAATTACATATCGAAGTCCCATCCCTTATTTCCCCCAGATCCGTTTCACATAATCCAGCCGCGCGCTCATGCCGCACAGGAGGGCGTCCGCCACCACCAGGGCCGTCATGGCCTCCACCACGACCACCGCCCGGGGCACAATCACCGGATCGTGGCGGCCGTGCACGCTGATCTCGATATTTTCGCCCTGCCGGTTTACCGTATGCTGCTTCGCAGCGATGGACGAGGTGGGCTTAATGGCAGCCCGCAGCACGATCTCGCTTCCGTCGCTGATTCCGCCTAAAACTCCCCCTGCGTTGTTGCGCTCCTTTTCGATGCCGTCTCCGCGGTTCACGAAGGGATCGTTGTTCTCGCTTCCCCGAAGCTTCGCCGCCCCAAAGCCGGAGCCTATCTCAAAGCCCTTCACGGCCCCGATGGACAGGATAGCCTTCGCCAGGTCCGCGTCCAGCTTGTCAAAGCAGGGATCTCCCAGGCCCGCCGGCAGTCCCCGGACCACGCACTCCACGACGCCGCCCACGGAATCCTTCTCCCGCATGCACTCCTTTACATAGATGCCCGCCTGCTCCGCCGCCTGGGAATCCGGCATATAGAAGGGGTTCCTGCGGATCTCATGGGCGTCGAAACGGTCGTAATCGATCTCTGCCGGGCCGATGGAGCGGGTGTAGGCGCTCAAGCTTACTCCGATTTCTGAAAGAAGCTTCGACGCCACGGCTCCCGCCGCCACGCGCCCGATGGTCTCCCGTCCCGAGGAACGGCCGCCGCCCCGGTAATCCCGGAAGCCATACTTCTGGTCAAAGGTATAATCCGCATGGCCCGGCCGGTAATAGGACGCGATCTCGCTGTAATCCTGGGATCGCTGGGAGGTATTCGCCACCAGGATGGAGATGGGCGTCCCTGTGGTCTTCCCCTCAAATACTCCCGAGAGAATCTCCGCCTTATCGCCCTCGCTCCGGCTGGTAGTGTACTGGGACTGGCCCGGCCGGCGCCGGTCCAGGTATTTCTGTATGTCTTCTTCATTTAAAGAAAGTCCTGCCGGGCAGCCGTCGATGACGACGCCGACGCCCTTCCCGTGGGATTCCCCCCAGGTGGAGATACAGAACTGCTTTCCGAATATGGATCCTGCCATGATATTTCCTCTTTTCCTTTGTTCTTCTGTCTATCATAGCGGAGTTTGCCGGATTCGTCAAATTAAATCCTAAAAGCTTGCTTTCCATTCTTCCACTGGACATGCTCCCTGGCATATGCTATTCTTAATGTCGGCGCCAGACGGACAGCACGTCCTCCTGTGCGCCAAATACTGACTTTGCAGTTTATGTTTAAGGAGTAATAAGTGTTATGGAAAAGAAAGCAAATCATTTTTCCGGGCAGCTGGGCTTTGTGATGGCTGCTGCGGGAAGCGCTGTGGGCGTGGGAAATCTGTGGCGCTTCCCCTATCTGGCCGCGAAGGACGGCGGCGGCCTGTTTCTGATCGTCTACCTTGCGCTGGTGCTGACCTTCGGCTTTACCCTGCTGGCCTCTGATATCGCCATCGGGCGGCGCACGAAAAAAAGCGCCATCGGCGCCTACACGGAAATGCACCCGAAATGGAAGTTTCTGGGTGTCCTGACCTTTATCGTCCCGATCCTGATTATGACTTACTACGCGGTCATCGGCGGCTGGATCACCAAATACGCCGTGATTTACCTGACCGGAGCCTCCGAGGCTGCCGCCGGGGATAACTATTTTACCGCCTTTATCACCTCCCCGGTGTCGCCTGTGGTGTACGCCCTGATTTTCATGGCGGTGACGGCCCTTATCGTCTACAACGGAGTCCGGGACGGAATCGAGGCCGTCTCCAAATGGATGATGCCGATCCTTCTGGTTCTGGTCGTCATTGTCGCCGTCTACTCCATGACCCTTCAGCATACGGACGAAAGCGGCCAGCTCCGCACCGGCCTTGCGGGGCTCCGCTACTATCTCACGCCCCACGTGGAGGGGCTGACCGTGGGCCGTTTCCTGCAGATTCTTCTGGACGCCATGAGCCAGCTGTTCTTCTCGCTCAGCGTGTCCATGGGAATCATGATCACCTACGGCTCTTATGTCAAACGGGAGGTAAACCTGAACCATTCTGTCAGCCAGATTGAGCTTTTTGATACCGGCGTCGCCCTGCTGGCCGGCGCTATGATCATTCCGGCTGTATACGTCTTCTCCGGCGTCGAGGGTATGAGCGCAGGGCCGAGCCTGATGTTCATTTCCCTGCCCAAGGTCTTCCATGCCATGGGAAAGGCCGGCGGCTTCGTGGGCCTTCTGTTCTTCGTGGCGGCGATTTTCGCCACGCTGACCTCCTGCATCTCCGTACTGGAATCCATCACGGCCAACTGTGTAGAGGTCTTCCATACCGAACGCAAAAAGACCGTCGTTACCCTGTCTGTCATTTACCTGGCGGCTTCCGCCGTGGTCGCCCTGGGCTACAGCCTGTTCTATTTTGAGGCTAAGCTGCCAAACGGAACCACCGGACAGCTTCTGGATGTCATGGACTATGTGAGCAACAGCGTGATGATGCCCTTTATCGCCCTCCTGTCCACCATTCTCATCGGCTGGGTGAAAAAGCCTTCCTTCGTCATCGAGGAGATGGAAAGCAGCGGACACGCGTTCCGGCGGAAGAAGCTTTACACAGTCATGATCCGCTATATCGCCCCGGTCATGATGTTCGTGCTGTTTCTCCAGTCCACGGGGATCCTTTCCGGGATTTTTTCCTGAGCTTTCAATCTGCAAATCAAAAAGAAAATTCAGGAAACATAAAATAACTTTTGATGAGATAAAATCACACCCAGGTCTCTTGGGAACAATACCATTGGCAGTCAAATTCTTCTCCCTTTAAGATTGCGTCATATACAGGATGAAGGAACTGATTCAGTCGATGCAGTGCTGCTGAGAGTTCCAGCGCAGCTTCTTTTGCTGGTTCAAACCGCATCCATTGTGTCTTCATAAATGGATTGTTCGCAAACTTTCCAATGCGTGTAAAAGCATCCTGCTCCAGAATACGCCCACGGTGCCTTGCTGTGAGCAGGACTGCCTCCTTCAGTGTTCTGCCTGAAAAATCAAAGACACTCGACAAATAGTAAATGTCGAAAAAATCCTTCATCCTGCTTGTCGTTTCCATTCTTTGGAGAATAGCATCAAATTTCTCTGATATTGTGCTTTCCAATGAATATGTATAAATCTCCGGCGACTCAAATCCTTCCAGCCGGGTGGAAAGATGCCTGACCACAGCGTCCGGCACTATTACGTCATCAACCCCCACATCTACTGAAAATGGAACTCTGACATTATTGATATGCCCTATAAATTTTGTCTTCACGCCAGGATATTTCTTCTCCAATGTAATTTGTTCTGTACCGGTTACTTCCAGGAGGATATAGTCATTTTCTGTCTTCACAGCACAGATCTCATTCATCACAATCTTAATATGATTCAGATCATTAGACAGACTCCTCATCAGAAAATCCATGTCCCGTGTCGGCCTGCTGTCAAAAGCAGTAAGGGTGTATATGAACATCCCACCCTTCAGCACCAAGTTTTCCCTGTATTTTGAATGTGAAAGTCTCCGCAAAAACTCCTCCTGGAAAAACAACTGGAGGCACATCTGATAATTGATGCCTTCTGTCTTTGCCTGATTCTTAAGTCTTGCCAGTACCGAAGCAGCCAGATTTTTTACAGCCATATTCCAAGCACCTCCCGTACCTTTCCCTGCACTCTGAGCATGGCAGCATACTTCCCAAGCCGGGATTCACTTCGCTGCGGATCTTTAAGGTATTCGCGGATGGCACTGTTAAATACCTCAGCATCCATTTTATTTCTGTGTGTGAGACAGTCGCAGATCGTCCGCTCCCTGTCATAGATACGCATCTTTACTCCTTCGATCTGCGCATCCATGATTCCGACAGAAAATCTGCTTTCACTGATAAAATGCGGCTTTACAACCGGCCACAAAATATGAAATCGCCGCCTGGATGAACTGTCCGGAACAGCAAGATTCCAAGCAGACGGCGTTCTTTCTGTGTAGCCATAGTAATCCAGTGCACTCTCCAAACAAAGAACAGCATCCGGAAACAATCTGGCAATGACAGCCACTTCAGAATAAGAATTGTCATCTATGCGCTGGTAATATCCCCGCCGTACCTGCTCAATTTCTCCATTCTTTATCAACTTTTGTAGTTTTCGATGATAATACCCGTTTTGAAGAAGTTCTCCTGTTTTAAGAATGCCGCCGTGGGAATCAAATAGATCCTGCAGGTCCTTCTCCATCAATGCTCGCCTCCCAAAATTTACATATCCTTCCATAATTCAAATGTCGCAAAACGCACAAGTTTATATCATTTCTTGTGCAGTTTACAACATCATTTTATACTTTTATTTAAGAAGTATCAAGTAAAAATTTGTAGTAAAAGGAGCTGTCGCATCATTAGTACGACAGCCCCTTGGGAACATTTTCTTTCAGCCTTGCAGTCTGCGCCAGTCTGAGGCTTCGCTGCACACCCCTCTTGCAAGCTCCGTAAGGCAATGCATATCGGCGCACTCCCTTACTTCACCGCCTCCGCCCCTATTCCTGGGCAGCCACCGGCGTAATGATAATGTTTTCCCCGGAAATCCCGGTCTTTCTCTTGACGATGTCTTCAATCTGGGCGCGGCCTGCCTCGTCTACCTCCGCCATGTTCACCACCACATCCGCCTGCTCTCCGGTGATGCTGACTACCACATCCTCGAAGCCCTTGGCCTCCAGAAGAATCTCAGCAGCGGCCTCCCGCTCCGCGATGTCTGTCAGCTCCACCATGCTGTCGATGGCTTCCTGCTTCTGGGCGTCGGAAATGTTGGTGTTGTTGATGACCTCCAGAAGGGTCTCCTTGTTTTTGGAGCGGAGCTGTTCTCTCGTAAGCTTCGCCTCTGCGGCGATTCCCACGCCTGCCGTGGAGCTGTTCGCCAGGACTGCCTCGCCCGGCTCTTCATTTTCATCCACCTCGGCAGTCTCAGTTCCCTCCGCCGCTTCCCCGCCGGAGGCGCCGGCGGTCTTCGTGCCTTCCGCGCCGGTATCTGCCACAGCCTCCCCGTCTGCCGCCTCCGCCTCCGCTTCCGCTTCGGCGTCCGCCGCTGCCAGATCTTCCGCGTCCTGATCCAGGCTCTCGATATCCCCGTCCGCGAACTGAAGCTCCTCCAGTCCTGTCTGCGCGTAAATATCCTCTGCGGAAATATCGGCCGCCGCTTCCGCGTCATCCCCCGTGGAGGCGTCCGCGTCAGTCTCCACCTTGGCGGAGTCCAGCTTGCTTCCGGAGTAATTTAAGTACCCGGCCACCGCGATCATGATCGCCAGGGCGGTAATGATCATCTGGTTTTTCTTGAATATGTTTTTCACCTTTCACCCTCCATCTTCATTATTTTTATTTTATGTGCCTCCACTGGAAATAATGCCTGCACCGCCTCCAGGATATTCTGCTGTACCGCCGGATTTCCGCCTCCTTCGGCGATCACGACGACGCCCTGCACCTTTGGCTCCAGCTCCTTGACGACGTAAGGGCTCCGCCCTCCATCTTCCCCCTCTGTATACACGGTGGATTCCGACCAGTTTTCTTCCTCCGTCATCCGGCTGCCTCCGCCGGAATCCGTCTCCTCCACCCGCTGGCTCGTGACAGGCTGATCCTTTTCCACCACCAGCTCGCTTCCCGCCTCCAGCGTGATCATCACCTCTACGTCTCCCAC